>CADCWN010000187.1 GCA_902806415.1 uncultured Thermomicrobiales bacterium | reverse complement strand
GTCGCGCGTGGTGTCGGCGCGGGAGGTCCGGGTGGACCACGCCAACTGGGCGTCCGGCGCCGCGAGGGGGCGCGTGGCGCGGAACCAGCCGGTGATGGACGTTTCGCCGAACAACGACTGGTCGCTGGTGAGGGTCTGGTACCCACGGATCGACGACTGGGGCGCGTCCAACTACCCGAGCTACGGGTTCGTCCACCAAACGGTGTCGATGGCGGCGCGGTAGGCACGGCGCGGCCCGTCGAACGCCGAAAGGCATGGAAGCTCACGGCGGGCGCAGGCCAAGCGCCTCCCCGAACACCTGCCGGTATTCGTCCAGCGCGAGATCGGGGAAGTTGGCGGCGGTCCGCGGGCTGAACCAGCCGAGTTCGGAGTGTTCGTCGCCGAGCGCCACGGGCTCGCCGCCTTCCCAAGCATCGACGGCGTACATGTGGTAGACGACCGGATCGGCGTCCGAGGCGTTCGGGTCGGTGATCGTTCGCAGTCACCTCCACGCGGTAGGCACCACGCCGACCTCCTCCCTCACCTCGCGCACAAGGGCCGCATCCCGCGTTTCGCGGGGCTCCACATGGCCGCCGGGGAAGCTCAAAGCCCCGGGTAGGCCTCGCGGTGCGCGCTGCGCCTCGCAAGCAGGACCGCACCGTTGTCGATGAGGACCGCATTCACGACCGTCCGCGCCACCGTCGCCTCGCCATGCCGCACGCCCCGCCATACCGTGGAGCATTAGCCCTGTCGCGGCGAGGAAGAGGATGCGGCTCTACACGCGGTGGCAGAACTCGGCCGGCGAGCGGGTGCGGATCGCGCTCCACCTCAAGGGACTCACCTACGATTACGTCGCCGTGGGCGCCTTGCTGCCTGGCGAGTACCGCGCGCTCAACCCGCAAGGGCTCATGCCGGCCCTGCGCATCGGCGATCGCATCATCGCCCAATCGACGGCCATCCTTGAATACTTGGAGGAGACACGCCCCGAACCCGCCTTGCTGCCGGCCGACCCGATCGATCGCGCGGAGGCCAGGGCCTTCGCGCAGCTCATCACGAGCGACCTCCACCCGATCAACAACAACCGGGTCCGCAACTACCTTTCGGAGCGGTTGGGCGCCGGCGGGGACGACGTGCTCGCCTGGTATCGCCATTGGGTCGGGCTGGCGCTCGCTTCGCTGGAAGCGACCCTGGCCGGCAGGCGCCGGGACCGGCCCTTCTGCTTCGGCGACGAGCCGGGGTGGGCCGATCTGCACCTCGCGCCGCAGTTGGCGAACGCCCGGCGTTTCGGCTGCGGCCTGTCGGCGTACCCGCGGCTGCTCGCGGTGGACGCGCGTTGCTC
>CADCWN010000186.1 GCA_902806415.1 uncultured Thermomicrobiales bacterium | reverse complement strand
TCGGGGGTGGGCACGACTGGGCTCGAACCAGTGACCTCACGGATGTGAACCGTGCGCTCTAACCAACTGAGCTACGCGCCCGAATGTTACGCGGAGTATAGCAAGAGTCGGGGGGGCGCGCAAGTTGGCGGCGGTCGCGCGCGCGGCCCGGTTCCCGACGCGCCGTTGCAGCTTCTCGCCCCGCGTCGCCGTTCGCCGACACCTCCCCGCGTGCTATGATCGCCCGCGCCCTGCCGCGATGATCGGCGGCGGGATCGATCGCATCGCGCAGGAGGGTTCGGCATGCACTCGTCGGAAGAGTTGACCAGCGATATGTTCGCCTTCACTGTCGATGATCGGCCCGCCGACTTCGCCGCCGTCTTCCCGGATTTCGGCGAGCGCGACCGCTTGGGGATCGTCGCGCGCTCGCCGGGTGGTGGCCTCGGGGCGAGCGCGCTGATCGGGGCGACGATCACCGCGTTCTATGACCGTGAGCGCGCCCGCGTCGAGCAATTTTTCCGCTATCCCGACTATTACCTCTTCCACGTCGGCGCGCCCGTCGGGCCATACGGGATGCTCGACATCTGGCCCGAGCACAAGGAGGTCGCGGTCCCGGCGGGCGAGCCCGAAGCCCTCCTGCGCGCGATCAACGATCGGGCGATCACCCATCTCCTGATCGAGGATGCCCCGCCCGGCACGCCGACGTTCGAGCGCGCCACGATCGCGAGCGTCGGGCTGCGCGCCGCCCTCGCCTACGCGGCGGACGGTCGGGTGCGGGGTCGCGATGTCCGGGCGACGGGGAATCCCGCGCTGGAACGCTACGTCGGCGCGGTCATCGACGCCCTCGAACCGCTCGGGGAGGGCGAGCGCGCGCGCCTCCGCGCCGAGCGTGCGCGATTGTTGGATGGGGATGTGCCGGTCGAGTGGTATCGTCGCCTGACGGTCGCCGAAGCCCTGGCACTCCTCGCGGCCCCGGCACCGATGGGGGAGGCACGCGGCCAATAGTGTCGCGCGGCGACGGCTGCGTGCGCGGTGGTCGGGGACGGCCCCGAGCCCTACACTTCCCGTCCGGGCGATGGGGGGTGGCGCGTGGGGAGGGGGCTACGGTGCTGGTCGATTATCACATGCATCTCGAACGCGGACCGTTCACGCCCGAATGGCTCGATCGGTTCCTGGTCGTCGCCCAGGAGCGCGGCGTCGCCGAGATCGGGATCAGCGAGCATATCTATCGCTTCCGCGAGGCGCAGGAGGCGTATGGCGCGTGGTGGGGCGAGGTGGCGGTAAGCCCCGACGTGGCCCCCACCGTCGCGACGCCCGCACCCGGCACTGCAGCGTTCGCGGCGCGCTGGTGGACGGAGCGCGGCGGGCAGTCGCTCAACGAATACACCGAACTGGTGCGCGGGGCGGCGGCGCGGGGCTTGCCGGTGCGTCTGGGGATCGAGGCCGACTTCTTCCCCGGCGCGGCGAGGGCGATCCGCGCGGTCCTAGCGCGCGCGCCGTTCGACTACGCGATCGGCTCGGTCCACTGGATCGGGCCGTGGGGTTTTGATCTGCTCGGCGTCGAGGGGTTGTGGGATGGGCGCGATGTGGATGAGATGTACCGACAGTATTTCGCGCTCCTGGGGCAGGCGGCGCGCAGCGGCCTCTTCCAGATCATGGCCCACCCCGATCTGATCAAAGTACTGGGCCATCGGCCCTCGGCGGCGCTGGATGTCGAGGCGTTGTACGCGGCGGCGGCGGCGGCGTTCGCGGCGTCCGGCGTGGCGGTCGAGGTCTCGACCGCCGGTCTGCGCAAGCCGGTCGGCGAGCTCTATCCCGCGCCCGCGTTCCTCCACGCCTGCGCGCGGCGCGGCGTGCCGCTCAGCCTCGCCTCCGACGCCCACCGGCCTGAGGATGTCGGCCTCGATTTCGACCGAGCGGTCGCGCTGGCGCGCGACTGCGGCTACCGCGAGGTCAGCACCTTTGTCGGCGGGGCGCGGCGCCCTATGCCGCTCGGTTAGACGCGTTACTCCCCGCCGACGGTGGAGATACTTCCAGTCCAGGGCGGAGACGACCACTGGTCCGGCCCGTTTCGGCATATCGCCTGCAACCCCGCCCTCCGCTGGTGCGCCAATCTGAGCCGACTATACCGGCTCATACGGAATCCGTCTGCATCGTTGCGTTATACATTCGCCCTTTCGCCCGTGCGAAGCAGCGCCATAACGTAAGCGATTAACAAGATTCCGTATCAGGTCGGCCAGGCAATGGTGAGGAGGAAGGCGCTTTCCTCCCGCGCCTCGACGTCGTGCGGGATGGCGGGACCGAGGGTCAGGATGTGGCCCACCGGCAGATCCACTGTCCGGCCCGTCACGCGGAGGCTAAGCCGACCGGCGAGCGTTTGGACGGTGATCCGGCCCGGCGCGTGGTGTTCCTCCATCCGCACCCCCGCCCGGAGGGCGATCAGGACCACGCGCAGGTCTGCGTCCTTCACCAGGGTCCTGGCGTGGCACCTTGTTCGTTGCCACGTCTCCTCGTCGTGCAGCCAAGCCAGTTCCGCCGTCACGTCGATCGTCAGCAGCGAATCGGCGAGATGACGCCCCGGGCGCTCGGCGGCGTCGGACACGGGCAGCGGGCAGGGCCTGGGGCTGTTCATCAGCAAGGCGATCGTGGACCGTCACGCGGGGACCCTCGGATTGGTCTCGGTGGAGGGGGTGGGGAGCACCTTCACCCTGACGCTGCCGACCCTGCCGGGGGTAGGGCCGCCCGCTGCACCCCCACTCAGCGGTATCGGCAGCGCAGGGGCGTAGCGATCAGTGCGGGGCAGGACTACATCGGGTCGCCATTTGCATATCGGATGATCCCGATCCTCCCTTTACTTGCCCAGCGCCCCTTTCACCAGACCGAACGCCCCGCCGATCGTCGCGGCATCCTCCAGCAGCGCGACCGGCAGGTCGGGCAGACCGAGGCGCGGCCCGATGATCGTGCGCAGGCCGTAGCCGCCCGCCGATCCGCCAAGTGCGCCCAATGCCCCGAGCGCGGCGCCGACGGCCGGCGAGACCCCGGCGGCGCGGCAGGAGGCCGCCCCGGCGAGCGCGCCGAACGCGACCCGCCCGCCGAGCGGGCCGGCCTGGAGCCGCCCGGGCGTGATCGGCAACTTATCGCCGACGTACTCGCCGAGCGCGCCCGCCCCGAAGGCGAGGAGAGCGCCGCGCGAGCTGAGCCAACTCCACGGGGCGGCGTCCTCTTGCAGGAAGGGGTGTGGCCGCTCCGGTTGGCTCGCCAGGACCAGGGCCGCGAGCCCGGTCATCGAGCGCAGGCCGGTGATCGCGCCGAAGGTCAGCGCGCGGGCGTAGGCGAGGTCGTCGGGTAGGGTGCGATCAGTCACCATCGTTTTTCTCCGCAACATCTTCACGCCCCAAGTTGGGCGGGTGGTATCGGCGGTGCAAGAACGGTGCCGACGCGCGCTCCCCACTCGATCCCCGCCACGCCGCCGCGATCGGCTATAGGATCGCCTCCCTGCGGTGGGGTGCCGCCGAATTGGGCCAGGCAATGTCCGAAAGGACAGGGGCTTTCCCATCGATGGTCCATAGTGCGTACCCAGCGGCGACGATAGAGTAGTCCCCATTGGCGCGTCATGTCGGCCTGGGCGCGGTCTGGCCTGGACACCCCGCAGGGTGTCTGACAAATATCGTGGGAGCCACGACGGGACTCATCGCGCGGGGGCGCGGCAATGCCGCAGTCGGAGGAGGCGCAGTTGGGACACCGCTTGCATGACCCGGTCCGGCACAACGCCTGGGCGACCGCGCGGGTACTGGACTACTGCCGGGGGCTGGATGAGCAGACGTTGAATGCCACCGTGCCGGGGACCTACGGCACGATTATCCAGACGCTGCGCCACATGATCGATGCCGAGGTGTCCTATCTCTTCCGCCTCTCCGGCACACGGCCCGCGTATTCCCCGCAGGAAGGGGAGTCGGCCGGGCTCGCTGTGCTGACGGAGCGCGCGACCGAACTGGCCCGCTCCTGGGAGCAGTTCCTCGCGGGCGAGGTGGATAGCGAGCGGCTGGGCGAGGGGCGTGGCGACAATGGTGCGGTCTTCGCCATTCGGGCCGGGGTGTTCGTCACCCAGGCGCTGCACCACGCGAGCGAGCACCGCGCGCAGATCTGCACGATCCTCGGCGCGCTGGGGCACGAGGCACCCGATGTCTCGGCCTGGGGCTACGCCCTCGCCACCGGGCGATCGACGCTCCAGACGAGCGGGTGAGGTGCGCGGCGGCTTGAGTCGCCAAGAGCCTCTGGAGCGAAGCATTCGTGAGTTATTCCTGTAGAACGGTAATAGAAGGGCGGGTGTTTTTGAAGACCATGATCGCTGTGCTGTGCCGGTCCCTGGCCGTGATTGCCGGGCCGACCGTGCGGTAGCGCAGACCCTCAACAAGGACGTTCGCCGCACGGAGCGCTGTCGCGCCCGTGATCGGCGCGCGTAGCCAGACGGAACGGGCAACCGACTCGCCGGTGTACTCTCGGCGCGGTTCGCTCCCTCCGTTTCTCCCCCTCTCGCGCTCACGCCCGGTCCGCAGGTGCCACGGCCCCTGTGGCTTTGTCGCGCCTGGCTAGAGGCCGGGCGCGACCGGGGAGCGCCGCGTTTGCCCCCACCGAGGCCACGGGATTAGCCCCGTGTCCTCGGTTTTTTTGCGCGCCCGCGACTGCTACGGACCGTGGTTGGGCGGAACGAATGGCACATGGCCGGGCGAAGCCGCGCCAGTGCTGAGAGAAAGGTAGGACAGCGTGTCAAAGACCGGAAATGTGCGTGTGCCGATCTCCCTCGTCACTTTGATGATGAACGACCGCGTGCGGCGGTCGAGCGGAGGCACGCACGATGGCGCGCGACACCCACATGAACAAACACACGACCCACGACAATGCTGACGAGCTGTGGCCCGATGAGGATGATCAGGAGTGCGACGAGTGCACACCTTGGCCCCGCCGCAAGGCGAACCGCCAGCGCCGGGCGCGGGAGCGTCCCCCGCGCGTCGTTGACCCCGAGCGCCGCCCCAGCCACCGGGCGGGCGGGCGGCGCGGGCCGACTCGTGCCGCCCGGCAGGGGACCGAGGAGTTTCGGTGCCGCCATTGCCGCGCGTTCGTCGGCCCGACGGTCGGCGGGGGGCGGCATCGCAACCATTGCCCCGCCTGTCTCCACTCGCGGCATGTGGATGACCGGCGACCGGGCGACCGGGGGAGTGACTGCGGGGCGACGATGGCCCCGGTCGCGCGCTTCGATCGCCCGGGCGGGGAGCCGGTGATCATCCACCGGTGCTTCGGCTGCGACCTGGAGCGGCATAACCGTCTCGCCGCCGATGACAATATCGCGCTGCTGACGCGGCTGCCGCTGGTGGCACCGCGCCTCGGGCGGCGCGACTCGGGTGTGGGATCGCCCGAGCGCGAGGAGCCGCGTCGCCGTATCTCCTGATCGTTGAATGTGGGACATGATGTGGGTGTATGACTGATCGGTGACTGACGATCGAGCATTGACCGCGAGTGGGTCGCGGCGCGGGCGGGGCCGTAGCCCCGCCCGCGCCGTTGCGCTGGTCAGACCGCGCTTGGTACGGTCACGCCGAGCGCCTGGGTGAAAAAGCGATCCAGGCGCTCGACATACTCGGCGGCACAGCAGGCCCAGAGCGAGGCGTGGCCCCGACCGGGGCGGACCCAGAGCGCCTTCGGCTCGCCCGCCGCGTCGTGCAGGGCGAAAGCGTTGCGGACCGGGACGAACGTGTCCTCGCTGTCGTGGATAATCAGGACCGGGCGGGGGGCGATCGCGGCGATCGCGTCGATCGGGCGATTGATCCCGATGCGGACGCGGGTGAGCAACTCGCCGAAGCGGATGATCAGCGGGCTGAGCGGCACCGCGGCGGCGTGGCAGAGTTCGCGCAGGCTGCCCGCCGCCGTCTCGGCGAGCGCGGCGAAGCTGCTGTCGGCGGCGACGGCGGCGATCCGCGGCTCGCGCGCGGCGGCGAGCAGGCTCGCCGCGCCGCCCATCGAGATCCCTGCCACCCCGACAGGCAACCCGGCGAGTTCCGGGCGACCCTGGATATAGTCGAGCGCGGCGATGATGTCGCCCGCCTCGCGGTAGCCGATCGTCGAGCGCCGACCGCCGCTCGTGCCGTGCCCGCGAAAGTCGAAGAGGAGGACCGCGTGGCCGCGTTCCCGCAACTCCCGCGCCAGATCGAGCAGTTCGTGCCGACTCATCGCGTAGCCGTGGCAGACGATCAGCAGATCGCGCGGTGCCTCATGACGCAGGTACCAGCCGCCGAGAGTCAGATTGTCCTCGGTGGCGAAGGTGATCTCCTCGATCGAGCTGTCGATCTCGCGGGTGCGGATCGCGCGCAGGTGGCGCGGGCGGGTGACGAGATGGGCGAGCGTGGCGCTACCCCCCAGTGTGAGGAGGGCCAGGCTGCCGCTCAACCAGCCCGCCCGCCGCAGCGTGCGTCGCACGCCGCCGAATTCGCCCCGTGGCGCGCGACCGCGCGACCGCCCGGGCGGGAGGAGATCGGGTAGGGGCTGGGCCATCGGAGGCGCGACCATCGGCGTAAAGACCTTTCTGAGCGGTATCTCGAGCTGCACTTAACGGAAGACGCCCCGTCAAAGCAACGGGGTACGACCACAGGGGCTGTCATCGTGGCGAGCAGTATAGCAGATTCGCGGCGACGCCGCGCGACATAACAGGTGTCTTGATTTGGGCTGTTGGCGCCGCTCGTTCTGTGGCTGGAGGATCCCTCCCCGCCGCTGCTGAGGCAAAGGGCCATGAAGCGGGGGGGACTCGCTCAACCCGGCGGGTGATGGTGGGGATCGCCACGTAAGCGGGGCGTCAGCGTCCGTGACGGTCGCCGCTGATCGCCTGGTACGCGAGCAACGTCTGCCGCGCGATCGACTCCCAGGAGAGTTCGGCGAAGAGGGTCGCGGGGTCGCGTGGGGTGTCGCGCGCCCACGCGAGGGCGTCCCGGATCGTGGCCGGTTGTAGGTCGCCGGGGTAGGTGCGCACCCACTCCTGGCCGACGCGACCAGCCAGTTCGCACATCGCCCCCTGGGCCGGGACGAGGATCGGGCGGGCGAACGACAGGCCGAGGATCGCGCTGCCGGAATTGAGGATCTCGCGATAGGGCAGGACCACGAGGTCCGCCGCGCGGAGGTAGAGCTGCAACTCCTCGGCGGGGATGAAGCGGCAGTGGAGGTGGACGCGCGGGTCGCCGCCGACCGCCGCGCGCACCGCCACGGTGGTGGCGGCGTCGCTCGGATTCCCGGCGATGACGAGATGGATGTCGGGATCGGCGAGTTGCCTGACGGTACGGACGAGATGTGGCAGATTCTTGTACGGGCGGATCTGTCCCAGCGAGAGAATGATGCGTGCCTCGACGGGCAACCCGAGCCGCGCGCGCCGTCGCGCGCGAGATCGTATCGGGGTAGGCCGCGCGATAGGGGCCGTGCGGAATGACGAAACCCCGGCAGTGGCGCAGCGCCGGGAAGTGCCGCTGCGCGAGGTCGCGCCCCGCCTCGGTCAGCGCGATGAAGCCGTCAAGGCGACCGAGGATCGCGCGCCAGAGCTGCGCCTCCGCACGCGGGTAGCGCCCCTCGTGGGAGCGCAGATTGTGGACCGTCCAAACGACTTTGATCCCGCGCGCCCGCGCCACCCGCAGCAAGAAGCGGAGAATCAGCGCCAGGGGGAGGGCTTGCCACGGTCGCGGGAGGTTCAGGATCGATTCGGGCCAGTGGAGATGCCAGATGTCGTAGCGACCGAAGAGGAGGCGCTGGGGGTAGAAGTCATCGACGCGCACGCCCAGTTCGGCCAGCCGCCCGTAGAGGAGGGCGTTATAGGGATTCTGCCGCCGCTTGATGAACGCCGGCCAGGCGATGACGCGCAACGGTCGCGCGATCGCGCGCGGTGCCGGGAGGGCGGGCGTCGAGGCTTGGGGCGCGGTCCACGCCCGCCACCGCTCCCGCGCTGCCCAGGCTTTCACTCGCTCGCCAGGGTCCGCGCGGCGGCGCTCCCCGCCTTCGTCGCGTCCGTCGCGCGCGCGGGTCGCCCGTAGCCGAGCCAGAAGCGGAAGTAGCCCAGGAGTTCGGTGGCGTGGTACGGATGTGTCACGGCCCGGCAGGTGCCGGACACGATCGCGCGGCGCAGATCGGCAGTATTGGTGCCGGGGAAGACCGTGTAGCTCTTGCCGATCGCCGCCACGATGTGCGCGTCGGAGGCCCCGAGCGCCGGGATGTCGTGCCGCGCGGCGAAACGCCGGGCGCGGGCGTTGGCCCATTCGAGGCAGGGGGTGCTGTTATCGACCTCGATCGCGTCGAACGGGAGGCTGCCCGCCAACGCCCCGACGCTGTCCATCGCGCGCCGTGCCCGCCAGGGTCGATCGTTGAAGAACGGGTGCGGGGCGAAGGCGAGCCCCCCCTGGGCGTGGATCGCCGCGATCGTGTCGGCGGCGCTCAATCCCGGCGGGACCACTTCCTGCAGGAAGAGGCCGACGACATGCCCCTCGCGCGAGGTAATCTCTTCGCCGACGATGATCTCGAACGGGTACGCGCGCTCCGCTAGCAGCTTGCGCGCCAGTTGCGCCCCGGCGATCGTGTCGTGGTCGGTGATGGCGATGATCGCGAGGTCGCGCCGCGCGGCCACCGCCGCGAGTACCGCCTGCACCGTCGGCGCGCCGTCGGAGTAGGTGGTGTGGATGTGGAGATCGGCCGCGCCCATGGACGCCTCCTTCACGGTCGTGCTCGCCGTCGCCGCGCGATCCTGACGGGGTACTTAGCGCCGCTCGGCCAGCGCCGAGCGGCGGGCGATCCTGATCCCGCGCCCGCGCCGTTGCGACAACCGGTAGGTGTCGCTGATCTCCCGGTATTCGCCGAGCAGGCGCTCGAAGACACTGGCCCAGGTGCGCCCCTCGGCCACCTCCCGCGCGCGTCGCGCCAGGCGCTGGCGGGTGGCCGGGTTCCCGGCGACGGTGCCGACCGCCGCGTGCCAGGCCCGCTCGTCGTCGGGCGCGCAGAGGAAGCCGGTCTCGCCGTCGAGGACGACATCTTGCACCCCGCCCGCCCGGAAGCCGACCGTCGGGAGCCCGGAGGCCATCGCTTCCTGCGCCACCTGGCAGAATGTCTCGGTCAGCGACGTGCAGACCAGGAAATCGGCGGAGGCGTAGGCGGCGGCGAGGTCGGCCCCGCGCAACTCGCCGGTGAAGTAAGCCCGCTTGCCGGCCAGCGCCGCCTCCAGCCGTGGTCGCGCCGGGCCGTCGCCGACGATCAGCAGCGGCAGATCGGGCCGGGCCGTGGCGATCGACAGCAGCGCGTCCAGGTTCTTCTCCGGCGAGAGCCGCCCGACGTAGGCCGCGATCGGGGTTGTCGGGTCGGCACCCGGCCCCAGGATACGGGCGCGCAGCGCGGCGCCGCGACGGTCGGGATGGAAACCGACGGTGTCCACGCCGCGCGCGCAGAGGGCCAGGTCGCGGAAACCTTGCGCCCCCAACTGGCGGCGGACCGTGGGGGTGGGGCAGTAGGTGCGCTCGGCGAGCCGGTGGATCGCGCGCAGGTATTGCCAGGCGACCGGCTGCAAGAAGCCGAGGCCGTGGCACCCGGCGTAGGTAGCCAGGTCGGTCTGATAGTGCGCCACCAGGGGGAGGCGCAGCGCGCGTCCCGCGACCGTCGCCTGCGCGCCGAGGACCGCCGGCCCGGCGAGGTGGATGATGTCCGGCTGCCAGCGGCGAAGGGTCCTCGTCAGCCCCGGCGCTGGGCCGGCCACCGTCAGGCCGGGGTAGAGTTGCCAGCGAAGCCCGCGGAAGCGCTCTATCGGGAAGTTGGCGTAGCGGTCGTCGCCCTTGCCGGGCACGAGCACGATCGCCTCATGCCCGCGCCGCCCCAGGTGGTCGAGGAATTCGGTGAGCATCCGCACGATCCCGTCCATCTTCGGCAAGAATGTCTCGGTGACGATCGCGATGCGCATCCTTCCCTCCGCTGACGTCCGTGTTCAGCCCACTCGGCGCAAAAGAGAGCGGGTCCCGATCCGTCTGGATCACGACCCGCTGTCGAGGGGGCGACCCGCGTACGCGGGCGGGGCGCCGATCCGGCGAGGGCGTCGCACCGCCGCGCCCCGCCTTCTCTTCCTCGGCCTGCGATACTCGCCCATCGGCTCACCGTCCGTACAGTCTTGACGTTCCCGGTGCATTCCTCCGTACCAGTGTAGCGAACGTACGTTAGCGGGTTGTTAAGGGAGCGTAAGTATGCGGGGAGATTTGCGTAAAAGAATTGTTAAGGGTGGGCGCGTTGCTCGGGATCCGCTGTCGTAACGACCGGCGTCGCAGACGCTATACTGACGCGCTGCCCGTGATCGCGGCTTTATCGGCCATCGCGCCGTTTCGGAATAGAGGAGAGGGGCGATGGTGGCCTTGGAGCTCGGCGAGATCCGCACCCTGGACGGCGCGAACATCTACCTGACCAGTCCCGCGATCAAGCTGCAAGTCCTTGCGCCGGTCGTATCGGAGGAAATGGTTCGCGCCGCGCACGGGCGCTGGGCGGCCTTGCTCCCGGCGATAGGATTATCAAGCGGCGACGAGACCGGGGCGGGGCTGCTCGACGGCCTGCTCTGGCCGATCGTGCGCTCGTTGCACGGCGCGCTTGGCCTGCCGCTACCAGCGCGCATCACCCGGCAACGTGACCTGCCCGAGCGATCGGGGTGGCAGGAATTGACCCTGGCGTTCGGGTGGGAGTGGCGCACCGTAGCCGAGGGGATCGCCGAGGAGGCGGTCGCGGCGGCGCGGGCGGTGCTCGACGGTGCGCCATACGATCTTCCGAGGGCGCTCGATCGGTTGCGCGGCGCGCTGGTGACGGATCGCGCCGAGGGCGATCGCCCGCTCTTCGTCCGCAACGCCGATCGCCGAATCCCGCTCGTCGGGATCACCGGCACGAACGGTAAGACGACGACGACGCGCTGCCTCGCCCATATCCTGACCCTGGCGGGGCGGCGGGTCGGGATGGCGAACAGCAATGGCGTTTGGATCGGCGGCGAGCAAGTCCTGGACGGCGATTACACCGGCCCGCAGGGGGCGCGGCGTGTCCTGGAGGATGTCTCCCCCGACGTGGCGGTGCTGGAGACGGCGCGCGGCGGGATCCTGCTGCGCGGCATCGCTTACGAGAGCAACGATGTCGGCGTGGTGACGAATATCAGCGCCGACCACCTCGGCCTTCAGGGGATCCACACCTTGGAGGGCTTGGCGGTGGTGAAGAGCCTGATCGTGCGCCTGACCCGCCCGGACGGCCTCGCCGTCCTCAACGCCGACGATCCGCTCGTCCGCGCGATGGAGCCCGACACCCGCGCGCCGGTCCTCTTCTTCAGTCGCCAGCCCAACAGTGCGCCGATCCGGGCGCATCTCGCCGCCGGTGGGAGCGCCCTGCTGGCCGCCGACGGGGGGATCATCCTGGCGACCGGGGCCGAGCGCCGGACTCTCGCGGCGCTGGCCGACGTGCCGATCACCTTCGGCGGGCGAGCGGGCCACATGGTGGAAAATGCCCTCGCGGCGGCGGGGGCGGCGCTGGGGTTGGGGCTCGATCCGGCGACCGTCGCCGCTGGGCTGCGGAGCTTTCGCAGCTCGCCGGAGCAGAACTTCGGGCGGCTCAACGCCTTCGCCATCCGCGAACCCGCCTGTACGTTCATTGTGGACTATGCCCATAACGAGGCCGGTCTGGCGTATCTGCTGGACTTCGGCCGGAACTTTGTCGCGCCCGGCGCGCGCCTGCTGGCGATCATCGGCACCGCCGGGGATCGCCCCGACGCCGCGCTCCGGACGATCGGGCGGCTGGCGGGCGCGGCGACTGATCGCGTCTGGGTCCGTGAGACCGAACACTATCTGCGCGGCCGTACGCGCGGGGAGATGAACGCCCTTTTCCTGTCCGGCATCGCGGAGGGTCGCGGGGGCGCGGCGGGCGAGGACACGATTGTCTCCGGCGAATTGGAGGCCCTCGCCGCCGCGCTCGCCGTCGCCCGTTCCGGCGACGCGATCGTGATGATGTGCTTCGAGGATCAGGCTGCGGTGTTGGCGAGGCTGGGGACGTTGGGGACGCTAGTGAGGGGATGACCTCTCCCCGCCGCCCCGGCGGCGAAGGGCTCGACGCGGGGAGGGTGGGGAGCGCTGCCCCGCAATGCCCCTCCCCCCTCTCCTAGAATTGGGAGAGGGGGTGCCGAGCGCAGCGAGGCGGGGGTGAGGGCCGTATCCACTAGCCGTTGTTGGGATCAGCGCTCAGTCGAACCTGCATGAGAGCGACCGGGTCGTCACGGGTTGTTGAGCGCGGCCAGCGCAGCAGAATATAGGTGGAGTATCCGTCATGGTATAGTTCGTTGCCTATCCCAATCCCGATCTTACCGACGGGTATCGCGCGCGACGATGTGCAGGAGGTCTTTGTTGGCCGAACGACCGGTGGACGGCTCCGTGGCCGCTGTGGAGAGTGTCGCCCGGTTCGGCGAGCGCCTGCTGGCGAATATCGAGCGCGTGATGATCGGTAAGCGTGCGACGATCGAACTGACGCTGGTGGCACTCCTCTGCGAGGGGCATCTGCTGCTGGAAGATGTGCCGGGTGTCGGCAAGACGACCCTGGCGCGCGCGCTGGCGCGGTCGATCGGCGGCGAGTTCCGGCGGGTGCAGTGTACCCCCGATCTCCTGCCCTCGGACATCAGCGGGATCACCTACTACAACCAGCGGCGCGGCGAGTTCGAGTTCCGCCCCGGCCCGGTCTTCGCCAATGTCGTTCTCGCCGACGAGATCAATCGGGCCACGCCGCGCACGCAGAGCGCCCTGCTGGAGGCGATGGCCGAGCGGACGGTGACGATCGAGGGCGAGACGATGCCGTTGCCGCGCCCGTTCCTGGTCCTGGCGACCGAGAATCCGATCGAATTGGAGGGCACGTTCCCGCTGCCGGAGGCGCAACTCGACCGCTTCCTGATTCGCCTCTCGATCGGCTACCCCGACGAGGCCGACGAGGAGGCGATCTTCGCGCGGTTCGGCGCGGGCGACCCGCTGGCCGACCTCCCCGCCGTTACCTCGCCCGCCGACCTGATCGCCGTCTCCACCGCCGCGCGCGCGGTGACGATCAGCGCCGACCTCCGCCGTTACCTGACGCGCCTCGTCCGCGCCACGCGCGCCAACGAGTCGGTCGAATTGGGGGCCAGCCCGCGTGGCACCCTGGCGCTGGGTCGCGCCGCCCAGGCGCTCGCCGCCCTGCGCGGGCGCGACTACGTCCTCCCCGACGACATCAAGGAACTCGTCCCCGCGACACTGGCCCACCGGATTATCCTCAGCCCCGAGGCTCGGTTACGTGGTCGCACGGTGGGGCAACTCTTGGAAGAGATCGTGGCCTCCATTCCCGTCCCGGTGGAATAGTCGTCAGTCGCCAGTCGTCAGTCGTCAGTAGATGCGATGAGAGATGGAAGGGAGGAGGAGTTGCAGAGCGACCGAGATCTGATTGCATGGCAGAAGGCTATGGATTTAGTGCAGCGGGTCTATGGTGTGACGAGCAGTTGGCCGAAGGAAGAACTCTATGGCTTGTCGAGTCAGGTTCGGCGCGCAGTTGTCTCGATTCCCGCGAATATTGCCGAGGGCCAGGGACGCCAGGGGAATCGAGAATTGTTGCACCATCTATCAATCGCCAGCGGATCGTTGCATGAGGCGGAAACTCACCTGCTGATTGCCGCCAGGCTTCGCTACCTTGATGAAACAACGTGCCAAACGCTGATCGTGCAAGCTGCTGAGGTCGGGCGACTGATCTATGGCCTCATGCGCAGTATCCGCAATTCATCTCCCGAAAGTCGATCACCTACACAAGAGCGACGCCGTCTCTCTACTGACGACCGACGACCGACGACTGACGACTAAACGCCCATGTTTTTCAGCGCCATCTGGCTCTACGGCTCCGCGATTCTGCTGATCTACGGCATGGCGACGCGCCAGCCGTCACTGACTGTGCTCGCGACGCTGCTGTTGCTGACGGCGGGGGTGTCGTCGTTGTGGAGTCGCTGGTCGTTGCGCGCCGTGAGCTATCGGCGGCGACTGAGCGCGGGGCGAGCGTTTCGCGACGAGACGATCACGCTGGGCCTGGAATTGGTCAACAAGAAGATCCTGCCGCTGGCCTGGCTCGAGGTCGAGGACGAGTTCTCCGATCGGCTGGTCGCGATCGACCGGCGCGCGACGCCGGCCAGCGCCCCGACCCAATTGCTCCTCCCCTATCTCACCTCGCTGCGACCCTACGAGCGCGTCGCCTGGACCGCGACCCTGCGCTGCCCGACTCGCGGCGTCTTCACCTTCGGCCCGACGACCCTGCGCTCCGGCGACCCCTTCGGCTTTAATCGCCGCGCCGAGCGGATCGGCGCGCTCGACACGCTGATCGTCTATCCGCGCCTGGTGCCGATCGACGATCTGAACATCCCGCCGCGCGGCGCATTCGGCGACATGCGCGCGCGCAACGCCCCGATCCTCGACCCGCTGCGGACGGTCGGGACGCGCGACTATCGCCCGGAAGATTCGTTCAGGCACGTCCACTGGAAGGCGACGGCGCGGGCGGGCGGGTTGCAGGTGCGCGTCTTCGAGCCGACGACTGTCACGCAACTCGGGATCTTCCTGGACCTCGACGCGCCGCAGCAGGCGTGGCGGGCGCTCGACTCGATCGACTTCGAGCCGCTGGTGAGCGTGGCGGCGTCGCTGGCGGCGCATGCGCTCGACGCGCGCTTCCCCGCCGGGGTCTACTCGAACCGCCTGCTCGTCGGCTCGAACCGGACGCTGCGCGTCGCGCCGGGGAGCGGCCCCGCGCAACTGACGAAAGTATTGGAGAGCTTGGCGAAGCTGTCGCCGTTCGCCACCGTGGACTTCGCCAAACACCTCCGCGCCGAGACGCTGGCCTTCCCGTGGGGCTCGACCCTGGTGATCATCACCGCGACGATGACCCCGGCGCTGGCGGCGACCCTGGAGGCGCTGCGCGGCGGCGGGCAGCGGCTGGTGTTGGTCTGCACCGAGGGGGTCGCGCCGCCGCCGGTGCGCGGGCTGATCGTCCATCGTCTACCCGCCAGCCTTTTCGCGGCGGAAGCGGCGCGCGCGCAGCGCGAGGAGCGCAGCGCCAGGGCGGCGGCGCGCGAGATGGCGCTGGCGGGGACCGGCACGGGCGCGGCGAGGAGGGGCTGAGATGCGGACCGATCTGCCGCCGCGTCGGTGGACCTTCCCGCCGACTATCGCGCGCCTCGACTGGAGCCTCGAAACGCTCGTCTTGCTGCTTGTCGGTGCGGAGGCGGCGGTCGCCTCGCTGGTGATGACGGCGATCTCCGGCAGCCTGGCGCCCGGCGAGCGGGCGATCTGGCCGGGTTGGTTCTTCCTGATCCTCCTGCTGGGGACGAATCTCCAGCGGGCGATGGATGCCTATCGCTTTTTCAGCCCGCAGTACGAGGCGTTGTCCGTGGGCGCGGTCGTGCTGCTGCTCCTGCTGGCGGTGCGCGCGTTCGTCTTCCCCGCCCGCCCGTTCCTGGACTGGTCCTGGCCGGGGGACGGGCTGCGCGCGCTGGCGTTCCCGTCCGACCCCCTCGCTCTGCCGATGTGGGTGGCGATCCTGTTCGTGGCCTATGCCTGGTGGCGCGGGCGCACGCGCGACGAGCCGTCGATCGATGCGGCCTACCGGACGCTGCGCGCCGGGACGCCGATCGCCATCGCGGCGATCCTGGCGACGATGGCGAGCGTCTCGACCGATGATACCCCCGATTTGCGGCGGCTCCTCTACGGCGGCACGATCGTCTTCCTGCTGCTGACGCTGGCGGCGATCGCGCTCGGTCGGCTGCGCGTCGAGCAGGCGCGCGGCGCGCTGACCCTGACGCCGCGCTGGCTCCTCACCTTCCTGGGGCCGGTCGTCGGTCTGGTGCTCGTCGGGTCACTGGTCGCCGGGATTTTCACGCGCCGCTTTCTGGAGACGATCCTCTGGCTGCTGACGCCGATTTTCTGGCTGGCCGACCTGCTGCTGCTGATCTTCATCTACATCGCGACCGCGTTCGCCTACGTCATCTTCGCGATCGTCGGCTTCTTCCTGGGCCTGCTCGGGCCAGTCGATCCCGCGCCGCGACCGACGCAGGCACCGCCCGGCACGCCGACGGTCGATCCGACCGCCGGGATCGCGCCGGTGCAGTACCCGGATGCGCTGCGCTACATCGTCGTCCTCGCCGTCCTCGCCGCGTTGGTCTTCGCCCTGACGCGCTTCCTCTGGCGGCGGCGACCGCGGCGTCAGCCGGTGGCCGGCGAGGAGCGCGAATCGGTCTTCAGCTGGGATCTGCTGGCCGAGGGGGCGGCGGGGCTGCTGGCAGGACTCGGCGGGCGCTTCCGGCGCGCCCCCGATCCCCTCGCCGCGCTGCGCGGCGACCCGCGCTGGCGGCACACCGTCGCCATCCGCGAACTCTACGGGCGCTTGCTGAAGCGCGGCGCGGGGGCCGAACGCCCGCGCGCCGCCGAGCAGACCCCGGATGAGTATGCCCCGGTCGTCGGCCTCACCGCCCCCCCACCCGCCGTGGGCAGCCTCACCGCGCGCTACGATACGGCCCGCTACAGCGAGCGGCCCGCCACGGCCGAGGAAGCCGCCGCCGCCCGCGCCGTTTGGGAAGCGATCGAGCGCGCCCCGGCACGGAAGAAGGGCGAGGCTGGTTAAGCCGGGGAGGCGGGCGGCTTCAGCCGCCCGCCACAACTCGCGACGCCGTTGAGGCGGCTCGTCAGTCGTTGCGAGAGGGGTGCGATGTCAGAGCCGGAATCTGCGCGGGAGCGCGCGATCCTGGATCTTGCCCGCTTCCTCGTCGCCGTGGAGCGCCCGCACCCGTTGCGGGTGGCAATCGACGGGCGGACGGCCGCCGGGAAGACGACCCTCGCGGATGCGCTGGTGGCCCCGATCGAGCGGCTGGGCCGACCGGCGATCCGCATCGAGATCGACGACTTTCATCGACCGAGGGCGGAGCGGCGAGGGCGGCGGGAACTCCCACCGTGGCGGCGGTATTACCTCGACAGCTACGATCACCCCGCGATCCGCGCCGCGCTCCTGCCGTTGGGGCCGGGCGGGGATCGGCGCTACCGCAGCGCGCTCTTCGACTCATACCACGACGTGCCGTTCGACGAGCCGCTGCGCCTCGCGCCGCCTGGTGCCGTCGTCCTGGTGGACGGCGTCTTTCTCTGCCGTCCGGAGTTGGACGACCTCTGGGATATTCGTATCTTCGTCGAGATCGACGTCGGCGACACGTTGCGGCGCGGGCCGATCCGCGATCTCGCGTGGCGCGGCGGGACGGTCGAGGAGGCCGCGCGGTCGTATCACACCACCTACATTCCGGGCGAGGATCACTATCTGGCGGTTGTTCGACCGGCCGATCGCGCGGATGTGGTGGTGGACAACCGCGATCCGGCCGCACCGCAACTCCGCTTTCGCGCCGAGCAAGGGGCGCGAAGCTGACCGCTACGCGAGCTGTCTCCTTGGCACATTGCACAACACTTCATCCACTGGCGTGCTGTGTGTACTCGGTCGAGTGGTTGGTGACGGTTTGGCTCGCGGTGGCGCGGGGCCGGTGCGGCCTCGCACCGGCCCCGCGCCGCGTCAGCGCGCCGAGGGGCGCGAGAGACCCGTCAGCAGGCCGACGATCACGGCGGCGGCGGCGATGTGCATGATCACCAGGGTGGCCGTCTGTCCGACTGTCGCGCCGGGGACGCCGGGGACGTAGGTGAAGTCCGGGAGCGTGGTGACGACGAAGACCACGGCGGCGATGATCGCGAAGGTGCGTGCCGGGCGACGGGCGAAACGTAGCAGGACGGCGTAGAGCAGGGTCGCGCCGAGCGCCGGGATGGCCGTGAAAAAGATCGTCGTGCCGACGTCCGCGAGGATGATGAACTGCGGGTCGTAGCCGACGGTCGCGCGCCCGAGGTAGTAGACGAGGATGTTAGCGAGGACGGCGGCGACGACCGTGCCGAGGCCGACAAGGGCAAATCGACCCCAATT
>CADCWN010000185.1 GCA_902806415.1 uncultured Thermomicrobiales bacterium | reverse complement strand
GTACTATGCGGAAATGCCATCCGGCACTGTTGTCTGTGGCCAAGCTGACCGCTATGCTCCTCGCGTCGTGGTGAATGACGCGGGGGGGAGCGATGATCTGGTCAGCGTTGATGCTCGCGGTGGCCCTGGTGCTTGATTTGATTACCGTGCGCCGTCAGCCTGAGGGCGCGAAGGATCTCGAGATCGTGCGCCTGCGGCATCAACTTCGCGTGCTGCAGCGTCGGCGGCCTCGGCCGCAGCTCTCGCGCTGGGAGAAGGTGACGCTGGCGGTGCTGGCAACGAAGCTGCGACAACTGACATCGGGTACGCGGCAGCGCTGGCCCCACAGCGTGCTGCTGGTCACGCCAGAGACGCTACTCCGCTGGCATCGCGACCTGGTACGCCGGAAATGGACCTTCCGGGGGCGTCGTGGTGCCGGACGACCACCGACCGACGCGACAATCGCAGCCCTGGTCGTGCGGCTGGCCCGCGAGAACCCGCGCTGGGGATACGCCCGCATCCACGGGGAACTGGCGAAGCTCGGCCACATCGTCGGGCGTTCGACGATCCGCGCCATCTTGAAGCGGCGCGGTGTGCCGCCGGCGCCGGTCCGCCGTCAGGGCAGCACCTGGTCGGCCTTCGTGGCCCGGCACCGCGACCAGCTCCTCGCGTGCGACTTCTTCGCGGTCGAGTCCCTCTTCCTCAAGACCCTCCACGTCCTGTTCTGCATCGAGGTGGGCACACGACGTGTCCACCTGGCTGGGTGCACCGCCCGGCCGACTGCGGCCTGGGTCGCCCAGCAAGCGCGCAACCTCGCCTGGACGCTCCAGGACCAGGGCCGCACCTGCCGCTACCTCATCCACGATCGGGACACGAAGTTCGCGTCGGCCTTCGACCGCGTGCTCGCCGCCGAGGGACTCGAGATCATCCGCACCCCGTACCGCGCTCCCAGGGCAAACGCGTATGCCGAGCGCTGGGTCCGCTCCGCCCGCGAGGAATGCCTCGACCACCTGCTGATCGCTGGCGAGGGCCACCTGCAGCGGGTCCTCGCCGAGTACGTCGCGCACTACAACCAGGCGCGGCCACACCAGGGCCTCGATCAAAGCTGCCCGATCCCGCTCACTCCCGCGACGCCAGGCGGCGCGGTGCGCCGACGCGATCGACTCGGGGGCCTCCTGCACGAGTATTATCGCGAGGCGGCGTGACGACCGACGCGCAGGGGCTACGGCGCGAATTTCCGCATACTACAGGCAACGACGTTTGTTCGGAGGGAAGGGGGCGAGGATCGACTGTACTCGCTTCGCCCCCCGCTGACGGTGAAAGTGCCGCTGTCCCGGCCGCACCGGGCGAGCTAGCGGCCCGATCCGCCCTCGCGTCATCCCCGGAGCTCGGGGATGACCCAGCGGGGGGGCTCCCCGCGCGAGACGCGCCCGATGTTGGCGTAGGCATTGCCGAAGCGGCGCGGCCAGCTCTCCCACGTCGGGCCTGCAGTGTGGGGGGTGAGCACGACGTTGTCGAGCGCGAGCAGCGGGTGATCGGCCGGTGGCGGCTCGTGGGCGAGGACGTCCAGCCCGGCACCCAGCAGGTGCCCGGATCGCAACGCCGTCGCCAGCGCCGCTTCGTCCACCAGTTCCCCGCGCGCCGTGTTGATCAGCACCGCCCCCGGTCGCAGGCGTGCGAGCGCCCGTTCCCCGATGATGCCGCGGGTCTCCGGCAGCAGCGGCAAATGGAGGCTGAGGACCTCCGCGCTCGTCAGCAACTCGTCCAAGGGCAGGAACGTCGCCCCTAGCGCCGCCTCCTCCGCGCTCGGTAGCCGGATGACATCGGTGTAGTGGAGGTCGACATCGAAGCCGGCCAATCGTCGCGCGACCGCCCGCCCGATCTGCCCCATCCCGAGGATCCCGACCCGCTTGCCGCCGAGTTCGTGGTAGCGGGTGTCTCCGCCGGCCCCCCCGCGCCACTCGCCCCGGCGCACCGCGCGGTCGAGCTGGGAAACCCGGCGATAGACCGCCAGCATCAGCATGACGGCGTGCTCGGCGACGGCGACGGCGTTGGCACCCCCGTTGATCGCCACAGGCAGCCCGCGCGCG
>CADCWN010000184.1 GCA_902806415.1 uncultured Thermomicrobiales bacterium | reverse complement strand
CTGCTCTCGTTCCACCGGTCCAGCAGTGATCTGCGACGTGATTCCTGCCGTTGTTAGCGCTCAGCCTCGGAAGTGATCGAACGCGCCGCCGCCGATCGCTTCCTCAGACCCGTCGGTGTGGCGCAGGGTGATCGGCGACCCGTCTGTGGGCATGGGCAGCACCTCGCCGATGAGCGCGGGCGCGGGGAGACCCTGGGCGGCGTAGCGGGCGCGAAGTTGGTCGAGGGCGACGCGGGGGGCGGCGAAGAGGAGTTCGTAGTCCTCGCCGCCGCGCGTGGCGAGCGCCAGCCAGTCGGCGGGGAACCGCGCGCGGAGGCTCGCCGGCACCGGTAGCGCCGCCTCGTCGATCCGCGCGCCGACGTTGCTGCGGGCGCAGATCTTGGCGAGGTCGCCGAAGAGTCCGTCGCTCAAATCCATCGCCGCGCGCACCCCCGCCGCGACCAGCGCCCGCCCGTAGGCGATGCGGGGTTCGGGGCGGTGGTGGGCGGCGAGGTAGTCGTGAGTCGTACCCTGAAGGGTATAAATGAGTCGTGAGTCGTGAGAAGAGTGGGCCACTCGCCCACTTTCGATCAGCAGCTTCAGCCCCGCCGCCGAGAGCCCGAGCGGGCCGCTGGTCGCCAGGAGGTCGCCGGGGCGGGCGGCGTCGCGGGTGAGGAGGCGACCGTCGGCCTCGGGCCAGCTCTCGCCGATGACGGTGAGGTGCAGGCCGAGGCGTTCGGGCGAGGCGACGATATCGCCCCCCGCGACCGTGACGCCGTGCCGCGCGGCGAGGAGGCCGAGCCCGCGATAGAGTTCGAGTAGGCCGTCGAGCGGCTCCCCGCCGGTCAGGGCGAGCGAGACGGTCGCCAGGCGCGGGCGCGCGCCCATCGCGGCGACATCGCTGAGGTTAACCGCCAGCGCCTTGTGGCCGAGGTCGCGCCAACCGGTCCAGTCGAGCTGGAAGTGGATCCCCGCGATCAGGCTGTCGGTCGTGACCACGGCGCGGGTGCCGGGCGTCGGCGTCCAGATCGCCGCGTCGTCGCCGATCCCGGGGAGGTCGGGCGCGGCGGCGGCCCCGACCTCGGCCAGCGCCCCGGCCAGCCGATCGATCAGCGCGAACTCGCCCAGCGTGGCGACCGTCTGGGCGGGCCGTTCGTCGTTCATCGCGGCCCGATCCGGCGCTGGCCGTGGCGGGATGGGGGGCAGCTCATGGCAGCGGCATCCAGACCGGCGACCAGTTGTTCCCATGCTCGGCGGTGAGGTTCCTGGGGATGTACGCCTGGCTGCCCGGGGACGGTTCGGTGCCAATCAGCCAGATATTCGATTCGAGCGGTGTCGGCTTCTGCGTGTCGGTCAGGTAGACGATCCAGCGGCCATCGGGCGAGGGGCGCGGCGCGGCGTCGGCGCTGCCGCTCGTCAACTGCGTGCGCGGCGGCTCGCCGGGGGCCGGGGCGGTGTTGACCAGCCAGAGCCCCACCGTGACATCCGAGGTCGGCGGGGCGGCGCTCCCCACCTTCAGGCGGCCCAGCCCGTCGGTCACGCCGCCCGCACCGTGGACGAGGATGAGGCGCTTGCTGTCGGGCAGCCAGGCGAAATCGTGCTCGTAGCGCCGACCGAGCACCCCCTCATTGAGCGGTGTCGTCGCGCCGGTGGCCAGGTCGAGCAGGAAGGTGACCTGATCGTCGCTGAGGGGCGGGCCGGTGAAGGTGGCGGAGCGCCCGTCGGGGGAGAGTTCCACCGCGAAGCCGACCGGGGCGTCGCGGCCAGCCGTCAGCGTCATCCCCGGCACCGCGTCGGCGACGACGATCCGCGGCTCGCCGATCATCTGCCCCACCGCGCAGATCAGCGTCTCGCCATTCGTAGACCAGTCGTAGATGATGTCGCCCGCGCCGGGGACGATCGGCGAGAGGCGCTGGCCGTCGATCGTGATCGCGCGCAACTCCGGGCGGCGGTCGAACGGCTTGCCGGTGTCGTAGAGCAGCACGCGCCCGCCGCGCAGCCAGGCCGGGCGGCGCACGTCGAACGGCGGCTCCTCGCGCGTGAGTTGCCGGTGGATGCCGACGCGGAGATCGATGATCCAGAGGTTGCGGAGGGTGCGCTCGTCCTCCACCACGTAGGCGAGGGTGGTGCCGTCGGGCGACCAGGCCGGGAACGACTCGATCGCCCGATCGTTCGTCAGCCGCAGGAGTCGCCCGGTCTCGATGTCGGTCAGATAAAGGTCGATCTGCCCGTCGCGATCGGAGACGAACGCGATGGTGCGCGCGGGGACCAGGCCGACCGGCGGCGCGATCGGCGTCGGGGCGGGCGCCCCGGCGACGGTCGCTACCGGCGTCGCGCGCGGCCGGGCGGTCGCGGTCGGCGTCACCTCCGCCGGGGTGGGGGCGGGCTGGGTCGCTTGCAGGCAGCCCGCCAGCACGCCCAGCAGGAGCAGGGCGAGGAGCGTGGCGACGAGGGTGCGGCGCGTGGCGCGGACGGGATGGTTTGGTAGGGTGGGGGCGTTCATCGTTGGGTGTCCCTGTCTCGCTGGGTGGTCGGTGTAACCCCTCCCCGCCGCCCCGGCGGCGACCCTCCCCTGAAGAGGGAGGGTGGGGATTGCGTTGCCTTATCGCGGGCGGTGCGTCAGGACTTCGTCGTAGACGGCGCGGGTGGCGGCGGCGGTGCGTGCCCAGGTGAATGGTGCGGCCTGGCGCGGGCCGCGCTCGCGCAGGGTCGCGCGCAGGGCCGGGTCATCGAGCAGGCGCGCGAGGGCGGCGGCGAGGGCGGCGGGGTCGCGCGGGTCGGTCAGCAGGGCGGCGTCGCCGACGATCTCGGCCATCGCCGTCCCCGCGCCGGTGACGGTCGGCACGCCGCAGGCCAGCGCCTCCAGCGGCGGCAGGCCGAAGCCCTCGTAGAGGGAAGGATAGACGAAAAGGGTGGCGGCGTTGTACCAGCGCGGCAGATCGGCGTCCGGGACGAAGCCGGCGAAGCGGACGCTCCCGGTGAGCCCGAGGGTCGCCACGCGCGCCAGGGCCGCGTCGTAAAGCCAGCCCTGCCCGCCGACGACGACCAATTCGGCATCGGTGCGCGGGGCCAACCGGGCGAAGGCGTCGAGCAGGCCCACGAGGTTCTTGCGCGGTTCGAGCGTCCCGACGCAGAGGATGACGCGCTCGGGCAGCCGTTGCTCCGCGCGGAAGCGGGCGATTTCGGCGGCGGGCAGCGGCGCGAAGGCCGGATCGACGGCGTTGTGGACGACCGCGACCTTGCGCGCCGGGACCCGCAGTCGGCGCACGACCTCGTCGCGCGTGAAGGCGGAGACGGCGATGATCCGCGCCGCGCGCCGCGCCGAGAGGGCGGTGAGCAGCGTCAGGTAGCGCCGCCGCGCCGCACCCAGCGCCCTGGGGTGCGCGAGGAAGGCGAGGTCGTGGATCGTGACGACCCCGCGACCGGGCGCGGCGAGCGGCAGGGCGTTGACGGGGCCGTGGATCAGATCGAGCCGCGCGCGGAGGGCGGCGACGGGGCCGAGCGCCTGTTCCCAGGCGATCCGCTCGAGCGGGCGCGCGGTCGGCAGGCGGCTGTGGACGAAGCGCAGCCGCCCAGTCGTGCTGGCGGGGAGGAAGCCAGGCGGCACCGGTTCCGGGCCGACGAAGGCGAGGTAGTCGTGATCGCCCGCCGCGTCGGCGTCGCCCGCGAGGGCGCGGAGGAGTTCGGCGATGTAGCGGCTGACCCCGGCCTGGCGATACGACCCGGCGAACGAGAGCAGATGCGCGTCGATCCCGATCCGCGCGGGGCGAGCGGTGGGGCGGCGAGCGGTCATGCGCCGCCATCGCCCGCGCCACCCGCGCCGTGACTGCGCCCCTGCGCGCTGGCGATGATCTCCTCGGCGACATCCACGGCGGCTTCCTCGTCGATCGCCTCGGCGGTCAGCGCGCCGAGCAGCGCCTCTTCTGGGTCCTCGGCGCGATAGATCAGGTAGTAGCGCGGCCCCCCCCGGCGCTGCCAGAGGCGCGGCGGCACGACGACGATCTTGAACTGGTCATGGCGCAACCGGTGCCGGTTGACGAAATCGAGCAGCACCGGTAACGACCCGAAGAGTTTCGAGATCCACATCGCCTTCTCACCCCGCGCGCCCGCACGATTGGTGGACTCTACCCGATTCGGGCGCGGCCTGCCAGGAGGGGTCGGGGCGTGGGAGGGAGTCGGGGTGGTGGGGGTTGGATGCACTGGAGTGATGGTGGTTGATTCGCTGATCCGGTAAGGTGATGAGTGTTATCGGTGTGGTGCCGCCGGTTGATGGCAGTGGCGAACGTAATCGGCCCATGCGCGATCCTAACCCGCGACGGCGGGTTTCGTGGTGCGCGCACGCCCCCGGGCGCGGTCTTGTCCTGTGCCGGGTCACAGGGTTCAACCGCCCGCCATGGCCCGTTTAAGTCCGCCACCGCCATAAACCGGCGCTCCCTGCCTGCGGCCACGAAGCCTACTGAAGTAGGCTGGGTGCGGGTGTGTGGGGGTTGTGGCGCAAGAGCAATCGGCAAGTAGCGTAGTCCCGCAGGGACTTTGTGACCACAGGCGGCCTGGTGCCGGTTTCAACCGGCGGCATCCGCCTCGCCATCAGCCACCTACCATCATTAGCCTCGATCGCCCATCCTCACCGCAAGCAACCCTTGATCCCTCCCATCACCGCAGCAGCAGGCGCTCGACAGCATCGAGGAGGTCGTCGAGGTCGAACGGCTTGGCGAGGTAGCCGCCCGCCCCGATCTGCTCGGCCCAGCGGCGCGCATCCTGCGCCGCCGTCATCACCAGGATCGGCACCGTGACGCCGCGCTCGTGGAGCGCGCTCGCGACCTCCCAGCCGTTGAGCCCCGGCATCCGCATATCCAGCAGCACCAGCGCGGGGCGCGCTTCCTCGATCTGACGCAATGCCGCCCCGTCCGCCGCCGTGATGACCGGGTAGCCTTCCAGTTCGAGGATCTCGCAGATCGACGCGCGGATCGCCGCATCGTCGTCCACGACCAGGATCGGCGCGGTCAGCCCGATGCCGAGGGCGTGGGCGTCGCCCGCGACTGGGCGTCGCTCGCCACCGCTGGGTGCCGACCAGCCGCCGGTGACCGTGCGCGGCACGCCGGGCGACCCTGCGAAGGGCGGGAAAGGATGCGGGAGGTGGCCGCGAACGCGGGCGATCCTCACCTCAGATGTGCTGCTCATGCCCCACCCGCTCATCGCTCTCCTCTCCATCCGTCTCGGTGTCCCCCTCCGCGCGGAGCGGCAGGGCGATCTCGAAGGTACTCCCCGCGCCGAGGGTGCTGCTGACGGTCATCCGCCCGCCGTGCTCCTCAACGATCCCCCGGTAAATATACAGCCCCAGCCCCATCCCGGCGAAGTTGCGGTCGTCCACATTCGCGGCGCGGTGGAACCGGTCGAAGAGGCGCGGCAGATCGGCGGGCGGGATACCGATCCCGTGGTCGGCCACCGTCAGGCGGGCCATCCCCTCCGCCTCCCAGAGTCGGAGGGTCACGTCGCCGCCCGCCGGGGAATACTTCACCGCATTCTCGACCAGATTGTCGAGCAATTGCGCGATCCGCAGCCGATCGTAGACGCCGACAATCGGCCCAGGCGTTTCCACCGCGACATGGTGCCGCCCGGAGGTGTGGCGCGCCCCGACCTCGCGCGCCACCTCGGTCAGGTCGGTCGGCTCGCGGCGACCGATCAGTCGCCCCTGCTCGGTGCGGGCGGCGTCGAGGAGTTCTACGACGATACCGCGCAAACGGATCGATTCGCCGACGATTCGGCGGATTGAGCCGAGATCGGGGGGAGCCTCCGGGCGGCGCAAGGCGCGGCGCTCCATCAGTTGCGCCGAGGCGAGCAGGGTGGTGAGCGGGGTCTTGAGATCGTGCGCGGCGACGGAGAGGAAGTCGTCTTTCAGCCGCGTTGCCTCCTCGCGCGCGCGCACCCGCGCCGCCTCGTCGATCAGGGCGCGACTCTCGAGGATGACCGCGCCCTGATCGGCCAGGAGTTGCACGAGGCGCAGGTCCTCCTCGGCGAAGATCGGGGCGCGCAACGCGAAGACCGACAGCACGCCCAGCCACTTCCGCCCCGCCGTGATCGGCGCGGCGAGGATCGCCAGCGCCCCGGTGCTCCGGTAGAGGTCGGCGTGCGCCGGATCGTCGCGGGCGGCGTCTGCCGAGAAGACCGGCTCCTGGGTGGTGAACGCGCGCCCCCCGATCAGGGCGTCGGTGTCAAACGGCACCAGCCCATCCGGGCCGGTATAGAGCAACTTGCCGCTGGCCTCGTCCAGCAGGCCGATCGACGCGTGCGGCGCGCCCAGCGCCTCCACCGCGCCGCGCTCCAACTCGGCCACGATCGCGGCCGTGTCCGGCAATTGCGGCAAACTGGCCGCGCGCCCGAGGAAGGCGCGCAACGCTGGCTCTTGCCAGGCGCGGCGCAGCAGGGTCGGCGGCGCGAAGCCGACGAAGTAACTGATACCGGAGGCGAGCGAGGTGAGTTGCTGGACTAGGGTGAACGCTTCGCGAAGGGCCGCTGGCTGAACCGCGCGCAGCCCGGCGAGGAGGATCGTCAGGCCGAGGAACCCCGAGCCGAAGGCGACCGCCTGCATCCGGCGGCGCGTGACGCCGCTCGTCCGCCGCGCGGCGCGCAGGAAGGCGACGGCGACGTACGCATTGATGACGAAGAAGTAGAGGACGAGCGGGAGGGTGACCCCCAGCGGCATGTTGGGCGAGAAGGCGACGATGCTCGCCACGCAGAGGGCCAGCCCCACCTCGGCGGTGCGCAGGATCCAGGTCGGCACGGTGGTGAAGTCGTTGACCAGCCTGACCAGCACGTAGGGCAACGCCAGCAGCAGGGAGATGGTCAGCGCGCTGACCATCCGCCCTGCGGGTATGCCGAGCGCCCTGACGACCCAACCCTGGGCGATGATCAGGGTGGTGATGCCGAAGAAGAGTGCGATGTTCACGCGCACCCGCGTCGCGCGCCGCACCGCCGCGCCGATGACCACGATCGAGATCAGCACGTAGATCGCCTGCGTCAGCCATTGCAGGAATTGGATCGCGCTCATCGCCGCCGCCCCACCGACACGCCCGCTCCCCTGTGCCGTTGTCCGGCCACCGGTCGTACTCGCTCGCTCCGCCTGTCAACGCTTACCATAGCACGCGCGCGAGTTCCCTGTCGTGAATAGGGGCGCGCGTTCTCTGTTACGGATATATGGGCACCCGGTCTTGGTCCCCACCGCCCACCCTCGCGCGGCGATCTGCGTCTATACTTCCCCCGTCACGATCCGATCAATGCGCGCCGTGCCGCCGCAACGCCCAGGAGCCGCCGATGGCCGCGCCAGCGCTCGCCTTCCCGAGCGGCACCGTCACGCTGCTCTTCACCGATATCGAGGGTTCGACGCGCCTGCTGCTGGCGCTCGGCGATCGTTACGCCGAACTACTGGCCGCGCACAACGACCTCCTGCGCGGGGTCTGGGCGGCGCACGGCGGGTATGAGGTCGATAATCAGGGCGACTCGTTCTTCGTCAGCTTCCCCAGTGCGGGGGCGGCGGTCGCGGCGGCGGTCGCGGCGCAGCGCGCCCTCGCGGCCCATTCCTGGCCGGGGGGGAACACCGTCTCCGTGCGGATGGGGCTGCACACCGGCGCGCCGCGCGCGGTCGGGGGGCGCTATGTCGGCCTCGATGTCCATCGCGCGGCGCGCGTCGGCGGGGTGGCCCACGGCGGGCAGATCCTGCTAACCGGGGCGACGCGCGATGGGATGGCGGGCGCGCTACCGTCGGGCGTGACGCTGCGCGATCTCGGGCCGCACCGCCTCAAGGATCTCGGCTGGCCGGAGGGTCTCTATCAACTCGTCGCGCCCGATCTCCCGGCGGACTTCCCGCCGCTGCGCACGGGGGAGCACGGCGCGCACGACCTGCCGACCCCGCCCACCCCGCTCGTCGGGCGCGAGCGCGAGTTGGTGGGGATTCTGGCCCTCCTGCGCCGCCCGTCCGTCCGGCTGGTGACGCTGACCGGGCCGGGCGGGGTCGGCAAGACCCGCCTCGCGGTGCAGCTCGCCGCCACCCTGCTCGACGCCTTCCCCGATGGGGTCTTCTTCGTGCCGCTCGCCAACCTCAACGACGCCGACCGGGTCGTGCAGGCGATCACGCGGGCGCTCGGCATCCCCGACGGCGGCGATCGCCCGGTCCTGGAGCGCTTGCAGGCCGATCTGCGGGGGCGCGAGCGGCTGCTCGTCCTCGACAACTTCGAGCAGGTCGCGGCGGCGGCCCCGCTCGTCGCGGCGATCCTGGCGGCGGCCCCGCTGCTGAAGGTCGTGGTGACCAGTCGGGCGGTCCTGCACGTCTCGGGCGAGCACGAATGGGTCGTCCCGCCGCTCGACCTGCCCGACCCCGAGACGCCGGTCCCGCTCGCGCGCCTCGGCGAGTACGCGGCGATCCGCCTGTTCGTCGAGCGGGCGGCAGCGGCGCGCGCCGATTTCCGGCTCACGGCGGCGAACGCCGAGGCGGTGGCCGCGATCTGCGCGCGGCTCGACGGGCTGCCGCTGGCGATCGAACTGGCCGCCGCGCGCGTGAAGACGCTGGCCCCGCCCGCCCTCCTGGCGCGCCTGAACAGCCGCCTCGCGCTGTTGACCGGCGGCGCGCGGGATCTGCCGGAGCGCCAGCGCACCCTGCGCGGGGCGATCGACTGGAGCCACAATCTGCTCACCGACGCCGAGCAGGTCCTCTTCCGGCGGCTGGCGATCTTCGTCGGCGGGGGGACGCTGGAGGCCGCCGGCGCGATCTGCGACGCCACCGACGATGCGCCGCTCGACCTGCTGGCGGGGATCGAGTCGCTGACCGACAAGAGCCTCTTGCGGCAGGAGGAGCGCCCCGACGGCGAGCCCGGCTTCCGGATGCTGGAGACGATCCGCGAGTACGGCCTGGTGCAGCTCGCGGAGGGCGGCGAGGCGCCGGAGATCGCCCGCGCCCACGCGGCCTACTACCTGACTCTCGCCGAGGAGGCGGCCCCGCACCTCGCGGGGCGCGGCCTGCGCGAGTGGCTCGATCGGCTGGGCCGGGAGCACGGCAACCTGCGCGCGGCGCTCGATTGGTCGCTGGCCGGCGGCGTCCCCGCCTGGGGGCTGCGCCTGGCGGTCGCGCTCGGCGGCTTCTGGGAAGCGCGCGGTTTTTTCCGTGCTGGGCGGCGCGCGCTCGAAACGGCCCTCTCGACCGCGCCAACCGCGCCGCGCGGCCTGCGGGCGCGGGCGCTGAATGGGGCCGGGATCCTGGCGCGCAATCAGGGGGAGTACCGCGATGCCGAGCGGCTGCACGCCGCCGCGCTCGACCTCTATCGGGAGGATGGCGACGCGCGCGGCCAGGCCGTGTCCCTCGAACATCTCGCCTACGTGGCGCGCGATGAGGCCGATTATGCCCGCGCCCGCCCGCTCCACGAGGACTGCCTCGCGCGCTACCGGGCGCTGGATGATCGGGTCGGGGTCGCCGACATCGGGATGAGCCTCGGGTGGGTCCTGGTTCACCAGGGCGAGGCGGTCGCCGGGCGGGCGCTGACCGAGGAGAGCGTGGCGGCCCACCGCGCCCTCGGCGATCCGCGCGGGCTCGCCAATGCGCTGTTCCACCTCGGGGGGGTGCTGACGCTGGGGGGCGACGCCGATGGCGGGCGGGTCGCGCTACGCGAGTCGTTGCGGCGCTACGCCGAGTTGGGCGTGATGCGCGGGATCTATCTCTGCCTCGAGCTGCTGGCGATCGACGCGGCGGCGGGCGGCGATCCGGAGCGCGCGGCCCGCCTCTGGGGCGCGGCGGAGGGGCGGCGCGATCAGATCGGCGCGATCCTGGCCCCGACCTTCCGCCAGCACAACGACGTCTCCCAGCCGCCCGCTCGCGCGGCGGTGAGCGAGGCAGTTTGGGCCGCAGCCTGGGCGGAGGGCTATGCACTGGTGTTGGATGGGGCGGTGGCGCTGGGACTGGGTGCGGGAGGATAAGGATGGGGAGGATGGGCGGGGGTGAGGGGGCCGGTGCCACGGCAATTCGGCAAGCGCGGGAGGGCCGATGCCACGGCAATCCGGCAAGCGCGGGAGGGCCGGTGGATTGAAATCCCGGCTGAAGGCGACTGCGGTCGCCACGAAGCCCGCCTTCGCGGGCTGGAATGCTCGAATCTCTAGCCTTTACTGAACGGCACTGCGCCGAAACGTACCCAGTCCCCGTAGGGGGACCGTGGTCCTGTGCCGGGTCACAGGATTCGTGGCAGAGCCCCCAGCCGAGACTTCAATCCATTGGCACTGCCCATCCCACTGGAGCATATCCCCGCCACTAACCACCCACCTCAGACCCAGGCCACCCCACTCAGCCCACCTGTCTGACCACTGGGTTTCCTCGCCTCGCCGATCGGCGTATACTGCGCGGCAGCCCGCAGGGTTGGGGAAGATTGGTCGGATGAAAGGAGCGTCTGCATGGCCGAGGTGTTGTGTCCCGCCGGTCCGCTGGAGCAGTTTATCGATCAGGTCTGCCGCGTGGTCGGGGCCGATGAGACCGCCGCCGCCGAGGTCGCCCATCACCTGGTGCGCGCGAACCTCTCCGGCCACGACTCCCACGGCGTGCTGCGGATGCCCTGGTATGTGCAGCAGATTCAGAACGGGGTGTTGAAGCCCGAGGCGCGACCGGAGATCGTGCGCCAGCGCGGCGCGACGGCGCTGATCGACGCCAGGCGGTCGTTCGGGCAATACTCGACGATCTTCGCGCTCGAATGGGCGATGGGGGCGGCGCGCGAGCACGGGATCGCCACCGCCGCGATCCGCAACTCGATGCACATCGGGCGGCTCGGCGAGTACGCCGAGCGCGCGGTCGCCGAGGGGCTGGTCGGGATCGCCACCTACGGTGCCGCCGGTCCGGGCTCCGGGATCGTCGTGCCGTTCGGCGGGCGCGAGCGGTTCCTGGGGACGAATCCGTGGTCGTTCGGCGTCCCGGCGGGCGAGGAGGGGCTGATGCTCTTCGACGCCGCCACCTCGACGATCGCCGAGGGGAAGATCCGCGTCGCGCGCTCGAAGGGAGCGCAACTCCCGGCGGGCTGCATCATCGACGAGAGCGGCCAGCCGAGCACCCAACCGGATGATTTCTACGCCGGCGGCGCGCTGCTGCCGCTCGGCGGCGATGCGGGTGGGCACAAGGGTTATGGCCTCGCGCTGACTGCCGCCCTGCTCGGCGGGCTGGCGATGATCGAGAGCGACACCGCCGACTCCTGGGATATCGGGGCGCGGCACGGTCGCGCGGACGAGGTCGCCGCCGGGCCGACCGGCCACATCACCGGCGTGCTGCTGATCGTCCTCGACCCGTCGTTCTTCGGTGACGCCGACCGCTACGGCGCGCTGACCGGCGCGACCCTCGCCGCAGCCCGCGAGGTCAAGCCGGCGGCGGGGGTGCAGCGTGTCCTGACCCCCGGCGAGCCGGAAAAAATCTCTCGCGAACGCCGCGAGCGCGAGGGCATCCCCCTGCCGGACGCGATCTGGGAGGAACTCTCCGGCCTCGCCACGCAATTCAATATCCCGCTGCCCGAACCGGTGCGGGGGTAGGTTGTTTCTGGCCCGCCCCCGCCGCATGTACGGCGGGGGCGGGCTTGTCTATCGGTAGGTAGACTATCATTGTCGGTGTCGATTCGGGTTGTGTATCCGGGAGGGGTTGGCAAATGGCGATCGAGCGGCTCCGCCGTCGCTTCACCGTCGGCGAGTACGAGCGGATGATCGAGGCGGGTGTCCTGGCGGAGGACGACCGTGTGGAACTGCTCGCGGGGGAAGTGGTCGAGATGAGCCCGATCGGTATCCGCCATATGAACTGCGTCAACCGCACCGGCAAGGTCGTTGGGCGCAGCCTCGCCGACGACTTTATCCTCAGCGTGCAGAACCCGATCCGGCTCTCGAACGGCGGGATGCCGCAGCCCGATCTGGCCGTCTTCGCCGATCGCGGCGACAACGCGCCGATGCCGACCGACGACGAAGTGCTGCTCGTGATCGAAGTCTCCGACTCCACGCGCGACAACGATCGGCAGATCAAGTTGCCGCTCTATGCCGCCGCCGGTATCCCCGAAGCCTGGCTCTTCGACCTCGCCACCGAGACGATCGAGCGCCATACCGAGCCGGTCGATGGTCGCTACACGCTGATCGCGGTCGCGGGTCGCGGTCAGGCGCTCGAATCGACCGTGATCCCCGGCCTCATTATCCCCGCCAGTGTGATCCCGCCGAAGGGCTGAGTTTGCTGCGCGGTCGGATCCTACTCCGGGCGGTAGCTCGCCTCTCCCGCCATCGCCCCGACGAACTCCGGCAGGTCCGTGTGGCCCAGGAGTTGCCGGATCGCCGCGACCTCGCCGAGGTGATACCAGTAGTGGTAGGTGACGCGGCGGAGCGTCGTGCCGATCGACTCGTCGTGCGGTCGACCCTCGATAATCAGGTGGTCCTGCAATGAGGCGGTCGTCAAGGTGTCGAGGTAGGGATCGACCGCCGCGACGATGGTGTGCCAGAGCGCCCGGGCTTCGTCGAGCGGCGGCGTGCTGGCGGGGCTGCCGTACCCGGCCAGCGCGTCGAGTTGCGGCAGAATAGTCTTGCCTTGCGCGCGATGGAGCCAATAGCGCTGCTCCTGCGCGGCGAGATGGGCGATCGTCCAACCGATGCTGTTCATCGGCGGGAAGCGGCGACGGGCCTCGTCGTCGGTGACGCCCGCGAGCGCGCGGACCCATTCACCCCTGGTGAAGCGCAGCTGCTCGACGAGTGGATGGGGCATCGTCGGTGCCTCCTGTTGTATGGGGTCGCGCGCCGTTGAGGACTCTGCTAGCTCATTGTGACCTGCGGTGAGTGCCAGCGCTGCCAATGCCGGATCATCAATGAGTGCGGCGACCTCCTCCTCTGCTTCGGCGAGACGTTCAGCGATAATTGCGTCCTCGTCCTCACCGCCGAGAATCGGGGCGGTGTGTACGACGCGTTTATCTATCATGGCAGCAGCGCCGCCGTGCGCCGTTCGAGGTCGGCCAGCAGGGCGGGGTAGTTGGCGAGGAGGTCGTCGCGCGCCGCGTCGATCGCCGCGCCGAGGGTGGGGTCGAGGTCGGTTGGCAGTTCTTCCTCGTCGTGGACCTCGCAGCGACCGTCCGGTGTGATGACCAGATCGACGATCAGGTCGCGCCAGGTGATCGCCTCCGGGGTGATCACCGTGCGATCGCTGAGGTTGATGTAGAAGACGAGGGTGCGCCCAGCGTCGTCCACGGCGTGGTAGACGTTGTAGGGGCGTGCGGCCCAGAAGTAGCCGAGGCAGCGCGTCCCGCCAGCCAGCGGCACCCCGCCGAGCGCGCCATCGCGCGGCAGGACATAGAGGGAGATTACCTCATCCGGCGTCCGGGAGAGGAGGGTGCTGGCGAACTCGTGCCGCTCGCCGTTCAGCTTCTCTTTCACTTCGAGGATCGTCCGCTCGACCATCTTTGCTCCTGTCGCTATTTCGACCTCTCCCCCCCGGCCCCCTCCCCTACAAGGGAGGGGGCCGGGGGGGAGAGGTTCCACCCCGCCGCGCTCAGACGACGAGCGCGATCCCGCCCACCGAGAGGAGGGTGCCGACGATCCCGCGCGGGCCGGGGCGCTCGCCGAGGAAGAGGACCGAGCCGATCAGCCCGAAGATCGGGGCGGCGGAGCCGAGGACCGCCGTCTTCGCCGCCCCGGCGAGGTCGATCGCGGTGAGGTAGAGGAAGCCGCCGCCCGCCGTGCCAAAAATCCCGCAGAGGACGAGGATCG
>CADCWN010000183.1 GCA_902806415.1 uncultured Thermomicrobiales bacterium | reverse complement strand
GGCGTGCCGATCGCCGCGCGCTGCGCCGTGGCCGCGCCGTCGAGCAGCAACGCCCGCCGCGCCTCCCCCGCCGCCGCCGCCAGCGCGGCGTAGCCCTCAATGCAGGCGATGATCCGCTGCCGATCGGCCAGCGCGCGCGCGATCGCCAGCGCCTCGCCGAGTTGCGCCCGCGCGGCGGCGAAATCGCCCGCGTCGATGGCGAGGTGGCCCAGGCCGACGAGGGTTTGCGCCAGCCCGCGCCGATCGCCGACCGCGCGCCGACGCTCCAGGCTCCGCTCGAAATGGTCGCCGGCCTCCGCGCGCGCCCCCAGGGCGCGGTGGACGTCGCCCAGCGCGGCGTGGATCATGGCGATCCCCCACGCATTCCCCAGCTCCTCGAAGAGGGCGAGGCCCCGTTCCAGCAGGGCGCGGGCCGCTGGGTAGTCGCCCCCGCGCGCGCGGGTGTCGGCGAGATTACCGAGGTTGATCGCCTCCCAGGCCCGGTTGCCGGAGGCGCGGTTGATCGCGAGCGCCTCGTCGTAGAGCGCGACCGCGCCCGCGAGGTCGCCGGACTGGGTCGCCAGCAGCCCCAGGTTGTTGAGCGAGCCCGCGACGCCGCGCTGATCGCCGAGCTCCCGTCGCAACCCCAGGCTACCCTCGTGGAACCGCCGGGCCGCCCCGTAGTCGCCTTGCAGGAAGGCGAGATTGCCGGCACCGTTCAGCGCCTCCGCCCGCCCCGCCGTGGGGGCCGCGCCCGGCAGGGCGAGGAGCGTGTCCATCCAGCGGCGGCCCTCATCGACATGGCCGCGCGTCCACCAGAAGCGCGACAGCGCCCCCGCCGCCCGGAGCCCCGCGTCCGCCGCGCCGGTGTGTGTTGCCCAGGCGAGCGCCGCGCGGAGGTTGTCGTGCTCGCGCTCCAGCCGCTCAAGCCAGGCTATCTGGTCGGCCCCCGCCAGCCCCGGCTCCGCCGCCTCGGCCAGGGCGAGGTAATGCGCCGCGTGTCGCCGCCGCACCGCCGCCTCGTCCCCGCTCGCGGCCAGGCGCTGCGCCGCGTACTGGCGCACCGGCTCCAGCATCCGGTAGCGCACCGCCGTATCCGGGGCGGGTGCGGCCACGACCAGCGCCTGCTCCACCAGCGCGCCCAAGGCCGCCAGCACCTCGTCCCCGGCGACCTCCGCGTCGGCCCCGACCGCCTCCGCCGCCTGGAGTTCCCAGCCCCCGGCGAAGGCGGCGAGGGAGCGGAAGAGGCGCGCCTCGCCGGGCGCGACCAGATCGTAGCTCCAATCGATCGCCCGCTCCATCGTCCGCTGCCGATCCGGCAGGTCGCGCGGCCCGCCCGCGAGGAGCGGGAGGGCGTGGTCCAGCCGCACCAGCAACTCCGTCGGCGAGAGGAGCCGCGCCCGCGCCGCCGCCAGCTCCAGCGCCAGGGGGAGGCCATCGAGTCGGCGGCAGATCGCCGCCACCGCCGCTGCGTTCGCCTGGGTGAGCGCGAAGCCGGGTGCCACGCCGCGCGCGCGCTCGACGAAGAGCCGCACCGCCGGGTTGTCGGCGAGCTGCGCGGCGAGCGGCGGGTGCGCGAGGTCGGGGACGCTCAGCGGGGCCACCGGGTACTCCCGCTCGCCGCGCAGGCGCAACGGCGCGCGGCTGGTGGCGAGGACCGCGACCCCTGGGCAGGCGGCGAGCAGGGACGACACCTCGGGCGCGGCCGCGAGCACCTGCTCCCAGTTGTCGAGCACCAGCAACATCCGCCGTTCGCGCAGGGCGGCGTGGAGCGCCTCGCGCACCGGCTGGCCGGCGGCTTCCGCCAGGCCGAGCGCGCGCGCGACGGTGGGGAGGACGAGGGCGGGATCGACGAGGGGGGCGAGGGCGGCGAACGCGGCACCATCCGGGAAGTCGGCGGCGACATCGGCGGCGAGCGCGAGCGCCAGGCGCGTCTTCCCCACCCCGCCCGCGCCGGTTAGCGTCAGCAGCCGCGCCCCCCCGCTGAGCAAGAGCGCCCGCGCCTCGGTCAACTCGCCCGCCCGCCCGATGATCGGGGTCGGCGACAGCGGCAGTGGGGAGTGGGCGGGGGCGGCGGGCGGCTGCTCCTCCATCGCGGGCTGGCCGCCGACAAGCGCGGCCCGCTCGGCCCCATCCAGCCGGAGCGCGTCGGCGAGCGCGCGCAACGTCTGCGGATACGGGCGTCGGCGACGACCGCGCTCGAGCGCCGCGATCCCCTTGGCGGTGAGTCCCGCGCGCGTCGCCAGTTCCTCCTGCGTCAGCCCCGCCGTCTCCCGCAACGCGCGCAGCCGCGCGCCGAACGGGGCGGCCCCTTCCTCTGCCACGACCGGTGCGTCCCCCTCGCAACCACCTTCTGCGTTCACCACCGCGCGACGATGCAATTACATGGTAGCACGGGCGACGCGACAGCCGGGGAGAACGGCCAACCGCCGAGCGGGGCGAATGCGTCCCGCGCGGCAGGCACCCGGGGGGCGGTCACACTCTCCCCAGTTGACGCCCCACCCCGCACCCGCCACAATGCCCCGCACCATGCCACCAGCGCAGTGCATCACCAGGATGGAGGAACTTATGCCGATCACGATCACCGAGGTCGTCGCCCGCGACATTCGCTTCCCGACCTCGCGCTCGCTCGATGGCTCCGACGCGATGAACCCGAACCCGGACTATTCCGCCGCCTACGTCATCCTGCGCACCGACGACCCCGAGGGGCGCGAGGGGCACGGCCTGACCTTCACGATCGGGCGGGGCAACGAGATCTGCGTGGCGGCGATCAGAGCGCTCGCGCCGCTAGTCCTCGGGCAGACCCTCGAATCGTTCACCGCGGACATGGGGGCGTTCTGGCGACGGATGGTCGGGGACAGCCAGTTGCGCTGGATTGGCCCGGAGAAGGGGGCGATCCACCTCGCGACCGCCGCGATTGTCAACGCCGTCTGGGATTTGTGGGCGAAGGCCGAGGGGAAGCCGCTCTGGAAGCTGCTGGCCGACATGCGCCCGGAAGAGATCGTCCGCTGCATCGACTTCCGCTTCATCACCGACGCGCTGACGCCGGATGAGGCGCTGGCGATCTTACGGCAGAACGAGCCGGGCCGCGCGGCGCGCGAGGCGGAGATGCGGCGCGACGGCTTTCCTGCCTACACCACGGCGGCGGGCTGGCTCGGCTACGACGACGAGAAGACGCGCCGCCTCTGCCGGGACGCGCTAGCGGCGGGCTGGCAGCACTTCAAGCTGAAGGTCGGGGGGAATCTGGAGGACGATTTGCGCCGCCTGACCCTGGTGCGCGAGGAGATCGGCCCGGATCGCCCGCTGATGGTCGACGCGAATCAGGTCTGGGATGTCGAGCAGGCGATCGCCTGGATGGGCCATCTGGCGCGCTTCAACCCCCTCTGGATCGAGGAGCCGACCAGTCCCGACGACATCCTCGGCCACGCGGCGATTGCCCGCGCGGTCGCGCCGATCGGTGTGGCGACCGGCGAGCACTGCCACAACCGGGTCATCTTCAAGCAACTCTTCCAGGCCGACGCGATCCGCTTCTGCCAGCTGGACGCCGCGCGGCTCGGCGGGGTCAACGAGTGCCTGGCGGTCTTGCTGATGGCCGCGAAGTTCGGGGTGCCGGTCTGCCCGCACGCCGGCGGCGTCGGCCTCTGCGAGTACACGCAGCACCTCTCGATCTTCGACTATATCGCGGTCGGTGCGTCGCTCGACGGTCGGATCCTCGAATACGTCGATCACCTCCACGAGCACTTCTTCGACCCGGTGACGATGCAGAACGGCCACTACATGCCGCCGACTGCGCCCGGCTACAGCATCACCATGCGCCCGGAATCGCTGGACCGGCATGAGTTTCCGGGCGGGGCGGAGTGGCGGGGGTAGTGACGAGTGACGGGTGACCGTGGTCCCCTGACACGGCAGGGGAGAGTGACGAGTGGGGACGGGAGCAGGAGGCGCGGAGACACGGAGGGGGGCCGAGAGGGAGAATGATCGGGGATCGCTCACGCCTCGGGTCGTGGGCAGGGTGGTCGGAGGTAGGGGCATATTGCATACGCCCACCCACGCCGGCCTGCTGTAGACATTTGCAGAAAGGCAAGGCGGCAGGGCGTATTGCATACGCCCCTACCTCCGACCACCCTGCCCTTCTCCTGATGACCTAAATCTCCCGGCCCCCTCCGTGTCTCCGCGCCTCCTGCTCCCGTCCCCACTCGTCACTCGTCACTCGTTTGGATACCGCAGCCCCCACTGCGCGCGGATGGCGTCGAGGGTGCGGAGGATCGAGAGGGATTCGTCGAGCGGCATGATCTCGCTCTCCAATTTGTTGGCGCGCAGGCAGGCCATCACCTCGGCGGCCTCGTAGTTGTAGCCGTTGCCCGCGAACGGCAGATCGACGACCTCGTCCGGCTGGCCCGGCTTGCTGAGGGTCAGCCGGTTCGGCTTGTGCCAGTCGAGGCCGATCCGCAGGATCCCCTCGGTCCCCATGATCGTCGCCTCGTGCGGCGTGTTGGTGCGCGTGGCGGTGTAGAGAAGGGCGAAGCGGCCACCGTCGTAGCCGAGGATGATCGCGCCGCGCTCGTCCACGCCGGTCTCACCGATGTGCGCGCGGGAGGTGATGTCGGTCGGCGTGCCAAAGATCATCGAGGCGAGCGAGACCGGGTAGACCCCCACGTCGAGCAGCGCCCCGCCGCCGAGCGCCGGATCGAAGAGTCGCCCGGCGGGGTTGAATTGCGCGCGGAAGCCGAGATCGGCGTTGAGGATTTGCGGCTCGCCGATCGCCCCGGCGGCGAGGAGTTCGCGGGCGCGCACCTGGGCGGGGTAGTAGCGGCTCCACATCGCCTCCATCAGGAAGAGGCCGCGCGCCCGCGCCGTGGCGATCATCGCCTCGACCTCGCCCGCGTTGAGGGCGAACGGTTTTTCGCAGAGGACCGCCTTGCCCGCCTCCAGGCAGAGGATCGTGTTCTCCTTGTGGAAGGGATGCGGGGTCGAGACGTAGATCACATCCACATCGGGGTCATTCGCCAGCGCCGCATAACTCGCGTGGCGACGCGCGATGCCGAAGCGCTCGGCGAAACGATCGGCACCCTCCCGTGTGCGCGAGCCGACCGCCGCGATCTCTGCGTCGGGCAGGAAGGTCAGCCCGGTCGTGAACTTGTCGGCGATACTCCCCGTCCCCAAGATCCCCCAGCGGATCGGGCGTGGTGCTTGGGTCATGGTAGCTCCTCCTATGAAACCTCTCCCCCCGGCCCCCTCCCCGACGCGGGAGGGGGGACTCGTTGGGGCGTCATACTTTGTTGGATAGCCCGAATCTCTATCCCTGAACGCTGCGCCAGCAGCCGACCGCCTCAACATGAGTCACCCTCCCGCTTCAGGGGAGGGGCCGGGGGAGGGGTCTCCTAGCCCCCGAACTGCGGCAACCACCGCGCCTGCGCCGCCAGCATCTCGTCGGCCAGCGCGCGGATTTGCGGCAAGGTGCAGACGGCGCCCGTCAGCGGATCGAGCAGGAGGGCGTGGTGGACGGCCTCGGTCTTGCCGGTCAGCGCGGCCTCCACGATCAACTCCTGCACGTTGATATTGGTGCGATTGAGCGCGGCCAATTGCGGCGGGTAGTCGCCCACGACGGTCGGCGCGATCCCGCTGCTGTCCACCAGGCATGGAACCTCGACGCAGCACCCGGCGGGGAGGGCCGGGATCAGGCCGCGATTCGGCACGTTGCCATTGATCTTCGCGGGGACGTTCGTCTCGATCGCCTCCATGATTGCCGCGCCGTACTCGTGCGTGCGCGCGGCGGACGGCGGGGGGGGCGTCTCCTGGATACGGGCGAGTCGGGCACGGCAATGGCGCAGATAACCTCCCGTGCGCCCGAAGTCGAGCCAGGCATCGTGCGGGTCGGTGAAGCGCGGCGACAACTCGTCGTTGACCATCTGGGCCGACTTGCGGAAGTAGGGGACATACTCGCTGGCGTGGCCACTCGACTCGGTGACGAAGTAGCCGAATGCGCGCATCAAATCGACCCGCACCGGCTCCTGCCCGACGACCTCCGGGCGCTCGATCGCCTCGCGCAGGCGGGGGTAGAGATCGTCGCGACCGTGGCGGAAGTCGAGGAAGAACGCCTGGTGGTTGATCCCGGCACAGCGATAGACGACCTCCTCGTATGGCACGTCGAGCCACCCGGCGATCATCTCGCTCGTCCCCTGGACGCTGTGGCAGAGGCCGACGTGCGGCCTGCCGGTGCCGCGATCGATCGCCCAGCAGTTCGCCGCCATCGGGTTGACGTAATTGAGCAGCAGGGCGTCGGGCCGCGCCAGGTCGTCCAGGTCGCGGCAGAGATCTAAGAGGACCGGGATCGTCCGCAGCGCGCGAAAGATGCCGCCCGGCCCGAGGGTGTCGCCGACGCACTGCTCCACGCCGTAGCGTTGCGGGATGGCGATGTCGAGGTCGTAGGCCGCCAGTCCACCCTGCTGGAAGGTGGTGATCACGTAGTCGGCATCCCGCACCGCCTCGCGGCGATCCGTCGTCGCCTCGACGCGAGCGGGGGCGTTATGGTGCGCCACCAGGCCTTCGACCGCCGCGCGCGCCTCCGCCAGCCGCGCTGGGTCGATGTCCATCAGCGCGATCGTGCTCTCGCGCAGGGCTGGGGTGAACAGGATGTCGCTACAGAGGTTGCGCGTGAAGACGACACTCCCCGCGCCGATCAGGGCGATCTTCGGCATCTTTCCTCCCACTGCCACTCTCTACTGCGGTGGCGAATCGCGCCGGGGTGGTTAGTTCAGTTCGCGCTCGCGGCGGGCGCATCACCGCATCGCGCCCGCCGCCGGAGTCTACCACGCCGCGCGGGAGCTTCAGTGAGCCACATCGCGGATACTGGTGAGGCTGTGGCGTGGGCGGACCTCTCCCCGCCGCCCCGGCGGCGAAGGGCTCGACGCGGGGAGGGCGGGGAGAGCCTCTGCCAACCCGAAAAGGTATGCGCGGAACGCAGCACTTCGCCGCGCCGGGACGTCGCGTCGCGCTGCTGACCATGCTCGATCGGTGGGCCACCCCGGCGCGAGCGGGTCAGACGCGCCCCTCCTGGCCGCTGTAGGTGATCTTGTCGGCGGGGCGATCGTGGCCCATGTGGATGTAGCCCCCATCGACCAGAATATCGGCCCCGGTGATGAACGAGGCGCCCGGGCCGCAGAGGAAGAGGGCCACGCTGGCGATCTCCTCCGGCTCGCCGACCCGGTTCAGCATGTGCTGCGCCCCCATCTGCGGCGCGTTCCCGGTGCGGTCGCCGCCGGTCATCCGGTCCAGCTCGGGGGTCCAGATCGTGCCGGGCGAGATGCTGTTGGCCCGGATACCGTCGGGGGCGAGATCGAGCGCCTGGCAGCGGGTCAGCGCCAGGACCGCGCCCTTGGTGGCGTTGTAGGTCCAGCGCCGAGGCTGGGCGATGTAGCCCGAGATCGACGCCAGATTGACGATCGCCCCGCCGCCGGACTCCCGCAGCAACGGCACGATCGCCGAGGCCATCAGCGCCGTCCCTTTGACGTTCACCCCCAGGCTCAGATCCCAATCGTCGGCGGTGGCCTCCTCGCCGCGCGCCAGGAACGAGGCCGCGCAGTTAACCAGCGCCCGCACCGGCGCGCCGATCGCCGCCGCCGCCGTCGCCGCCGTCCGGCAATCTTCCGGGCGTGCGACGTTCCCCGTCACCGCCACCGCCGCCGCACCGAGCGCCGCCACGGCCTGCGCCAGCCGGTCGGCGTCGCGATCGACGAGCACCACGCGGCCACCGGCGGCGACGAACGCCTCCGCCGTCGCCCGCCCGATCCCCGACGCGCCGCCGGTGATCACGGCCACTGTGTCGTCGAACGTCCCCGCCGGGGTTGAGGGGATGACCATGTTCTTGTCCTCCTGTTCTCGCGTGGTATTCAGTGCCATCGGCCCAGATGAGTGCGATGGAAAACTTCATGGCTGGTATCGTGTCTCATTAAACGGCGAGTACTATAGCAGCAACGATGGGCACCATTACCTGAATTTCAGAAGGTGGCAGTCAATCCCCATCAACCGCCTGCGCCCCCAACGACCACCATCGACCCCCACCATCCGCTATCCTATCAACCGACCACTGAGCAGCGAGACACTCCCTCCCTTGAAGGGGAGGGGCCGGGGGGAGAGGTAACACCGATGCCAGACATCCGTTTCGGCGTGATCGGCCTGCGGCGCGGCCAGAGCTTCGTGCGCGTCTGCCGGGCGGTCGGCGGCGCGACCGTCACCGCCCTCTACGACATTGATGCGGCGCGCGTCGCGGCGGCGGCGGCGGAAATCGGCGCGCGTGCGTTCACCGATTACGAGGACTTCCTCGCCGCCGAGATCGACGCCGTGATCATCGCCTCGCCGCTGCCGTTCCACGCCCGGCAGGCGATCACCGCGCTGGCGGCGGGGAAGCACGTCCTCAGTGAGGTCACCGCCGCCGACAACCTCGATGACGCGCGGGCATTGGTCGCGGCGGCGCGGGCGAGTCGGGCGCTCTACATGCTGGCCGAGAACTATCGCTACCTCGACGAGGTCGAGTTGCTGAAACGCTTGCACGACGCCGGGCGGTTCGGCGAGCTCTATTTCGGCGAGGGCGAATATCTGCACGACTGTCGCGGCCTCTGGTTCAATGATGACGGCTCGCTGACCTGGCGCGGGCAGGGCAAGCTCGCGGTCTACTGCACCCACAGCCTCGGCCCGCTCCTCTACATCACCGGTGAGCGGGTCGCCAGCGTCGGCGCGCTGGCGGTGCCGGGCGGTAAGTTCGACCCGCGCGTGAGCAACCCGACGATGCACCTGCTGCAGATGACGACGACCGGCGGGATTGCGCTGCGCGTGCGCGTGGACCACGTCTCGCCGCGCCCGCACCAGATGGCCTACTACGCCTTGCAGGGAACCCAGGGGAGCTACGAGGCGTGGCGCGGCCACGGCGACACCAGCAAGGTCTGGCTCGCCGACGAGCATGAGCCCTCCCTCTTCCACGCGCCCGCGCAGTGGCACCCGCTCGACGATCAGGCAAGCCGCCACATCCCCGAGCGCCTCGCGGCCCCGCCCGAGGCACGGCTCGGCGGCCACGGCACGAGCGAATACTGGCTGCTGCGCGACTTCCTCGCGGCGGCGCGCGGCGAAAGATCGGTCCCGATCGACGTTTTCGTCGGCCTGGATTACACCCTGCCCGGCATCTGCGCCATCGAGTCCGCGCTGGCGGGCGGCGCGCCGATCGCCGTGCCGGACCCGCGCGAGTGGTGATGGGGCTGTCGGGCGCTCATCTCCGCCTACTTTCAACGACGAGTGACGAATGACGAATAGGGGACGAGGGAGAGCCAGCCACCGTGGCAAGCCTCCCGCCGAACTTTATTCGTCATTCTCCCCTGACACGGCAGGGGACCACGGTCATTCGTCACTCGTCATTTCCCCATCGCCTTGCGATGCTCCTGCCACGCTTCGGCCCGCAGGGCGTCGTCGGCGAGGAGGTCGATCGCGGTCATCGCCAAGCTCTTCGCCCCGGCGAGGATGGCGGCGTGGCCGCGCTCGGTCTTGGTGGCGGCGGCGACCTCCTTCGAGTGCCAGCCCGCCTCGGGGCCGCAGATCCCGAGATAGGCGTGGACCGCCGGGATCTTGTGGCTGACATTGCCGAAGTCGGTCGAGCCCGCCCCTTCGCTCGACCGCTCGTCCTGCACATCTCGCCCGATCGCCTCAAGGTTCTCCCGGAAGGTCGCGCCGATCGTGTGGCTCGGGACCATGTTCAGGTACGGGCGCATGTACTCGCGCCACTCCATCCGGCAGCCGGTCGCCTTGGCGCCCGCCTCGGCGCAGGCCACGATCCGCCCCACCAACTCCTCGCAGTAGGCCGCCTCGACCCCGCGCACGCGGAAGCGGCAGGAAGTGTACGGTGGGATGACGTTCGGCGCGCCGCCGCCGTAGGTGATCACCCCGTGAATCCGCGCGTCGGTGCGGACCTGCTGGCGCAGCAGGCCGACGCTGCTGAAGAAGATGATCATCGCATCGAGCGCATTGACCCCCTCGTGGGGGTTCGCCGCCGCGTGCGCCGGGCGACCGTGGAACTCGATCTCCAACCCGTGCGCGACGAGCGATGGGCCGAGCGAGATCGAGTCCTCGGTCATCGGGTGGATCATGATCGCCGCGTCCACCCCATCGAAGTGGCCGTGGTCGAGGACCGGGATCTTGCCGCCCGCGTTCGGCACGCCCGACTCCTCGGCGGGGGTGCCGAGGACGACGACCGAGCCGGGTAATTGCCCCGCGAGGGTGGCGAGGGCGATCCCCGCGCCGATCGCCGAGGTGGCGATGATATTGTGGCCGCAGCCATGGCCGACATCGGCGAGCGCGTCGTACTCCGCGACAATCGCCACCTTGCCGCCCTGTCCCGGCGTGCCGCCTGGCAGCCGCGCCTCGAACGCGGTCGGCAGTCCGGCGATCCCGCGATCGACCTCCGCGCCGAACTCTTCCAGCATCTCGGTCAGCTTGGCCGCCGCCCGGTGCTCCTGCAAGCCGATCTCGGGGTTGTCGGCCATCCAGTCGCTCGTCTCGATCAGCAGCGGCGCGATCCGCTCGACCTCGCGGATCGCCCGTTCCTTCAGCGCCTGCACCTCTTCCGCGCGCATCGCCATCGGTCGCCTCCCTGCATTCGGCGTTCAGTCGCTCCCAGCGCCGCGATTATAGCGAACTGTGGGGAAGTGGGGGCGTCCGGGGGCGTGGCGATGAGGTGGGTAGGGCTGGCGCGGGAGGCCGACGATCCCCATGGGCGAGCGCTCCGGCCTATCCCTTGTTCTGCGAACACAGTGTTGGCCTCATCCGGGATCTGACGAATCGGGAAGCGCCTGATCTCCTAGCCCACCGAGCCTGGGTCAGGGAGATCGAGCCCGGCGACGGTTGCCATTTCGAGGAAGAGTCGGTTCGCCTCGTCCGCCAGTCGCCGGAATCCGAAGTGTTCGCAAAAGCGACGTGCGGCCTCGTCCTTGGCCTCGACGACGACGGCCAGCGCGCCGATGTGGCGGCTCAGGTGGTAGTTGCGGGCGAGCGCATCGAGCAGCAACCCCTTCCCAAGTCTCCGCCCATGGTAGCGGGAATCGACCGCCAATCGCCCGATGAAGGTGGCCGGCAGGCGCGGATAGCGCGGCAACCGGCGGGCAATATCCGCCGGGAACGCGGCGACATCGATCCCGGTCGCGCTCAGCGTGTAGTAGCCGGCGGTCGTGCCGGTGTCCCGCTCGACGAGGACATAGGCGACGGCGGCGCGGCGGCGCATATCCTGCCCGGCTTGCTCGCGGAAGTACCGGTCGAGCGCCGCGACGGCGGACGAGAAAGCCGCCCGGTGATGGTGGCCCTCGAGCGGCTCTAATACGAACTGCGGATCATGCATCGACCGCCCGCCAGCGCGCCCGGTAGTCCCGAGCGGCGGCGCGCAATGCCGCGTTGGCCGATTGCGGGTCGAGCAGCGCCTCGATGAACAATTGGCTGTCCCGCGCGGAGAGCGTGATGATGTCGTGGTCGCGGATATCGCGCTCGGCCGCATCTTGCGCGCTCCGCACCAGGTACTCGCTGAGGCTGCACCCGCGCAGTAGCGCCGCCCGCTCGATGAGCGCCTTTTGTTCCGCGCTCAAGCGTGCTTCGATTCGCTCCTGCTTGCGGCTCCTCGTCGGCGACGTCATCTCGACACTCCTCTCACCTCGCGCTACCTCTTGCTCATCAAATTGTACGGAATGATGCCCCTCTACTCCATTCGGATGGGCGGGTGTCCCTTGGGCAGCGGATCGGCGAGCGTAGCGAACCGGGGATAAGGGCCATCCCAACATCCCCGGCGGCATAAATCATGCATCGCCATGCGATGAAACGGCCCTTTGATGCCCCGCCGCTCGGCAGATTCGCGGCGAACGTTTCGCTGTGCCGCGAGCGAGCGTGTTGACGATCGATAAGGATAGTATCGCCTGATGAGCATCCCATCGCCCGCCGCGACGACCCAGGCCAGTCGGCGGTACGCGCCGCCGTGCGCATCGTACCGACTCCAACTGCACAAAGACTTCACCTTCGAGCGGGTGCGGGAATTGTTGCCCTACTTCGAGTCGCTCGGTATCTCCCACCTCTACTTCTCGCCGATCTTCGCCGCCGCGCCGGGGAGTCCCCACGGTTACGACGTCTTCGACCACGGGCAGATTAATCCCGAGTTGGGCGGGCTGCCCGCGCTCTACGCCCTCGGCGAGGAGTTGCTGCGGCGCGACATCGGGCTGATCGTCGATATGGTGCCGAACCATGTCGGCCTCGCCATCAGCAATAACCCCTGGTGGTGCGATCTCCTGCGCTACGGCGAGTCGTCGCGCTACGCCAACCACTTCGACATCAACTGGGAGACGCAGCCGCACCTGCCCTCGGGTGTGGTCGTCTACCCGATCCTCGGGCAGTCGTTCGGCGCGGCGCTGGAAGCGGGCGAGTTGCGCCTGATTCTGGAGGGCGACGACCTGGCGCTGGCCTACTACGAGCACCACCTGCCGCTTTCGTCGCCGTCCTACGTCGAGATCGTCGGCTTGCCGCCGCTCGACCTGCGCGCGGAATTGCGCGATCCCGCCGCGCTAGCCGAATTCCTGGAACTACTTGACGGCCTGCGCTCGGCCCCGCCGGAGGATGCCGAGCGGCTGCTCGAACGGTTCCGCCGCCTGCTCGCCGCCGAACCGGCGCTGGTCGCCCATGTCGGGCGGCGGCTCGACGAGTTGAACGGGCGTGCGGGCGAGCCGGCGAGCTTCGATCGGCTGGAGGCGATCCTGGCCTTGCAACATTACCGGCTCGCCTTCTGGCGCGTCTCGGGCGAGGATATCAACTATCGGCGCTTCTTCGACATCAACGAGTTGGCGGCGATTCGCGTCGAGCGCGAGGATGTCTTCGAGGAGACGCACCGGCTGCTCCTCGCGCTCGTCAAGCAGGGGATCGTCACCGGGGTCAGGATCGACCACGTCGACGGCCTCTACGACCCGCTGGGCTATCTGACGCGCCTGCGCGACCGCTTGCGCGAGGCGGGCGGGCACTGGACGACCGGCGAGACCCCGATCTACGTCGAGAAGATCCTCGAAGAGGGGGAGCCGCTGCCGCCGTCCTGGCCGGTCGCGGGGACGACCGGCTACGACTTCATGGCCCACAACGACGGGATCTTCATCGATCACGGCGCGGTCCTCGACGCGACGCGCACCTACGAGCGGTTCGTCGGCGCGCCGGTCCGCTTCCGGCGGCTGCGCTACGACGCCAAGAAGCAGATCGCGCGCACCTCGTTCCCGGGCGAGATCAACGTCCTGGCGAGCAGCCTGCACGCCCTGGCGCAGCGCGATCGGCGGCGGCGCGACATCACTCTCCGCGCGCTGCGCAACGCCCTCGAAACGGTGCTGGCGACCTTCCCGGTCTACCGCACCTACGTCGAGGGCGGGCAGGGTGGGCCGGACGACGCCGCGCTGATCGGGGAGGCGGTCGCCGAGGCGCGGCGGCACGAATTGACGCTGCCGCAGGAGGCGATCGACTTCCTCGCCGAGGTCTTGCTGCTGGGGGGCGATCTCGAGCCGGACGAGCGCGAGCGGCGGGTCCATTTCCGGCAGCGTTTCCAGCAACTTTCCAGCCCGGTGATGGCGAAGGGCTTCGAGGACACCACCTTCTACCGTTACAATCGCCTCCTCTCGACCAACGAGGTCGGCAGCGATCCCTCGCGCTTCGGGTCCGACCCGGAGGAGGTGCACGCCTGGTTCGCCGCGCGATCGCGCGACTGGCCGCGCGCGATGTCGGCCAGTTCCACGCACGACACGAAGCGCAGCGAGGATGCCCGCGCCCGGCTGCACGTCCTCAGCGAGACCCCCGAGCTGTGGCGGCGCGAGGTCGCCCGCTGGGCGGAGATGAACGCGCGGCATCGCGGCGCGAACGGCGGCGAGCCGGTGCCGGGTCCGAACACCGAGTATCTGCTCTACCAGTCGCTCGTCGCCGCCTGGCCGGGGCGCGACGAGGGACTGGACGACCGCTTCCGCGAACGCCTCGCGGCCTATCTGACGAAGGCGATGCGCGAGATGAAGGCGTACACCAGTTGGACCAATACCGATGAGCGGATCGAGGGGGCGATTCAGGCATTCCTGGCGGCGATCCTGCACCCCCAGACCGGGCGGGCGTTCATTCGCCGCGTCGGGCAGTTCGTCGCGGCGATCGAGCCCGCCGCGACCTGCAATTCGCTGGCGGCGCTGATCGTCAAGGCGACCGCACCCGGCTTCCCCGACTTCTACCAGGGGACGGAGTTCTGGGATCGCAGCCTGACCGACCCGGATAATCGTCGCCCGGTCGATTACGCCGCGCGGCAACGACTTCTCGAAACGCTCGACGCGAGCGCCCCGATCGATCTCGCCGCGCCCGCGGCGAAGTTGTGGCTGACGCGCCATGTCCTCCAGCTGCGCGCCGCGCACCCCGAGCTCTTCGCTGACGGCGATTACCGGGGGCTGGCGGTGGCGGGCGAGCGGGCGGGCAATCTCTTCGCCTTCGCCCGCCAGCGCGGCGCGGCGACCGTCGTCGTCGCGGTGCCGCGCCTGACGACGCACCTCGTCGGCACCGGCGGACCCCCGCCGCTCGGCGCCGCCTGGGGCGACACCACCCTGGCCCTACCGACGAGCACCGGGGGCTGGCGGGAGTGGCTCACCGGCGCGCAGATCGACGCCGGGGGCGGGGAAGTCGCCTGCGCCGAGCTCTTCACCATCTTGCCATTCGCGATCCTGACGACCGATCGCTAGAGGGAAAGGGACGATGACGACCGTTAAGCAGCATCCCGCGCCGGAGTCTTCGTGGTCGCCGACCCTCGGCGCGATCGTCGGCCCGGATGGCGTGACATTCCGCGTCTGGGCGCCGCGCCCGCAGCGGGTCGAGTTGATCCTGCATCTGCCCGAGGGTGACCGGGTCGTGCCGACCGAGCGCGACGGCGAGTATTGTGTCGCGCGGGTCGTGGACGCCGGACCCGGCACACGCTATCGCTACCGGCTCGACGGTGAGGGGCCATTCCCCGACCCCTGCTCGCGCAGCCAGCCCGAGAGGGTCCACGGCCCCTCCGAGACCGTCGATCCCGCCGCGTTCGTCTGGACCGACGCCGCCTGGACTCCGCCGGCCTTCGAGGATCTGGTCATCTACGAGAGCCATGTCGGCACGCTGACCCCCGGCGGGACGTTCGACACGGCGATCGAGCAACTCTCCCGCTTGCGGGACCTGGGGATCAACGCGATCGAACTCTGCCCGGTGGCGTCGTTCCCCGGTCGCTGGAACTGGGGCTATGATGGCGTCTTCCTCTACGCCCCTGCCGCGCCCTACGGCGGGCCGGAGGGGCTGCGGTGCTTCGTCGATGCCGCGCACGCGGCGGGCCTCGCGGTGATCATGGATGTCGTCTACAACCACTTCGGGCCGGATGGCAACTACACCGGCCTTTACTCGGACTGCTACCTGACGAGCAAGCACACGAACCCCTGGGGCGACTCGGTCAACTACGACGACGTCGGATCGACGGAGGTGCGCCGCTTCGTGCTCGAGAATCTGCTGCACTTCGTCCACGAGTACCACATCGACGGTTTTCGCCTCGACGCGACCTTCGCGATCATCGACACTTCGCCGCGCCACCTCCTGGCCGAGGTCGCCGACACGCTCGACCAGCACCGGCGCGGCGACCGGCGCGCGTACCTGATCGCCGAGACCCCCGAGAACGACGCGCGCTACTTCCTGCCGACCGCGCGGGGAGGTTATGGTTTCGACGCGGTCTGGGCCGACGATTTTCACCACGGCGTCCGCACGATCCTCCAACCGGAGAATCAGGGCTACCTGGCCGACTATGCGGGGACCACCGAGGAGTTGGGGCGCAGCATCGCGCAGGGTTTCCTGGTCGAGAAGGGGATCGCGGCCACCGACCAATCCTGGTCGCACTATGTCTTCTGCATCCAGAACCACGATCAGATCGGCAACCGCGCGTTCGGGCAGCGGCTCAACGTCACCGCCGCGCACGCCGACTTCCTCGCCGCCTCGCTCTTGCTGCTCTGCCTGCCGCAGACGCCGATGCTCTTCCAGGGGCAGGAGTTTTTGGGCTCGACCCCGTTCCTCTATTTCACCGACCACAACGAGGAATTGGGCAGGCTGGTGACCGAGGGGCGACGGCGCGAGTTCGCCGCGTTCAGGCAATTCAGCGATCCCGCCGTGCGCGAGCGGATCCCCGACCCGCAAGACCCGCGCACCTTCGAGCGTTCCAAGTTGGACCTCGATGAAGCCTCCTACGGCGTCGGCCTGCTGATCCAGGATTTCCACCGCGCCGCGCTACGGTTGCGCGCCAGCGACCCGGTCCTGTCCGCCGCGCGCCGCAGCCGCCCGCCCCTGCACGCCGCGTCGCGCGACGCGGCGTTGCTGATCACCATCGAGGCCGCCGGGGAGCGCCGCATCCTGGTCGTGAACTTCGGCGAGCAGGTGACGTTCGACGAGCCCGGGGCCGACGGGCTGCGACCGCTGCTCCACACCGGCGAGACGCACTACGGCGGCAGCGGTGTTGCGCCGCAGCTGACGGGCGGCACGATCATCGTACCTGGGCATAGTGCGGCGTTATTGGGGTGAGGTGGCTCGGGGGCGGTAATACTGGTTGGTAGCTCGTTGGTGGCTGGTGGCTGAACCCTGTGACTGCGCACAGGACAAGGCCGCGCCTCGCGGGCCTGCGGTCACGAAGCCCTGCTACCCACGCAGGATAAACCCGCCTGCGCGGGCTGGACCAGCAAAACCTCGCAGGCAAGTCAGGATTATGGGCCATGCTTGAGCCGGATGGGAATCGCGGTCGGTAGTAGAGTAATTGTGCCGCAGAATTTCAGCGCCGG
>CADCWN010000182.1 GCA_902806415.1 uncultured Thermomicrobiales bacterium | reverse complement strand
GTATGGCTCGTCGCCGAGCCGGTCGCGGCGGAGATAGAGCTGGAACGCGCCGCTGCCATCGCGCAGATTGGCGAAGCTGGCGTTCTTGCCCATATCCCGCCGACTGACGAGGCGCCCGACGATCGTCACCGACTCCCCCGCCTCGCCCTCACTCGGCACGGACGGCGGCGTGGTACCACCATCCGCGCTATCGGTGGCCCCCTCCATCGGCGGCACCAACGCCGCCAGTTCCGCGATCTCGTGCGTGCGGTGCGCGCGCGGCGTATAGGGGTCGAGCCCTAACTCCCGCAGGCGCGCAACCTTCTCCAGCCGGACGCGCGTCTGCTCCGGCAAGTCCTGATCGGGTTGTTCGGTGCTCATCGTTCCCTTCGGGGAGTCCGTAGTCCGTAGTCCGTAGTCCGTAGAGTCTTGCCGTCGCCTCGGCGCTGTACCGCCAGGATATTGCCTCGGCAAGCAACTACTACGGACTACGGACTACGGACTACGGACCCAACTACTCAATTGTCCGAATCGTGTACACCGTGTCCCCGCCGGGCGCGTGGACGCGGATCTCGTCGCCGATGATTTTGCCGATCATCGCCGCGCCCATCGGGGACTGGTCGGAGATTTTGCGGTTGCGGGTGCTGGCCTCGGCGGGCAGAACGATCGTCCAGGTCTCGGCCTCGCCCTCGGCATCAACGATCGTCACGCGCGAGCCGATCTGCACGGTGCCGTCATGCTGGCTGGTGTCGATGATCGTGGCCTGGCGCAGGGTGTGCTCGATCTCGCTGATCTTCCGATCGAGCCGCGCCAGTTCCTCCTTCGCCTCCGTCCCCTCGCCACCATCGGCGGCGTCGCCGTAGGTTTTGGTTCCCTGCAAGCGCTCTTTAATCTCGCGCTTCTGCGCGACGAGGGTCGGCAGCATCGCTTCGAGCTGAACTTTGCCTTCGGCGGTGAGGAGCGTCTGCTTCGGTACGGCCATGCCCGCGTTCCTTTGGGCGAATGCGCTACGCCCCTACGATACTCAATGCCGACAGTCGCGCCCGCCGCCCACGACGGGCAGGCACAACCAAAAGCAGGCCGAACGCACAATTAGCCGAAGACCATCCTGGCCCTCAGCTCCGCCGCCCCGCCTGCATGAGGCAGTATAGGGGGTGGGGGATGGGGTTCGCAAGAGTCCGTAGTCCGTAGTCCGTAGTCCGTAGTAATGGTCTGCTTGCCAGTGCAACGCTGCACCCGCACCGCCCAGCCACTACGGACTACGGACTACGGACTACGGACTGACCGACTCGCACTCGCTATTGACATACCCCGAGCGGAACGGACGCACTTGGGCCGTCTCGGGGTCGAAGGCGTGGCGCCAGATGCAACCGGTGTCGTTGGCGAGGAGGTGCAAGGAGACCGAGGTTTCGGCGGAGAGGGTGCGAACGCGGTGGATGTCCTCGGCCGGCGGCAGGAGCGGGTAGAAGTCGCCCCGCCGGACGATCCGCCGCCCGCTCAGCGTCAACTCCTCGCGCTCGCCGACCGGCAAGGCATCGTCGCGTCGCGCGTAGACGGACTCCTCCTGCTCCCCCTTGTAGAGGCCGATCAACCCCCAGGCGAGGTGATCGTGGACCGGCGTCGCCGAACCGGCGGGGACGACGAGCGCGAAGAGGCAGAGATCGCGCGCGCCGGAGCGGAAGATCAGCCACTGGCCGATCCCGCCGCCCATCCCGCTCTCCGGCACCGGGGCCTGGTAGGCTGCCGGGAGCCAGTCGGCGTCGTGCAGCAGGGTCGCGAAGGCCGGGCGGATCGCCTCGATCGCGGCGGCAGGGCCGGTCGCGGCCGCGACCGACGCGCGCACCCCCGCGATGAAATCGCGCACGACTGGTGTGTCAAGCAAGAATTCATCCTCGCCGGAACCGGTGAATTGGTCATCATGGTGGAGCAGATCGTCGCACATCGCGTCCCCCTTTCCCATGCCGTCCCGAGCGGCCTCTGCGGGTACTCTAGCCGGGCTATCGCGTTGCGGCAAGGAGCGTCGGGGAAAGGCGGCGATTGTGCGACAGATCGGCGGGAGGTGACCACGGTGGGCCGACAACCAGCTCAACCAGCCCGTCTCGTGCGAACGTGAACCAAGTATGCTATCATCTGTTCTGTACGTACAAATGCCCTGACGGTGTCGGTTTGGCCCCCGACCGCCGCCGGGGCGCTACCGCAGGAGGGGTCGAGCGATGAGCGAGCAGGAGTCCGGCGCTGGTGGCGGCGCGAAGTTCGATCCGTCGCGTTATATGCGCCAACTGCGCGGGCGCGGCGGCAATACCGACTATCTCGATGTGAAGTGGCGCCTGGTGTGGTTGCGCTCGGAGCACCCGGACGCCCAGATCACCACCGAGCACGTCACGATCACCTCGGAGATGGCGATCTTCAAGGCGCAGGTCGCGATCCCCGGTGGGGGGTCCGCGACCGGCTACGGCTCGGAGACCGCGAAAGACTTCGGTGACTTCATCGAGAAGGCGGAGACGAAGGCGCTCGGTCGCGCGCTGCTGGCCTTGGGCTTCGGCACCCAATCGGCCCAGGAGCTTGGCGAGGATGAGGGGCCGGAGCCGGTCGCGCCGATGCGCCCGTTGCCCGCGCGCACCGAGCCCCCCCGACCCGAAGCGCCTGCGCGGCCGCTCGTCGCGCCGCAAGCGGCCGTCGCCCAGCGCGGGCCGGTCGCGCCGGTCGCGCCCCGCCCGGAGCCGATCCCCGCCGACGCCCGCCGCCCCGCCCCGCCGCGCCCGATCCGCGAGCCGGAGCCGGACGAGCCCGAGTTCGGCCCGATCCCCGCGATCGAGGAACGGCGCGAGGCGACTGAGGTGCCGCCGAGCCGTGCCGCCGAGCCCGCGCAGCCGCGCGCTGCGGTTCGTCCGAGTCCGCCCCAGCCGATCGTCCGCCCGGCCCCGCGCCCGGTTTCCTCCCCCGCGCCCGCCTTCAGCCGCGAACCTGCTGATGATGGCGAGGATGAGGTGGTCGATCTGGCGAATTACGGCTGGACGGAGTTCTGGAGTTGGGCTCGCGCGCGCGGCTTCAACGATCGCAAGTCGCTCGACGCGGTCGTCGGGCGAGCAACGAACGGGATGACGCCGCTGGAGATCCGCAAGCAGATCCAGGCGAAGCAGGACTAACGTCGGGGGGTTGGGATGACAGCCGAGTGGAGCGGTCGGCGCGGCGAGGCGGCGGGCCTGCGCTATGTCGAGGTGACGACCGGCGGGCTGCGCGACGGGGCACCCCTCCTGATCGGGTTGCATGGGCGCGGCAGCAACGCC
>CADCWN010000181.1 GCA_902806415.1 uncultured Thermomicrobiales bacterium | reverse complement strand
GTACCAAACCGTTCGAGCGCCACGCCGAGACTCGCGGCCAGCAGCGCGGACAGGAGGATAGCGACACCGCTCGCCGCGACGCGACCGAGCAGCAACGCGGTGAGCGCGGCGGTCGCCGCCACAATCCATTGTCGCCAGCCGCGCAAGAGCGGCAGCAGCAGTGCCAGGAAGGTCAGCGGGAAGATGAAGCTGAGGCCGAGTCGCGTCGGGTCGGGGAGCAACTGTCCGAGAAGCGATCCCGCCAGCGTGGTGATGTTGAAGACGCCATAGAGACTCAGGCCTGCCCCCAGGTAGAAGCTCGGCCCGCCGCCGCCATCGAGGTCGTCGCGGATCGTGAGACCATACGCTTCGTCGGTCAGCAGGAAGGCGAGGAAGGGGATAGATCGCCGGGCGATCGGACCGAACTGCTCGCTGAGGGAGAGCCCATAGAGGAGGTGGCGCAGGTTGAGCGCCAGCACGGTCAGCACGATCGCCACACCGCCCGACCCGGCGGTGAGGAGGGTGACGATTGCCACCTGCGCGCCACCCGCGAAAACCGTCAGCGAGAGTGCCTGCGTCTCGACCACGCTGAGCCCAGCCGTGCGGGCCAGCAACGCGAATGCCAGGCTGAAAGGGATCACGCCGGCCCAGAGCGGCACCATCGTGAGTGCGCCGCGTCGCAACTCGCCCGTCTCAGTTCGCCATGCCAGCGGCGCCACGCCCACCGTCATCTCCTTCGCCCTGGTCGATCTCTTACGCCGCGAGATCAACTTGCCGAGTAGGGCCACCCCATACCATTTTGCCCGAAATTGCCGGAATGAAAAGAGCCAATCAAGGATTGGCCCCTTTACTTGCGCCATCGCCGATGGTACGCTGGCTGCATGAGCACTGTGAGCCTCGCTCTCGATCCTGCGGACCCACGACCACTGTATCGTCAGCTTTGCGATCTGCTGGCGGAGGCGATCGGGCGCGGCGAATTGTTGCCCGGCGCGCGGCTCCTCTCCGAGCGCGACCTGGCCGCACAGCTCGGCCTCAGCCGGACCACCATCGTCAACGGCTATCGGGAATTGGAAGCGCGCGGCCTGGTGCGCGGCCATATCGGGCGCGGCACATTCATCTGCGCCCCGAGCGCGCCCGATGAGGTGCCCCCCGCCTGGCGGGGGAAGATTGCGCTGGCGGCGCAGCGGACCAGCGATCCGGCGCTGCACGCGCTCGTGCGCCAGCCGGGAGCGGAGACGATCTCGTTCGCGCCGGGGTCTGCCGCGCTCGACCTGTTCCCGCTGGAACACTTTCGCGCATTGACCGATGCGGTATTGCGCCGTGATCCCGCCGCGCTGGCGCTCGGGCCGACAGAAGGGCAACCCGCGCTGCGTCGCGCCCTCGCCGCGCGCTATCGCGTGCGACCGGAGGAGGTGCTTGTCCTTGCCGGGGCGCAACAAGGGATCGATCTCCTCGCCCGGTGCCTGATCGATCCGGGGGATGCGGTGGTGCTCGATCGCCCGGGATACCTCGGCGCGATCCAGACGTTTCGCGGCGCCGGGGCGAGGATCGTTGGGTGGTCGGTCGAGGATGGCGCGCTCGATGAACTGGAAGATGCGATCTTGCGCTACAGGCCAAAATTCCTCTACACCAATCCGACATTCCAGAACCCGACCGGTAGGACCTTAGCGACCGAGTTGCGGCGCGATCTGCTCGAGTTGGCCGCGCGCTATCGCCTCCCGATCATCGAGGATGCGACCTATCAAGAACTCGGTTTCGCCGACCCACCACCGCCGCCGCTGCGCGAACTGGATCGACACGGCCTGGTCATCGGCATCAACACGTTCTCCAAGACGCTCGCGCCTGGCTTGCGGCTCGGTTGGCTGATCGCCCCGGCGGCGGTGATCCAGCAACTGGCGCTGATCAAGGCGCGGGCGGATGTCTTCAGCCCCGGCCTGACGCAACTGGTCGTCGCCGAACTCCTTGCCGGGCGTCGCTATGACGAGCATCTGCGTCAACTGCGGGGCGAGCACGCGCGCCGACAGGGGGCGATGCTCGACGCGCTGCGGCGCGATCTGCCGTCGGGCGCGCTGGTCACGACGGCACATCGCGGTGGCCTCTATCTCTGGTGCCGCCTCGGGGGCGAGGCCAACGCGCGGGAACTCTTGACCGCGGCCGCCGCTGCGGGCGTCCTCTTCGTCCCGGGGGAAGCGTTCTACCCGGACGATGGCGGCAAGCACGAACTCCGCCTCTGTTTCAGCGGCACCCCGCCGGAGCGGATCGCGGAGGGCGTGCGGCGACTGGGATCCCTACTCGCTGCCGGACCAGCCATCAGGCAAACCCAGGCGCTTGGTCGGCAGCCGATCATCTGAACCTCCCCACGGCCTGTCATGGCGCGTCGTGCGGCTCCTTCTCCTCATCCGCCACGCCGGTCCAGAGGAGGCGCATCTCCGGGCTGGCGAGGAGGAGTTCGGGCAAGGTGCCGCGCGCCTCGATCCGGCCCTCTCTAAGGATGATGATCTGGTCGGCGCGGCGCAGGGCGGCGGGTCGGTGGGAGACGGCGAGGATTGTCGGGGCGTCGTCGCCGTCGCGCGTCGCCAGCAGGCGGGACCAGAGGGCGACCTCGGTCTCCACATCAAGCGCGCTGGACAAATCGTCGATCACCAGCAGGTCGGCCTCGCGCGCGAACATCCGCGCTGCGGCGGTTCGCTGCACCTGCCCGCCCGACAGCTTGACGCCGCGCGCGCCGACCTCGGTCTCCAGGCCGTGCTCCAGGGTGGCGAGGTCGCGGTCGAGGACGGCGGCGCGGAGGGCGGCGGGGAGGTCGATCCGCCCTTCCGACGTGCCGAGCAGGATGTTCTCGCGCACCGTGGCGCTGAAGAGGCGCGGCGCTTGCGGGATGTAGGCGGCGCGCGGCGGGATCAGGAAGGTGGCCGGGTCGGCGAGGCGGGCCTCGTTCCAGCGGATTTCGCCGCTGTCGGCGGGGAGCAGACCGAGGAGGGTCCGCAGCAGCGTCGTCTTGCCCGCGCCGATCCGCCCGGTGACGACGATGAAGTCGCCGCGCCGCATCCGCAGATCGACCCCGGCGATCCCGCGACTCGTGCCGGGGTGCTGGTAGGTCAGCGCGCGCGTTTCAATCGTCGTCAGGCGGTCGCCCGCCGGTCGCACGGCGGGCGCGGCGGGCGCGGGCTGTTCGTGCGGCCAGACCGGGGCGGGCGCGGCCAGGGTCTCCGGGTCTGCACCCTGGAGCAGGGCGAGCAGCCGCTCGACCGACACGCCGACCTGACGGTACTGGGTTAGGTAGTTGCCGAACATGCTGGTGACGGTCGCCAGCCAGCCCAGGTAAGAGACGAAGAGGGCGAAGTCGCCGACGGTGAACGACCCGCCGCGCATCGACCGCGCGGCCAGCAGCAGGACGACGCCGGTGCCGATATTGGCGGCGTTGGCGGAGGCCGACCAGAGGAGCTGCGAGAAGACGACATCGCGGACGGTGGCCGTGCGCCGCGCCTCGTTGACCGCCTGGAAGTGCGCGATGACGCGCTCCTCCGCGCCCGCCGCGCGCACCGCCCCGAGCGCGCCGAAGATCTCGCCGAGGAGGTTGGTCACCTGCCCGATCGCCGCTTGGCTGGCGTGGCGATAGCGTCGGATGCGGTTCGAGGCGAGGTTGACGATCGTCAGCGAGATGATCACCGGCGGCAAGACCGCCAGGGTGATCAGCGGATCGATGCGGATCATCGTGACGATCGCGATGGCGCTGGCGAGGATTTGGCCGATCGGGTCGAGGGTCCAACTGAGGAAGAAGTGGACGACGTGGACGTCGTCCCGGAAGCGGCTGATCGCCTCGCCGGGCGACGCGGGGAGGGCGCGCGCACCGGTCCGGGCGAGGATGCGCGCGAAGAGGTTGCGCCGCAGGAGGGCGGCGGCGGTCAGTTGCAGCGTCACATCAAAGATGACCGCCGGGAAGAGCGACAGCGCCTGGGCGAGCCCCACGCCGATCAGCAGGGCGATCAGGGTTCCTATCCCCGCCCCGACCGGCGCGGCCCCGGTGAGGTGATCGAGCGCGCGCCGCACGATCAGGCCGGGGAGGAGCGGGAAGAGGTAGAAGAGGACGCCGACGAATAGCCCGCTGAGCAGATAGAGGCCCGGTCGGTAACGGATGAGCTGCCAGAGGTGGGGCCAGGGCGAGACCGAACCCGACTCGGCTTTGCTCGTGACGTGTGCGGTGTCGGCCATTCTTGGTCTCCAGTGTCCTGCTCCGGCGGTGTGCGAAGCGATGTGGCGAGGGCGCGCGAACGATCAGACCAGCGTCTCCGCGAGGCCGACCCGCAACAGATGGGCGAAACGAGAGTCGGGATCGGCGGCGAGGGCGACGCGCGGGCCGGTTTCGAGGATCCGCCCGCGTTCGAGCAGCAGGATCGTGTCGGCGCGCTCCACGGTGGCGAGGCGGTGGGCGATGATGATCCCGGTCCGCCCGGCCAGCAGCCGATCGACGGCCCGCTCGACCCGCGCCTCGGTGGCCGGGTCGAGGCGCGACGAGGCTTCGTCGAGGATGATCAGGTCGGGATCGCGCAGGAAGACGCGCACGAAGGCGAGCAGCTGCGCCTCGCCCGCCGACAGCCCGCCGCCGCCCGCCGGGAGGATAGTGTCGAGGCCGTCCGGCAGCGCCCGGCACCAGTCGGCGAGTTCGAGCGTGTCGAGGGCCGACCAGAGTGTCCCGTCGCCGATCGCGCGATCGAAGAAGGTGAGGTTGTCGCGCACCGTCGCGTGGAAGAGTTGGATCTCCTGCGTGACGACGCCGATCTGCGCGCGCAGATCGGCTACCCGCCCCTCGCGCAGGTCATGCCCGCCGAGCCTGATGACGCCAGCTTGCGGATCGTAGAGGCGCGCGAGGAGCCGCGCGACGGTCGTCTTGCCGCTGCCGGTCCGCCCGAGCAGGCCGAGGCGCGCCCCGGCGGGTACGCTGAACGACAGTTCGTCGAGCGCGGGGCCGTCCTCGCGCCCTTCGCCCTCTCGCCACGCCTCGTCCAGGTCGGCGGGGTAGGTGAAGGTGACGCGATCGAACTCGACCGCCAGCGCGCCGGTCGCAGCCCGGGGGAGAGCAGGACCGTCAACGATCGCGCTCCGCTCGGCCAGCAGGGCGCGCACGCGGGCGATCCCGGCGGCGGCCTGCTGCAAGTCGGCGAGCTGCCGGGTGATCTGCTCGATCGGGCGGCGCAGCATCTCGGTGTAGCTGAAGAGGAGATAGACGGTGCCGATCGAAATGATCCCGCCGCGATAGAGGAAGGAGCCGAGGCCGATCGAGAGCGCCGTGCCGATCGTGAAGAGGACGATGGTGGTGCCGCTGATCGTGTCGCCGAGCAGCCTGGCGCGGCGCTGGAGGCGCAGCAGCGCATCGGAGCGGGCGGCGAGGCCGACCTGGGCGTGGGCGAGCGCCGTGGTGCCGCTGGTGCGGAGATCCTCGGTCGCCGCGAGTCGTTCTTCCAGGAAGCCGAAGAGATCGGCGCTGGCGGCGCGCGCCGCCGCCCAGGCGGGGACCGCGATGTCGCGCATGGCGACGATCGCGCCGATCGAGACGAGGGCGAAGAGAGTCATCGCCGCGCCGACGCGCCAGTCGACCGTGAAGAGGACGAGCAGCACGCCGAGCATCAGCACGGCATTGCCGAGGATCGAGACGACGAACCGGGAGAAGAAGTTGCCCAACTTGGCGACATCGCCGTCGATCCGTTCCAGCAACTCTCCGGGGGTGTGGCGACTGTGGAAGGCGGCGTCGAGGCGGAGGCAGTGGAGCGCGAGGTCGGCGCGCAGATGGTTGGTGGCGGTCCAGCCGACCCCCTCGGCGACGTAGGTCTCGGCGATCGTCACGACCTGGCCCACCGCGGCAACGCCGAGGAAGATCAGCGCCACGATCGTCAGCGCCGCGATCGTGCCGCCCGCCACCGCGATGTCGATGAAGCGGCCGAGGATCTGCGGATTGGCCAGTTGCAGGCCGATCCCGCCCAGGAGCAGGGCGAAGAGGGTGGCGACGCGACCGCGCTGCGGGCGTAGATAGGTCAGCAGGAAGGTCCCGTATCCGGTTGGCTTCCCGCTCGGGCGCGGCGCGCTCCCCAAGGCCATCGGGCGTGTCCCCTCCCCGCAACTCTCGCCGAACGTCGCACTGGCGTCCGTTCAGGCTACCACGTTCGCGGGGTGGCAACACTGTACGTTGGTCCGGCTGGGGACTGATCGTTCTATACCCGGCGCGCGATCCCCGCCTCGATGGGGGCTTATGCCCGGCGCGCGATCCCCGCCTCGATGAAGGCGCGCGACAGGACGCGGTATGACTGCGCGGCGGCGGCGAGGGGATCGTAATCCGGTCGCGCCTGGACCATCATGCTGATCTCTGTGGCGACATGGCCGCTGTAGCCAGCCCGCGCCAGCGCCCGGAGGTAGAGCACGTAGTCCATCTCCCCCTCGCCGGGGATGAGGAACTCGTGATCGGGCGCGAGCCCGCGCTCGTCCTTGACGTGTGTGTGCGCGCTATGGGGCGCGAGTTGCGCGATCGTGGCCTCCATATCCAGTCCGCGAATATTGAAGTGGCTGATGTCCAGGTGGACGCGCAACGCCGGTGAACCGATCTGCTCGAGCAGCCAGAGCGCCTGCTCGGGCAGGTGCAGCGCCGCACCGATGTGGGGCTCCATCCCGATCAGCGCGCCGACCCGCTCGGCGTGCGCGGCCAGCGCGCCATAGCGCTCGACCAGCAGCCCCTTGGTCGCGTCCCACCCTTCTTCAGTGCCGCCGGAGACGGTGCTGACGGAGAGCGGTTCGCCCGGCTGCTGCAACTCGGCGGCGAGGTCGAGGTAGCCCTTCACGCGGTCGAGATGCTCGGCGGCAGTCGCCGGATCGGCGGTGATCAGCGGCGTGGCCCCCGAGAGCCCGCAGAGGATCAGATTGTGATCGTCGTAGAGCTTGCGGATCCGCTTGCGCTCGGCGGCGTCGAGGGTCGCCGCGTCGGTGGGCCAGCGCGGCACGACGGTCATCTCCAGGCCGTCGAAGCCGAGACCGGCGCAATGGGCGACCGCGACATCGATCGGCACCGTCGGCATCCCCCAGGTGCTGTGGGAGAGGAGGAT
>CADCWN010000180.1 GCA_902806415.1 uncultured Thermomicrobiales bacterium | reverse complement strand
TGCGGAAGCGCTGCGCCTCGGGGGTGCCTGGAGCGACCTCGACTGGGGTGAGATGGAGCGGGAACTCTATCGCATCGGACACGGGAATCCCCCCACCCCACCGATCGACGAGCTATGAGGCGCTACCTGCTCGAAACCGGCCCGCTCGCGGCGTATCTTCAGGGTCGCCCGCGCGCCCTCGCCCTGATCGGTCCCTGGATCGGCCAGCGGGAAGTCGCCACGAGTCCGTTGTGCTACGCCGAGGTCAATAAGTACATCTTGGGTTTCCCGGATTACCTGCGGCGGCACCACAACCTGCGCCAACTCCTGCGCGAGGTGGTCCCCTATTCTCCGACCTACGCGGTGCTCGGTCGCTACGGCGAGCTGCGGCGGCAGATGCGGCCCCCGCATAGCCCCGGCCTGATCGGCGATGTCGACACGTTGATCGCCGCGACGGCGCTGGTGCGCGACCTCACCCTGGTGACGAACGACTCGGACTTCCAGCACGTGCCGGGGCTGAAGCTGCTGCTCTTGCCCAGCCTACGCTGAACAATCAAGTCGTGCTTACCTCGACTTTAGTTACTCACGATCGTCCAGACGGGGTGAGTGGTTCCTGGTGTGCTGCCAGGTGTCGCTTATGGCCGGGGATATCGTATTGCGTCTGTTGGTGGTCATAATCCGTCGGTGCGGGTTGCGGTTCTGTGCTGACTCACGAGCTTGCCCCAAGCGGCGTCTTGGCAATTAACAGCCCGCCATATCTATCTACCCTCCCCTTATTTCGACTCCTTGACAAACAAACCCCATGCTGCTATATTCAACTGCGCAGTATTCAAATCCTTCGGAGTCGAAATGGTCGCGCAGAGTATCGTCATCAACAAACTCGAACCGAACGCCGTCGTCGCGGTCGATGTGGTCCTCTTCACGCTCCGCGAGGCCGCGTCGATCGACGATGCCTGGCAGGTGCTGCTGGTGCAGCGCGACGATGCAGCGTTCGCCGGGAAGTGGTCGCTGCCGGGCGTGCTGGTGCGCGCCGAGGAGACGTTCGCTGACGCTGCGCGGCGCGCGTTGCAGACCAAGGCGGGCCTCGACGCGAGCGACTGGTATCTCGATCAGCTCGGCACCTTCGGCACGCCGGATCGCGACACACGCGGGCGGGTTGTCTCGGTGGCGCACGTCGCGCTGGAGCGCGGCGACGAGCTCAATCCGATCCCGGGCGGCAGCGTCCTCCGGGTGGAGTGGGTGCCGGTGCGCCGCCTTGCCGCCGAGACGCTGGCCTTCGACCACGCCGACATGCTGCGCACGGCGATCAACCGCACGCAGGCGAAGCTGCGCTACTCCTGGGTCGCCTTCCAACTCCTGCCCGAGACGTTCACGATCCCGGAGTTGCGCGCGGTTTACGCGGCGATCCTCGATCCGGCGCTGCTGCGCCTCAACACCGGCAACTTCAAGAAAGCGTTCGCCTCGCTCTTCGCCTCCGGTGCGCTCGTGGCCGTGGGGCAGCGCGCCGCCGCCGGGCGGGTCGGGCGACCGGGTGACCTCTACCGCTTCCAGGGGCCGCTCGTCGGCACCTGGGAGCGCGAGTTGCCCTGGCAACACGGTGGGCTGACGGGCGGCGAGTCGTGACCGCCCGTGGGAATACGTCGGGGCGACGGGGATGGTAGGGATAGCTCGGGATAGTGGGAAGGATGGTGGGATGATGACCGATCTCATCGTCGTCGGCTCCGGCGCGGCCGGGCTGGCGACGACCCTCGCCGCTGTCGAGCGCGGCGCGCGCGTCACCCTGCTGACGGCGGGGTCGCTCCTCTCGGGGTCGAGCCCCTGGGCGCAGGGCGGGGTCGCCGCCGTCTTCGCGGCGGACGACAGCCCGGAGTTGCACGCCGCCGACACCCTGGCGGTCGGCGCGGGGCTGAACGATGCTGCGGCGGTCGGCGTCCTGACGCGCGGCGGCGTCCGCGTGGCGCGAGAACTGATCGCCGCCGGGGTGCCGTTCGACGGCGGTCCGGGCGGCCCCGATCTCGCGCTCGAAGCGGGGCATGGGCGGCGGCGGATCCTCCACGCGGGCGGCGGGGCGACCGGTCGCGCCGTGACCGAGACGCTGCTGGCGCGTGTGGTGGAGCACCCGCTGGTGCGCGTGCGCCCCCACTCCCCGGTTGAGGAGTTGCTGTGTGAGGGCGGGCGCGTCGTCGGCGTCCGGGTCGGCGCGCGGACGTATGAAGCGCGGGCGACGGTCCTCGCCACGGGCGGCTATGCCGCCCTCTGGTCGCGCACGACGAACACACCCGAGAGTCGCGGCGGCGGGTTGGCGCTCGCCTATCGGGCCGGGGCGACCCTCGCGGACCTCGAATTCGTCCAGTTCCACCCGACCGCGCTCGTCCTGCCGAGTCGGCCCGCGTTCTTGCTGACCGAGGCGCTGCGCGGCGAGGGGGCGATCCTCGTTGACGAGGCGGAGCGCCCGATCGTCGATCCGCTCCTCGCGCGCGACATCGTCGCCCGCGCCGTCGCGCGCCATCGCCGCGGGATCGGCCCGGTCTACCTCTCGCTGCGCGGGCTCGATCCCGCGGCCGTCCACGAGCGCTTCCCGAACATCTCCGCGCGACTGCGCGAGTGGGGTCTCGATCTGGCGCGCGATCTCCTGCCGGTCGCGCCCGCCGCGCACTACTGCATGGGCGGGGTCCGCACCGACAGCGCCGGGCGCACCGATCTCCCCGGCCTCTACGTCGCGGGCGAGGCGGCCTGCACCGGCGTGCAGGGCGCGAACCGCCTCGCGTCGAACTCCTTGCTCGAATGCCTCGTCTTCGGGCGGCAAGCGGCCGAGGCGGCGCTGACCGACGAGCCGGATACCGCCGCGCATTGGGCGGGGATCGCCCCCCCGGCCCCCCAATCCTGTGGGGAGCAGGGCGTTACTAGTGCCGGAACTTTCGGCGACGCCCGGTTGCTCACAACACGCCCCTCTACGGACTACGGACTACGGACTACGGACTTGGCCCCCCTCGGCGACCACCTCGACCGTGACCTCGGGGTGGAGCGCGACGCCGAGCGGCTGACCGCGCTGATCGCCGATCTCGCGGCACCCGCGAACCCGGCGTCGGCCGACGCGACGCTGGTGGCGAGCCTCGCCGCCCGCGCCGCCCTCCTGCGCCGCGAGAGTCGCGGCGCGCACCATCGCACCGACGCGCCCGACACCGATCCACGGTGGCGCGGGCATATCCTCTGGCGCCGCGACGCGGCCCTGAGTTTCGAGGAGATCGCCCGATGATTGCCACCACCCGCACCGCCGACCCGACGCTGCTGACCGCGCTGGAACAGAACGCCGGCGTGCGCGCGATCGTCGGCCTCGCCCTGTCCGAGGATATCGGTCGCGGCGACCTGACGACCGAGGCGACCGTCGCGCCGGAGGCGACCGCCGTGGCGGAGATTCGCCAGAAAGCCCCCGGCGTCGTCTGCGGGCTACCGGTCGTCGCGCTGGTCTTCGCCACGCTCGACCCGCGAATCACCGTGACGCCAACCGTCGCCGAAGGCTCATTCGGCGAGCGCCGCGTCGTCGCGCGGATTGAGGGGCCGGCCCGCTCCCTCCTCACCGGCGAGCGGACCGCGCTGAATTTCCTCCAGCGCCTCTCCGGCGTCGCGACCGCCAGCCAGCGCGCGGCGGAACTCGTGGCCGGGACCGGCTGCACCGTCCTCGACACGCGCAAGACGACCCCCGGCCAGCGGGTCTTGGAGAAGTACTCGGTGCGGATCGGCGGCTGCCACAACCATCGCGCCGGGCTCGATGACGGGATCCTGATCAAGGAGAACCACATCCGGGCGGCGGGCGGGATCACCGCCGCCGTGACCGCCGCCAAGGGCCGCACCGCGCCGATGCAACTCGTGGAGGTCGAGGTCACGGACCTGGCCGAACTCGACGAGGCGGTCGCCGCCGGGGCCGATGTCATCCTGGTGGACAACGCCGATCTGGCGGGCTTGCGCGCCGCCGTCGCCCGCGCCGACGAGCACGGCACGAACGGGCGTCGCCCGCGCCTCGAAGCGAGCGGCGG
>CADCWN010000179.1 GCA_902806415.1 uncultured Thermomicrobiales bacterium | reverse complement strand
ACCTATCACTTCATCCAGGTCCACGGCGACAAGCCGTCGATCCGGGTCGCGATCACGCCGCACGGCGAGTTCCATCGCTACGATCGCGAGAACAAGCCGACCGCGCCCGAGGGCGCGCGCCTCGGCCCGGCCTGACGCCCCGACGCCCACGCGATCAACACCCCGGTCCTCGCATACGGAGGGCCGGGGCTTTTTTTGCCCCCGACGGTTCTGCTGGGTCGTCAGTCGTCAGTCGTCAGTCGTCAGTAGTTTCGCCGATAGGCCGCAGCACTAGTGTCATCCCCTCTTCCTGACGACTGCCGGCTGCCGACCGGCGACTGCGTTGCGTAGCAGCGCGATACCGCGCGGCGATGTACTATGCGCGGGCGGGCGCACCCTCGGCAAGGTCTGGCCGCTGTTGTCGTCGCCGTCTCGGTATGGGGAAGAGGGGGGAACGATGGTCGCCGATCGGTCGGCGTCGCGGATCGACGCCATCCGCCTCGCGCTCTATGGGGTGCCGCTGCGGACGCCGGCGGGCGATGCCAAGGTTTTCACGGGGCGGCAGCGCCTCCTCGACCGGGTGGCGGTCCTCGCCGCCGAGGTGATGACCGCCGACGGGGTCGTCGGTTTCGGCTTCAGCTACGCCCTGCGCGCCGGTGGCCCGGCGATGTTCGCCTACGCGCGGGAGGTCGGGCCGCTGCTGATCGGCGAGGACGCCGCCGACATCGAGCGGCTGTGGGACAAATTGGTCTGGCATGGGGCGTCGATGGGCCGCAGTGGCCTGGCCCTGCAAGCCCTCGCCGCGCTCGACATCGCCCTCTGGGATGGCAAGGCGAAGCGCGCGGGGTGGTCGGTCGCCAGGCTGCTCGGCGCACACCGCGAGGAGGTCCGCTGCTACAACACCTCCGGCGGCTATCTCACGACCCCGGCGGAGGAGGCGGTCGCCAACGCGCAGGCGTCGCTCGCGCGCGGCGTCGGCGGGATCAAGCTGAAGGTGGGGCACCCGGATGCGGCGGTCGATCTCGCCCGCGTCGCCCGCGCCCGCGCCGCGCTCGGGGATGGCGTGCCGCTCATGGTCGATGCGAACGGTCAGTGGGACCGCGTCACGGCATTGCGGCTGGGGCGGCGCTTGGAGGAGTTCGACCTGACCTGGATCGAGGAGCCGCTCGACGCCTACGACGCCGAGGGCCAGGCCGCGCTGGCCGCCGCCCTGGACACGCCGATCTCGACCGGCGAGATGCTGACGAGCGTCAGCGAGCACGCGCACCTGATCGCGCTCGGCGGGGCCGACATCCTCCAGCCCGACGCCCCGCGAGTCGGCGGGATCACCCCGTTCCTGCGGATCGCGGCGCTGGCCGACGAGCGCGGTATCCCATTGGCCCCGCACTTCGTAATGGAGATCCACATCCACCTGGCGGCGGCACAGCGGCGCGAGCCGTGGGTCGAGCATTTCGACTGGCTCGAACCGTTGTTCAACGAGCGCCTCGCCCTGCGCGCGGGGCGGATGCTCGTCCCCACCGCCCCCGGCCTCGATCTGACGATCAGCGCAGAAGCCGCCGCCTGGCGCGAGGCCGAGGCCGAGTTGCGGTGAGCAGGGCGGGCGCGGCGCCGACGTATGGGACACCACCCCAGTTGCCGAAGGCCGACCACCGCCGGTTGTAGGGGCGTATGGCATACGCCCGACCCACGCCGGCCCTCTGTAGACGTTTGTAGACGGGCAATCTGGGTTGGGCGTATGCCATACGCCCCTACGCTCGACCGCACTGCCCGCACACTGAAACCGATCCCCTCCCCGCCCCCTCCGTGTCTCCGTGTCTCCTGTTCACGTCCCCCACTCGGCACTCGGCACTCTCTACCGGCCCACTACCCCACCGGCTCGTAGGCCGCGCAGAGCATTCCGAAGTAGGTCGGCACTTCGTAGGAGAGGAATTCGCCGCGCCAGCCGTCGCCGAGCGCGCCGTGCAGCATCAGCATCTGCCAGAAGCTGTCGGCCTTCGCCTGGGAGACGAACGCGGGGTCGAACTCCCGGAGCTTGCCGAGGTCGTTGGCCTTGACGATCTCCGTCACTCGCTGATCGTAGTCGGCCGAGGCCGGGTCGAAGCCGTATGGGCCGCTCGCTAGGTGGCCGTGGCCGTGATCGCAACTGGCGATCAGGGCCACGCGCTTGCCGGAGGCCGCCGCCGCCCCGGCCAGCGCCCGTCCCGCGATCAGGTGATCGTCGAGGGAGCGGTCGCGCGCCGGGCTGATCACGACCGTCGGCACCTGGGGGGTCGCCCGCCCGCCCATGAACCAGAGCGGGATCAGCACGCCCCAGTCCATGATCGCCGTCGCGGTCGGCTGGTCGTTGCCGCCGTAGCTGATCCCGACCGCCGGGACGCCCGCCCCATTGATCGCGTCGAGCGCCGCGCGCCCGAACTCCCGGTCGGTCCGGGCGGTCAGCGCGATCGGCTCCTGCGTCCAGTCGGAGAGCGAGCCGTGCAGCTTCCCGGCCATCACCACCGCCATCGCCCCCTCGACGTGGACATTGTGCGGCGTGAGGATGATCGAGACGTCGGGACGCGCCGCGTCGAAGCGTCGCCCCAATTCCACCATCGCCGCCTGCGTCAGCCCGCCGAGATCGCGCTCCGCCGCCGATAGCGCCTCCGGGATCGCCAGATGCCCATGCGGCGCGATAGCCGCGAAAACCAGCCCGCTCATTGTCCCCTCCATTGTTTATCTCGCGCCGTGCGCCTCGCGCAAGGTCGCGATCAAGCGTCAGTAAATCCCGTCGAGTGGTGTTATACCAGAGATGGCGCGGTGTACTCCGGGCTGTCCTTCACCGTACCCGATGCGATACCGAGGGGAGCCGCGATGATCGAGGACCAACGCGGGGATTCGCGCGGAAGTGCGTCGGCCGCCGCGCCGGACGAGGGGCGGGCCAAGCCCCCCGCGCCAATTGACCGCACGGCGCTGCGGCGGCTGCTCGGCCTCGCCGTGCCGTACCGCTGGGCGCTGCTCGGCGGCGGCGTCTGCCTGATCATCACGAGCCTGCTGGGGCTGGTCATCCCCTGGCTGGTGCGTGGGCTGATCGACAGCGTCATCCTGACGAGCGGCGGCGGGACCCTGCGACGCACGATCCTGATCTTCGGCGTCGTGGCCGTCGTGCAGGCGATCGTCGGGATCGCGCAAGGGTATTTGCTGTCCTACGCCGGGGAGCGGCTGGTCGCCGACCTGCGCCGCCGCCTCTACGCGCATTTGCAGGGCTTGTCGGTCGGCTTCTTCGACGGGCGGCGGGTGGGCGAGTTGCTGTCGCGCCTGACGAACGATGTCGCCGCGATCCAGACGAGCCTGACCAGCAACTTGCTGAACTTCCTGCAGCAGCTGATCACCCTGATCGGCGCGCTCGCCCTGGTCATCCTCACCGACTGGCGGCTGGCGGGGATCATCGCTGCCGCCGTGCCGCCGATCGTCCTCGCCGCCAGCTTCTTCGGTCGGCGCCTCCAGACCCTGGCGAATGAGAACCAGGCGGCGCTCGGCGCGGCGACGACGGTGCTGGAGGAGACGCTGGCCGGGGCGCGCACGGTCAAGGCGTTCGGGCGGGAGGGTCACGAGATCGCGCGCTACGGGCGGAGTGTCGAGCGGACCTTCGTCGTGGCGATGCGGCGGGTGCGCGTGCGCGCCGTCTTCGGCCCCACAATCACCCTTGTCGCCCTCTGCGCCCTCGCCGGCGTCCTGATCTTCGGCGCGCAGGAGGTGGCGAGCGGGCGGCTGACGCCGGGCGAACTGGTCGCTGCTCTCCTCTACATGACGATGGTCGCCGGGCCGCTTGGTGGGATGGCAGGGGTCTACGCACAGTTGCGCGAGGCCAGCGGTGCGGCCGAGCGCCTCTTCGAGTTGCTCGACACCGCGCCCGCGATCACCGACGCGCCCGGCGCGACCGCCCTGTCCTTGCCGGTGCGCGGGGCGATCGGCCTGGAGGGGGTGACGTTCGACTACGGCGTGGCGGGTGGCGGGATCGCCCCGCTGGTCCTGCGCGGCGTCACGCTCGACATCGCGCCGGGGGAGACGGTCGCGCTCGTCGGGCCGAGCGGCGCGGGCAAGACGACCCTCGCCAATCTGCTGCTGCGCTTCTACGACCCGGTCGGCGGGCGGATCCTCCTCGACGGCCAGGATACGCGTGCAGTCACGCTGGACTCGCTGCGCGACGCGCTTGGCGTGGTGCCGCAGGAACCGCTCCTCTTCGGCGGCACGATCGCCGAGAATATCGCCTACGGTCGCCTCGACGCGACGCCGGGGGAGATCGCGGCGTCGGCGGCGGCGGCGAATGCCCACGACTTCATCGCCGGGTTGCCGCAGGGCTACGACACGATCGTCGGCGAGCGCGGCGTCCTCCTCTCGGGCGGGCAGCGGCAGCGGGTCGCCATCGCCCGCGCGATCCTCAAAGACCCGCGCGTCCTCATCCTCGACGAGGCGACCTCCTCGCTCGACACCGCCTCCGAGGCGGCGATCCAGGGCGCGCTCGAACGGTTGTCGCGCGGGCGTACGACGATCGTGATCGCCCACCGCCTCTCCACGATCGAGCGCGCCGACCGGATCGTCGTCCTCGAGCGGGGACAGATCGTGGAGCAGGGGACGCACGCGCAACTCCTGGCGCGCGGCGGCCTCTACGCGCGGTTGCACAGCCGCAATTTCGCCGATCTCACGGAGGTTGCGGAGGTCGCGGAGCCGGTGGCGGCGGGGGGATGAGCGGGGACGGTATACTTGCACTGATGGGTGAATGGCACCGTCGTTCCGCGACGCAAGTGCGCTACCTGACCATCGATGATCTGCTCGATAGCGAGGACGTGGTGCCGGGTTGGACGTTGCCGCTGCGCGATCTCTTCCGGTGAGCATCGCCATGCTCCTCGCCCGCCACACGCCGCTCGGTAGCGGCGTCGAGACCTGGGGTTCGCCCGAATTTCCGCAGCCGCTGCGCCTGACGTGGTATTGTGGCGACGAGTCACCGCCGGTCGCGCTCGTCACCTCGGCCCGCGCGATCGTGCTACGGGGTGGCGAGGTGCTGGTCGTGCGCGAGCCTGGAGATCGGCCCTATATCATTCCCGGCGGGCGTTGCGAGGCGGGCGAGTCATCCGAAGCGACGGTGCGCCGCGAGGTGCTGGAGGAGACCGGCTGGTCGCTAGGCCCGCTGACGCCGCTCGGTTTCATCCACCTCCGCAACCTCGGCCCCCGCCCGCCCGACCACCCCTACCCCTATCCCGATACCTTCCAGATCATTTATCGCGCCGAGGCCGCGTTGTTCCACCCCGAGAGGATGATCTTCGACGAGTGGGTAGCTTCATCGGCGTTCAGTTCGGTGGGCGAAGCGCGGGGATTGCCGCTGCGCGCCGGGGAGTCGGCGTTGCTCGACGCGGCTTTGGTTCAGCGGGGCCAGGGGTGAGATGAATCCCGGTGAATGCGCATGGGACAAGTCGGCGCGCGATGGCGTTGCGTGCAGACCGGGACTGAAGTCCGGCTAAGGGCTGCGGCCACGAATCCTCTGACTACGCAGAGGACCACGGTCCAGTGACCTGGACTGGGTTTGATGCAGACCTCGGCGGTGATTACCCCACCGCACCATGACCCAGCCTACTGATGGCGGTGGCGAACGTGATCGGCCCATGCGCGATCCTCTCCCGCGACGGCGGGCTTCGTGGTGCGTGCGCACCCCCAGGCGCGGTCTTGTCCCGAGCGCAGTCTCGGGGTTCAACCCCCTGCTTTAGCCCGGTTAAGTTCGCAACCGCCATCAGTAGGCTTCGTGGCCGCAGGCCACGTAGCGCCGACTTGTCCCGTGCGCAGTCACGGGGATTCAATCGGCGGCGCCCACGCCGACAATGCCACTCCCCATCCAGCAGCACCCGCATCGGCACAGCGCCCTTTGCCCTGATCGCCACCCGACCCGATCCCTGCTACCCTTCTCCCGTTGAGGGCGCGATGTTGCGAAAGCGGGAGGGATAACGAGGATGACTGCACCGACATTACCCGACTCGGCGGCGGCGTTCGCCGATGCTGGGTGGGATGAGATCGCCCCGTACTACGAGGACTTGGCGACGCGACCGCTCGACAAGGGGAACGTGGAAGCGTGGCTGCACACCTGGTCGGCGCTCGATGAACTGCTGGATGAGGCGGGCGCGCGAGCGGAGGTTGACTACACGGTCGACACGACCGATCCGGCGAAGGAGGCGCGACATCTGCGCTTCGCCAGCGAGATCGGCCCGCAACTCGGCGAGCAGCGCGTGCGCCTGGCGCGGCGGCTGCTCGATCTCGGCTACGAGCGACCGGGGCTGGAGACGACCGTCCGGCGCTTCCGCAACAGCCGCGAGCTCTTCCGCGAGGAGAATGTGCCGCTCGGCGCTGAGGAGCAGCGGCTCAACGCAGGGTACCAGAAGATCACCGGGGGGATGACGGCGGAGTGGGACGGCGAGGAGAAGCCGCTGCCGCAACTCGCGCCGTTCCTGGAGAGCCCCGACCGGGCAATTCGTGAGCGTGCCTTCCGCCTGCGCGCCGCGCCGTACATCGCCGCGCGCGACGAGTTGGCCGCGCTATTCAGCCAGCAGTTCGCCCTGCGCGAGCGGATCGCGCGCAACGCCGGGTTGGCAAATTTCCGCGATTATGCGCACCGGGAGAAGGATCGCTTCGACTACACCCCCGCCGACTGCGAGCGGTTCGCCGCAGCGGTCGAGGAGGCGGTCGTCCCGGCGGTCGCGCGGCGGCAGGGGCGGCGACGGCGCGCGATGGGGCTGGAGGCGCTGCGCCCCTGGGATCTCGCGCCCGATCCGCAGGGCCGCCCGCCGCTCGCGCCGTTCGCCGATGCGGCCGAGCTGATCGCCCCCGCCGTCGCCGTCTTCGATCGTCTCGACCCGACGCTGGGCGGCTACTTCCGCGCGATGGCCGAGGGCGGGCTGCTCGATCTCGAGAGTCGGCTGGGCAAGGCCCCCGGGGGTTACTGCACCAGCTTCTCGCACACCGGGCAGCCGTTCATCTTCATGAACGCGGCGGGGATGTCGGGCGACGTGAACACGTTGCTGCACGAGGCGGGGCACGCCTTCCACGTCTTCGAGGCGCAGGCCCAGCCGCTCCTTTTCCAGCGGCACCCCGGTTCGGAGATGGCCGAGGTCGCCTCGATGTCGATGGAACTCCTCACCGCCCCCTTCCTCGTGCGCGAGCGGGGCGGCTACTACAGCGCGGAAGAGGCGCGACGCGACCGGATCGAGCATCTGGAGGGGATCCTCACGTTGCTCCCGCACATCGCGGCGGTCGATACGTTCCAGCAGTGGATCTACACGAGCGGTGAGGGGGCCGACGCCGACGCGCGGGACGCCGCCTGGCTGCGGATCCGCGCGCGCTTCGAGCCGGGGATCGATTGGTCCGGGTTGGAGGCGGAGCGGGTCGCGCGCTGGTACCAGCAACTCCACATCTTCCTCTACCCGTTCTACTACATCGAGTACGGGATCGCGCAATTCGGGGCGCTCCAGGTCTGGCGCAATAGCCTCCGCGATCCGCAGCGCGCGCTGGCCGACTATCGTCGCGCCCTCGCGCTCGGCGCGACGGTGCCGCTGCCCGACCTGTTCGCCGCCGCCGGTGCGCGCCTCGCGTTCAATGCCGCCACGATGGCCGAACTGGTCGCGCTGGTCGAGGAGCGGCTGGCCGCGCTGGAAGACTGAGCGCCCTGTCGTGAGGGGGGCGCGCGGGGCCAAGCCCCACGCGCCCTTTCGCGTTCCTCCGGTGTGGGTGCGACAATTGAGGTGGGCTTCGTGGCCGCAGGCCCGCGAGGCGCGGCCTTGTCCTGTGCGCAGTCACAGGGTTCAGCCGCCAGCCGCCCTACAAAACTCATCGCCTAAGCTGGTACGATACTTGCAGCGTGGTCGGGCGTCGCCCTGGCGGCGACGGCGCGGGGCCGATCACCGCCCACCGCGAGACGCGCGCGCGACACCGTGGCCGGGCGGGCTGCCGCGGGGCGGCCTCCCCGCCACGGTCGTCGCGGCGAAGGGGAGAGAGCGCGGCATGACGACGACAATCGCGAATCTCGACACCGCGGCGGGGGGCCGCACCGCGCCGGAGAACGCGGCGCGGGTCATCATCGCCGAGGTGCGCCCGCACCTCGGCGGGGGGCGCCACGCGATCAAGCGGGTCGTCGGCGAGCGCCTGCGCGTGTCGGCCGACATCCTCAAGGAGGGCCACGACACCCTCGCGGCGGAGGTGCGCCACCGCGCCCTGCCCGCCGGGGCCTGGCGGCACACGCCGCTGGCCTTCTCCTACGAGGACGACGAGTGGTCGGCGGAGATCCCCCTGGGGCCGGTCGGGCTGACCGAGTACACCGTCGCGGCCTGGACCGAGCGCTACGCCTCCTGGGCCGAGGAGTTGCGGCGCAAGGTCGGCGCGGGCGTCAGCGTCGCCTCCGAGATCCTGGAGGGGGAGGCGCTGGTGCGCGCGTGCGCCGGGCGCGCGACCGGCGACGCCGCGCGACGGCTGGCCGCGTACGCCGACAGCCTGCGCGCGGCGACCGATGGCCCGACAGCGGCGCAAATCGCGCTGTCGCCGGAGTTGCGCGAACTGGCGACCGCCGCCGAAGAGCGCGACGATCTGACCGAGTATCGCCAGCCGCTGCGGGTGATCGTGGACCGCGAACTGGCCCGCTTCGGGGCGTGGTACGAGATCTTCCCCCGCTCGCAGGGTAAGGTCCCCGGCCAGGGCGCGACCTTCATCGAGGCGATCGAGCGGATCCCGGCGATCAAGGCGATGGGCTTCGACATCCTCTACCTCTGCCCGATCCACCCGATCGGCCACACCAACCGCAAGGGGCGCAACAATAGCCTCGTCGCCGCCCCCGGCGATGTCGGCAGCCCCTGGGCGATCGGCAACCAGTTCGGCGGCCATGACGCGGTCAATCCCGACCTCGGCACGATCGACGACTTCGACGCGTTCGTCGCGGCGGCGCGCGCGGCGGGACTGGAGATCGCGCTCGACATCGCCATCCAGTGCTCGCCCGACCACCCCTATGTCCGCGAGCACCCCGAGTGGTTCCGCCGCCGCCCGGACGGGACGATCAAGTACGCCGAGAACCCGCCGAAGAAGTACGAGGACATCGTCGCGCTGGACATGTGGTGCGACGACTACGTCAATCTTTGGCACGAGTTGAAGCGGGTCTTCCTGCACTGGCTCGCCCACGGGGTCGAGATCTTCCGGATCGACAATCCGCACACCAAACCGATCGCCTTCTGGGAGTGGCTGATCGCCGAGGTGAAGCGCGACTATCCGGGCGCAATCTTCCTGGCCGAGGCGTTCACCCGCCCGAAGCGAGTGCAAGAACTCGCCAAGATTGGCTTCACGCAGTCCTACCACTACTTCACCTGGCGCAACACGCGGCAGGAACTCGAAGAGTACCTGACCGACCTGACGCAGACCGCGCAGACCGAATACCTGCGCCCGAATTTCTTCACCAACACGCAGGATATCCTGACCGAGTACTTGCAGACCGGCGGGCGACCGGCCTTCAAGGTGCGCGTGGCGCTGGCCGCGACCTCCTCGCCGACCTACGGCGTCTACAGCGGCTTCGAGCTGATCGAGAACACGCCGCTGCACCCCGGCAGGGAGGAGTACCTCGACTCCGAGAAGTACGAGGTGCGCGTCCGCGACTGGCAGGCACCGGGCAATATCGTCGGCTACATCCGCCGCCTCAACGAGATTCGCAACGAGAACCCCGCCTTGCGACTCTGGACGAATCTCGCCTTCCACAACGCGGACAACGGCGCGATCCTCGCCTACAGCAAGGTCAGCCCGGACGGGGCGAATCGCCTGCTGGTCGTGCTGAATCTCGACCCGTTCAACGCCCAGGCGGCGTGGATCCGGCTCGACGGCGCGGCGCTCGGCATCGACGAGGGCAGCTACTATATGATGCACGACCTGCTGACCGACGCGCGCTGGCCCTGGCAGGGTCTGTCGGGGTGGGTGCGGCTCGATCCGCAGGGCGAGCCGGTCCACATCCTCCGCCTGGAGCAGTACTAATTTTCCGATCACCCGACTAAAATACCGTCGCACGGACGGGAGAGGGGCAATTGCTCGGCCCCTCTCCCGCATTGTTACAGCAGGAAATGAGGGGGAACGATGGTAGGGACGACGTCGGTGGTCGTGGCCGAGCCGACGACCGAGACGCCCGAGATCATCCACGACTGGTACAAGGACGCGATCATCTACGAGGTCAGCCTGCGCTCGTACTTCGACGCGTCGAACGACGGCAACGGGGATTTCCTCGGGCTGATGAGCAAACTGGATTATATCCAGTCGCTGGGCGTCAACTGCATCTGGTTGTTGCCGTTCTACGTCTCGCCCCTGCGCGATGGCGGCTACGACATCGCCGACTTCCGGGAGATCCACCCCGATTATGGCACCCTCGGTGACTTCAAGGCGTTCCTCGACGAGGCCCATCGTCGCGGGCTCCGCGTCGTCACCGAGCTGGTCATCAACCACACCTCCGACCAGCACTTCTGGTTCCAAGAGGGGCGCAAGGACCCGCAGTCGCCCTACCGCGACTACTACGTCTGGAGCGACACCGACCAGCGCTACCAGGACGCGCGGATCATCTTCACCGACACCGAGCCCTCGAACTGGACCTGGGACAACGTCGCCGGGGCCTACTACTGGCACCGCTTCTTCAGCCACCAGCCCGACCTCAACTTCGACAACCCGAAGGTGGTCGAGGAGGTGATGGCGCTGCTCGACTTCTGGCTGGAGATGGGGGTCGATGGCCTGCGCCTCGACGCGATCCCCTACCTCTTCGAGCGCGAGGGGACCAACTGCGAGAATCTGCCGGAGACCCACACGGTCCTGAAGCAACTGCGCGCCCACGTCGATGCGAACTTCGCGGGGCGGATGTTGCTGGCCGAGGCGAACCAGTGGCCCGACGATGTGCGCCCCTATTTCGGCGACGGCGACGAGTGCCACATGGCCTTCCACTTCCCGGTGATGCCCCGCATCTTCATGGCGATCCGCCAGGAGGAACGGAAGCCGATCGTCGAGATCCTGCGGCAGACCCCCGATCTGCCGGAGAATTGCCAGTGGTGCCTTTTTCTCCGCAATCACGACGAGTTGACGCTGGAGATGGTCACCGACGAGGAGCGCGACTACCTCTATTACGAGTACGCGCAAGACCCCCGGATGCGCCTGAATCTCGGTATCCGCCGCCGCCTCGCGCCGCTGATCGACAACAGCCGCCGCCGGACCGAGACGCTGCACGCCCTCCTCTTCAGCCTGCCCGGCACGCCGGTGATCTATTACGGCGACGAGATCGGGATGGGCGACAATATCTATCTCGGTGACCGCGATGGCGTGCGCACCCCGATGCAGTGGAGCGCCGACCGGAACGCCGGGTTCTCGCGCGCCGACCCGCAGCGCCTCTACCTGCCCCCCATCCGCGACGCGGTCTACGGCTACGAGGCGGTCAATGTCGAGGCGCAGGAGCGTACGCCCACCTCGCTGCTGGCCTGGATCAAGCGGCTGATCAAGGTGCGCCAGGATTACGGCGTCTTCGGGCGCGGCTCGATTAATTTCGTGCATCCGGAGAATCGGCACATCCTCGCCTTCACCCGCGAGTACCAGGGCCGCACGATCTTCTGCGCCTATAACCTGTCGCGCTTCTGCCAGCCGGCGGAACTCGACATGTCGCAGTACCAGGGCTATCAGCCGGTCGAGGTTTTCGGGCGGATCCCCTTCCCCCACATCGGCGAGTTGCCCTATCTGCTGACCTTCGGCCCGCACGCCTTCTACTGGTTCGAGCTGCGCCCCGGGGAGGGCCAATGAGCGGGGGGACAACCGCCGAGCCGACGCTGCACATCGCGCCGGGTGACCGCGACCTCGCCCGGTCGCTCGCGCGGGAGGATGTGCGCGCGGCGCTGGCGGCGCAGTTGCCCGCCTGGCTCCGCCCGAAGCGCTGGTTCGGCGGGCAGACCCGCGACCTGACCGAGGTGCGGTTCGACGGCTGGGTGTCGCTGGCCGACGGTTCGGCGACGGAGGTCGAAGGTCGAAGGTCGAAGGGCGAACTGGCGCCGGAAGAGGGAGGGGCGGAGACCCCGGTGGTCCTCTGCGTCATCCGCGCGACCGACACCGAAGGCGCGACGACGCACCACCCGCTTTTCCTGCACGCGGCGGCGGATGGCACGGTCGGGGAGGGGTTGGAGCGGCCCGCCGCCCGGCGGCAACTCCTCGCGCTCCTCCTGGGTGGCGGGGAGGTGCGCGGAGTCGGGCTGCGACTCGTCGGCGACCCGGTCGGGCCGGTCGAGGGGCTGATGGTGGATCTCGATCCCCTTCATGGGGACGCCCACAGTCGGATCATCGACGCGCAGCAGAGCAACAGTTCGATCGTCTACGGCGAGCGGGCGATCATGAAAGTTTATCGGCGGCTGGAAGCGGGCGCGAACCCGGAGGTCGAGCTGGGGCGCTTCCTCTCGGTCGAGGCGGGGTTGGACGCCATCCCGCGCGTCCACGCCTCCGGTCGCCTTATCGGCGACGGCACGACCCTGCCCGCCGACTTCGACGCGGCGCTCTTGATCCTCCAAGACTTCGTGCCGCCTCCCGAAGGGGATGAAAACGGGGGCGACGCCTGGGAATGGTCCCTCGCGCAGGGCGGCGCGGCGCTCGCCGTCGCCGACAACGCGGCGGGGCTCGATCGCTGGCTCGCGGACAACCCGGCCCTGCCGGACGCCGCCGCCGAACTGGGGCGCACGACGGCGCGGATGCACGCTGCCCTGGCGACCGCGACCGGCGACGAGCTGAGGCCGCGCACCGCCACGGCGGCGGATGTTGCCACCTGGGCCTCGGCGGTCGGGCAGGAGGCCCAGGCGACGACCGCGTCCCTGACGCGCTCGGGGCACGACGATCCGGCGCTCGGGCGGGCGATCGAGGCGGCGCAGGTCTACCCGCCGCCCGAGGTCGCAGCGCCGGGGCTGCTGACGCGCGTCCACGGCGACTACCACCTCGGCCAGATCATTCGCGGCGCGAGCGGCTTCATGGTCCTCGACTTCGAGGGCGAACCGGCCCGCCCGCTCGCCTTCCGCCGTCGCCCCCAGCATCCCCTGGTCGATGTGGCCGGGATGGCCCGCTCGTGGGGCTACGCCGCGCACGTTGCCGCCGGGGAGGCGGGCAAGGCTGCGCTCGCCGAACACCTCGAAGCCGCCCTGCGCGAGCGGTTCCTCGCGGCCTACTGGGCCGAGGCCGCCGCCGCGCCGCAGCCGTTCCTGCCCGTCGAGCACGACGATCGCCTCGCCCTCCTGCGCCTCTTCGAGCTCACGAAAGCCCTCTACGAGGTCCGCTACGAACTGGACAACCGCCCGGAGATGGTCACGATCCCCAGCGGGGCAATTAAGCGGCTGATGGGGATGGCGAACGATGAGTGAAGTACGAAGTACGAAGTACGAAGTACGAAGTGAAGTAAGCCGCAAAAGCTTTTGCGAGCAGTGGCGCGGCGAGAATCTGCAACTGCGGATTGGCCTTTGGCCACGATCTCGCCACTCCACTTCGTACTTCGTACTTCGTACTTCGTACTTCACCTCGCGCTCATCATGACACAGGCGTTCAGTATCCTTCCCGGCGCACCTTACCCGCTCGGCGCGACCTGGGATGGCGGCGGGGTCAACTTCGCCCTATTCAGCGGGGTGGCCGAGCGGGTCGAACTCTGCCTGTTCGACGAGGCGAACGGCGCGACCGATGAGGTGCGCGTCCCGCTGACCGAGCGGACCGATGGGGTCTGGCACGGTTACTTGTCGGCGATCCGACCGGGACAGCGCTACGGCTACCGCGTCCACGGTCCGTTCGACCCGACGCGCGGCCTGCGTTGCGACCCGCAGAAACTGCTCGTCGATCCCTACGCGCTGGCGATCACCGGGCCGACGGTCGTCACCCCCTCCCTCTACGGCTTCCCGCCCCTCGGCCAGCCGGATCGCGACCTGGGGCGCGACGGTCTGGACAACGCGTCCGCCGCGCCGAAGGGGGTCGTGGTCGATCGTACCTTCGCCTGGGGCGACGATCGCCCGCCGCACACCCCCTGGTCGCGGACGATCATCTACGAGGCCCACGCGCGCGGCCTCACCATCCTCAACAAGGAGTTGCCGGAGGCGATTCGCGGCACCTACGCGGCGCTGGCCGACGAGCGCACGATCGCCTACTTGCTCGATCTGGGGGTGACGGCGATCGAACTGCTGCCGGTCCACCAGTTCATGGACGATTGGCGACTGACGGAGCAGGGGCTGGTCAACTACTGGGGCTATAACACCCTCGGCTTCTTCGCCCCGCACGGGCGCTATGCCGCTGGCGGCACGCGCGGCGAGCAGGTTGCCGAGTTCAAGACGATGGTGCGCACGCTGCACCGCGCGGGGCTCGAGGTCATCCTCGACGTCGTCTACAACCACACCGCCGAGGCCGACCAGTACGGCCCGACCCTCTCCTTGAAGGGGATCGACAATCGCGCCTACTATCGCCTCGATCCCGAGGATCTGCGCCGCTACGCCGATTTCACCGGCACCGGCAACACCCTCAACCTCGCCCACCCCCGCGCGCTGCAACTGGTGCTGGACAGCTTGCGCTACTGGGTGAGCGAGATGCACGTCGATGGCTTCCGCTTCGACCTCGCCCCGGCGCTGACGCGCGGGCGGGACGGCAGCCCGCATGGCGGCGCATTCCTGGACACGATTGCCCAGGATCCGACCCTCGCGGGCGTCAAGCTGATCGCCGAGCCGTGGGACATCGGGCCGGGTGGCTACCAGATCGGGCAGTTCCCCGCCGGGTGGGGCGAGTGGAACGACAAGTACCGCGATACGATCCGCCGGTTCTGGCGCGGCGACGCGGGGCAGATCGCCGAGGTCGGCTACCGGCTGACCGGCAGCAGCGATCTCTTCGGCCACGCCGGGCGAGGGCCGGGTGCGTCGATCAACTTCGTCGCCGCGCACGACGGCTTCACCCTGCGCGATCTCGTCAGCTATACCGAGAAACACAATCAGGCGAACGGCGAGGGGAACCGCGACGGCCACGATCATAACCACAGCGCCAATTACGGCGTTGAAGGCCCGACCGCCGACCCGGCGATCCGCGCAACCCGAGCGCGGCAGATCCGCAACTTCCTGACGACCCTCGCCCTCTCGCAGGGGGTGCCGATGCTCCTGCACGGCGACGAGATCGGGCGCACGCAGGGGGGCAACAACAACGCCTACTGCCAGGATAACGAGGTCAGTTGGCAATCCTGGGAACTCGACGACGCGGCGCGCGAGACCCTCGCCTGGACCCGCCGCGTCCTGGCGTTACGGCGCGACCACCCACTCCTGCGACGGCGCGACTACTTCCATTATCGCCCGCTCGGCAGCGACCCGCCGCCGGACATCCTCTGGCTCCACACCGACGGCGCGGAGTTGGGCGAGCGGGAGTGGCGCGGTCCCGAGACGCGGGCGCTGGGGATCTGGCTCAACGGCCAGGGGGGCGACGGGCGCGACCCGACGGTCCACCCGGAGCGGGATGACAGCCTCCTCCTCCTCCTCAACGCCGGGGAGGAGCCAGTCGAGTTCGCGCTGCCGCAGCACGACCCGAGCGGCTGGCACTTCGTCCTCGACACGGCGCGACCGGCGGAGCCGGAGGGCGGGGCCTGGCCCGACGCCCCATACCCCCTCGCCGCGCGCGCGGTAGCGATCCTGCGACACCCGATGGTAACGGGATGAGGGGCCAGCAGTTCGTGACGAGTAGAAAGTGATGGGGGGGTTATACGAGGTCGAAGGTCGAAGGTCGAAGGTCGAAGGGGCGCATGACGGCGATGGCCTAGAACAGGGATATTTGCTCACCACGTATTGATCGCCAGCCTTCGACCTTCGACCCGTCTCAGCAGATGGAGTATGCACGATGACCGCGACAGCAATGACCCACGCCTCCGCCCAGATCGACGCCCTGATGGCCGGGATGATCGGCGACCCGCACGCCTTCCTGGGGATGCACCTCGCGGAGTTGACCGAGGAGCCCGCCGTACCCGCTGCCACCGCCGCGACACCGACGAAGCGCCGCGCCGCGCCGAAGAGCGCCCTCGTGGTGCGCGCCTTCCTGCCGGGCGCGGAGGCGGTCACGGTCGTGGAGCGTGGCGGGCGGCGCGCGCGCGTGGCGCTGGCGAAGATCGATGCGGGGGGCCTCTTCGCGGGGACGATCCCCGGGCGGAAGACCCATTTCGCCTACGACTTCGAGATCACGCGCGGCGAGCACACCTGGACCCAGGGCGACCCCTATCGCTTCCTGCCGACCCTCGGCGACCTGGACCTCCACCTCGCCGGGGAGGGGAGCCACCGTCGCCTCTACAACGTCCTCGGCGCGCACCCGCGCACCCTCGGGGATGTCGCGGGGATCTCGTTCGCCGTCTGGGCTCCAGGCGCGCGCGGCGTCAGCCTGATCGGCGACTTCAACGGCTGGCACACTCGCTCCCTGCCGCTGCGGGCGCTCGGCGCATCCGGCATCTGGGAGCTCTTCATGCCGGGGCTCGTGCCGGGCGAGGTCTATAAGTACGCGATTCGCGGTGCCGACTGGGTCGAGACGCAGCGGGCCGACCCGGTCGGCTTCGGGAGCGAGTTGCGCCCCAAAACCGCCTCGGTCATCGCCGACCTCGACCGCCACCAGTGGGCCGACGGCGCGTGGATGGCGGCGCGCGCCGCCGCGACCCCGACGGTCGCGCCGATGAGCATCTACGAGGTCCATCTCGGCTCCTGGCGACGGCGCGGCGACGGCTCCTGGCTGAGCTACGGCGAGATCGCCGACCAACTCATCCCCTACGTCAACGACCTCGGCTTCACCCACATCGAGTTGCTGCCGGTCGCGGAGCATCCCTACGACCCGTCCTGGGGTTACCAGATCACCGGCTTCTACGCGCCGACCAGCCGCTTCGGCACGCCGGAGGATTTCCAGATGTTCGTCGATCGCTTCCACCAGGCCGGGATCGGCGTCATCCTCGACTGGGTGCCGGCCCACTTCGCGATCGACGCGCACGCCCTGGGACGCTTCGACGGCACTTTCCTCTACGAGCACGAGGACTGGCGGCGGCGGACGCAGCCCGACTGGGGAACATTCGCGTTCAACTACGGGCGGAACGAGGTCCGCAACTTCCTGCTGGCGAACGCCCTCTACTGGCTCGACAAGTACCACATCGACGGGCTGCGCGTGGATGCGGTGAGCGCGATGCTGTACCTCGACTACAGCCGCAAGTCCGGCGAGTGGGCGCCGAACCGCTACGGCGGGCGCGAGCACCTGGAGGCGATCGACTTCCTCCGCGCCTTCAACGACCTCGTCCGCGACGAGGGGCGCGGGGCGATCACCATCGCGGAGGAATCGACCTCCTGGCCGGCGGTGTCCCGCCCGACGGAGACCGGCGGCCTCGGCTTCAACTTTAAGTGGGACATGGGCTGGATGCACGACACCCTGGAGTACATGGGGCGCGACCCGGTCTACCGGCAGTACGATCAGAACAAGCTGACTTTCCGCCAGATGTACGCCTACAGCGAGAACTTCATCCTCTCCCTCTCGCACGACGAGGTCGTCCACCTGAAGCGCTCGCTGCTGCACAAAATGCCGGGCGACGAGTGGCAGCAGTTCGCCAACCTGCGGCTCCTCTTCGCCTACCAGCACGCCCAGCCGGGGAAGAAACTGGTCTTCATGGGCGGCGAATTCGGGCAGCGCCGCGAATGGAACCACGACACCGGCCTCGCTTGGTCGAGCCTGTCCCACGGGCCGCACGCGGCGGTGCAGGGGTTGGTCCGCGATCTCAACCGCCTGCACCGCGACGAATCGGCCCTCCACGCCCTCGACCACGACCACGCCGGATTCGACTGGCTCGATTTCCGCGACGCGCAGCAGTCGACCCTCTCATTTGTCCGGCGCGGGGTGCCCTCCCCAACGCCCCAGCCCTCGGGGGAGAGCGCGGCGGTGCAGCCCGAGCCGCAGCCCGGCGACCACATCGTCTGCGCCTTCAACTTCACGCCGGTGCCGCGCCTCGGCTACCGCATCCCGGTGCCGGAGCCGATCCGCTACCGTGAGATCCTCAACACCGACGCCGAGGTCTACGGCGGCGGCGGGATCGGCAACTTCGGCACGGCGCAGGGTGAGGCGGTCCAGCACCACGACCACCCCAACTCGATGCTCGTGAACCTGCCGCCGCTCGCCGCCGTCTACTTTAAGCCGGAGTGGTAGGTGCGCTCACCAATCGCAGCGTGGTGATCAGGGGCGCTCACTCGGTCGATCAACTTATCCGCGACCTCCTCGACCGCGAGCGGCTCGCGAACGACGAGGAGGTCGCGGCGATCATCGACCGGCTGGCGACTGCGCCATTCAACGAATCAACTCGTCACGGTACCAAGGGCATATAGAGGATTGCAACACGTTGGACCACCACTCGGCAACCGCGAACGCCCCTTGCGCTTGCATCTCACGGTGCGCGTGGCAAAAGACGGGCAATGGGCCGAGGGGACGGATGAGAACACTTTTCTCGGCGATCTACACGGGGCAGTCCGCCATCGCGCAGCGCGACTCGTCCTTTATCATCGGCGCGGTGGTGCGGTGGCCGCGGCGCTGTCACCCAAGAGCATCCCACCTGAACATCTCGGCACAGGTGCACTACCGCTGATCTACATTGTCTACTCCGCAGACTGTAGTACATTCATCTTCCGCTTACCAGGCGAGCGACATCGGCACCATCAGCATTCCGGGAGAAGCATGATGGCTCAGGTAGCACAGACAGCACGGCAACGGATCGATCAGTTGCTCGAATACCCACTCGCAGAATGGGCCGGACTGCCGGAAGTCGAGGCAGCGATCGATAGTTGGGATCTCATCGAGCAGATTGTCTTTGTTGAGGAATGGACCCTGGCAGAAGAACGACTCCTGCAACTCGCGCGCCACGCCGAAACAGGGGACTTCAGCGACGAGCAATGGAGTCGTCATCGCGATCTTGAGCGGCTGATCGCGCGAAATCGGCCGCTCATCGAGCGGTTACGTGCCAGTTAGCACGGCGGCACAGCTGCCTTCTCCAACCTGACACACAAAGGGGCCGATACGTGGACGACACTCGCGCCAGCGGCATCCTGCTGCACCCGACCTCATTGCCAGAGCATCGGGTGAGGGCGAACTGGCGTGACGATTAGCCAGCACCCGACCGACCAACTCATTCGCGAACTAATCGATCGCGAGCGACTGGCGACCGAGTCAGAGATCGCGGCAATCGTGGCACGGATGGTGAGTGCGCCATTCGAGCCACGCACCATCGCCGTGCCGACAGATTTGCAAGGTGTGACCTACCTGACACAGACCCTCGACCGTCGCGCACCATCGCTCGATATTCATCTGGCGAAGCGCGTCGTTTCAGAACGTCAGTGGACTTACGGCACTACGGTAGTGCAATATCTGGCCGATCTGCGCCGAGCAATTCAGCTACCATCAGCGCGTCTCCTTGCTTACGTGCGACGAGGTGGATATATCGCTGGCGTAATAGTCCCCACTGCCTCGGTCCTAACACCGACGCAACTTGGCCTCGGCGCACTACCATTCCTGCTTGTCATCTATTCAGTTGACCGTGGTATCATCGTTTCCGGGTATCAAATCTTTGCGCTTGGGCAGGCTGGTATCCCACGGGAGGCGCGATGGCTCAACGGGCAGTAGACCGCAAGATGAGCGAACAGATCGACTGGTGCCTGAATTATCAGTGGTCCCATTGGAGCAGCTTGCCCGAGAACGCCAAGCACTGGGCCGAGATGGACTGGACTGAGCAGGAAGTCTTCCACCTCGAATGGGCCGGGATCACGGAGCATTGGTTGAGGGAACTCGGTACCTGGGCGCGGGAGGGACTGCTCACCCCGGGACAATCGTCGCGCTACGACGAGCTCACTCGGCTGGTTCGCGCGCAGCGCCCCACCTTGCGCGCAATGTTGCAGGAAGAGACCGCATTGACGCCAACGGCGATGGACTCGCCTGAACGCTAGGGAGGACCAGAAGAACGTGGACAACACTCGCGCCAGTGGCATCCTGCTGCACCCGACCTCGTTGCCGGGGCGCTACGGCATCGGCGAGTTGGGGGCCGAGGCGCGGGCATTCCTCGACTTCCTAGTCGGGGCGGGGCAAACGCGCTGGCAGGTGTTGCCGCTCGGGCCGACGGGCTACGGCGATTCGCCATACCAGTCGTTCTCGGCCTTCGCCGGGAACCCGCTGCTGATCAGCACCGACCGGCTGCTGCGCGACGGCTTGCTGACCGACGCCGACCTCGACGATCTGCCCGCATTCCCCGCCGACACGATTGATTACGGCCCGGTCATCGCCCACAAGCAGACGATCCTGCGGCGGGCCTACGACCACGCGAAGGAGCGCGGTCGAGAGGGGTCCGAGAGCGCCTGGGACACCCCCTGGCTGGATGACTACGCCCTCTTCATGGCGCTGAAAGATCGCCACGAGGGAGCGGTCTGGAGTGCCTGGGAACCAGCGCTGGTCGCGCGGGAACCGACGGCGCTCGCCCGGGCGCGCGTCGAGTTGGCCGACGAGATCGGCTTCTACCGCTTCTGCCAGGCGCGGTTCTTCGCGGACTGGGGGGCGCTGAAACGCGAGGCGAACGCGCGCGGCGTCGCGATCGTCGGCGATCTGCCGATCTTCGTCGCCTACGACAGCGTCGATGTCTGGGCCAATCAGGGGCTCTTCTTCCTCGATGGCGCGGCCCGACCGACCGGCGTCGCCGGCGTGCCGCCCGACTACTTCAGCGAGACGGGGCAGCTCTGGGGCAACCCGCTCTATCGCTGGGACGTGATGGCGCGCGACGACTACGACTGGTGGGTGGCGCGGCTCCGCACGTCGCTCGCCCTCTTCGACCTGGTGCGGATCGACCATTTCCGGGGGTTCGCGGCCTACTGGGAGATCCCCGCCGATGAGCAGACCGCGATCAATGGCCGCTGGGTCACCGGACCGGGCGCAACGTTCTTCGACGCGGTGCGCGCGCAACTCGGCGACCTGCCGATCATCGCCGAGGACCTGGGTCTGATCACCGATGACGTGCTGGCCCTGCGCGACCGCTTTGGTTTGCCCGGCATGAAGGTCCTCCAGTTCGCCCCCTCCGACCCGGGCAACCCTTATTTGCCGCACCACTACGAGCCGAACTGCGTCGTCTACACCGGCACGCACGACAACGACACGACGCGCGGCTGGTGGGCGACCGCCAGCGCGGACGAGCGCGACTTCCTGGCGCGCTACCTGGGCCAGCGCCCGACCGGCGAGACGATCGCCTGGCAACTGATCCGCCTCGCCCTCGGTTCCGTCGCGCAAACCGCGATCATGCCGCTGCAAGATCTATTGGAACTCGGCTCCGAGGCGCGGATGAATACCCCAGGCACGGGCGGCGGCAACTGGGCCTGGCGCTACGACCCGGCGCTGCTGACCACGGTGCTCCAGGGACGACTCAAGGCCCTCACGGAACTCTACTCGCGCGGGCCAAATCTGCAGCCGGGCGGCTGATTGGGCGGTTTCACGAGCACCTATGTCCTGCAGCAAGCTCACCCCAACCTCCCTTTCAGGGGAGGGTCGCCGCGACGGCGGTGGGGAGGGGTCATCCCATGCCCAAATCGCTCAGCCACCCATGACTAACGCGACGGGCAAGCCCATGAAGATGCTGTAGCGCGCGACGACCGCTTCAAGCGCCCGCAACTGCGCTGTATCAAGCGTGACGAAGAGGTTCACTTCCAGCGTCATCGCGCCCTTGCCGACCGTGCGTCGCCAGGTGCCGGCCCGCGCGTCGCCGATGATGATCGGGCGGTAGTAGCCGTCGTGCCAGGCCGCGCGCTCCTTCGTCCAGGGCAGGTCGGGGAAGCCGAGGTCTTTGTAGGCGAGCATCGCCTCGTCATATTCCGGTAGCAAGTGGGCGATCATGACGTCTGTCGGCGGCGCAGGCTGCATCGCGGGACTGAACCAGTAGGTCACGCCCCCGACGATCTCGCGCGCCAGCGCCCCCCGCACCGATTCGACCCCCCGCTTCGCCTCGGCGACCGACAACCCTGCCCACCAGACGTAGTCCTTCAGGGTGGCCGGGCCATGCCCAACGAAGAATCGCCGCGTCAGTTCGGCGAGCGCCTCCTCGCGCGGCAGGCTCCGCGCCCCGGGTGCGCGCGCTTCGAGCAGGGCGTAGGTCTGCTGCTTGCCACGATTCGCGCCGCTACAGATCAGTCCCTCCAGTTCCGCGTGCATCATGGTGTAGGACAGCCCCAACCCCTCGACGACGATCCCCGCGCCCGCCAGGGTCGCGGCCAGTTCCGCGCGGGTGCGCCCCTCGCCGCCCCCTAACGCCCCCTCGATGACACCCTGGGCGCGAGCGAGCACGGCCCCGTCTAACCCGAACTTGCGATAGTAGGGGGCATTCAGGGCGTGGACGCGCGGCGCGGTGAGCTCGAGAATCCAGCGAATATCGTCCGGGGCCACGAAGTGCCAGGTCGGGCGCAGCAGATGCGTCCGCAAGATCTTGCCGTCGTCATAAGCCCGTGCCACGTCGGCATCGGTGCAATCGCGCGTGCGCTGCCCGACCGACCACCGCGCGCCGGGGTAATCCTGTGACTGGACGCCGACCAACGCCCGCACCATCGTCTCCGGTGCGTCAAACGGCGACCCGGCGACCCGCTGATTCCAGAGTCGTTGGCGCAGGATGTCGGCGTGTTGCATCGTTTACTCATAAGTAGCTGGCAACTGAACCCTGTGACTGCGCACAGGACAAGGCCGCGCCTCGCGGGCCTGCGGCCACGAACCTTGCGGCGCCGCACAGCATACACCCGCTTGCGCGGGCTGATATTTTCATAGGTCGATCAAGTTCGCGCCGACTGTTATACGGTAATGTTACGCTGAACGTCAGCATTTCAAGCGCTACACGGGACTGATTCTGACAGCGGGGAGATATCGTGAACATGAATGCCGAGGCCGATAAGACCGAGACTATCGAGAACACCGGCGAGTGGGAGGAGCTCCGTGCACGGTTGCTCGATGATCCCGAGGTTCGCGAGGAGTACAAGCGGACATCCCACTCAACCATCACCTTCCGCGAGATTCTCCAGAAGGTGGAGGCCGAGCGGGAAAAGGCTGGCCTTTCCAAGGCGCACCTGGCACATCGCATGGGGGTGAACCCCGCCTCTGTCAGGAGGTTGCTGACCTATGAAGGGAGCAACCCAACCTTGAAGACGATGCTGACGGTATTCGACGCGCTCGAGCTGGAACTCTCCCTGAAGCCCGCCCCGCGCCGGAAGTGCACAAAGCGGGCGGTAGGGACACCGCCTCTAATCTCGCCTTCGGCGCTCCCAAGCGGAACCGCCTGATGATCACCGCGAGCCAGTCGATCTACGCGGTCTACGTCAACACGCGCGGGGCGCACATCACGTAAGGGTTCCTCGCGCACACGGTTGTCGGGTGGCGGGGATGGGATGACCCCTCCCCGCCGCTGCGCGGCGACCCTCCCCTGAAAGGGAGGGTGGGGCTGGGTCGGACCCGACGAGCAAGGGCGAAACATATCGCGCGGCGTCGCTGCATATGCCGGACAGCGCTGGCCCGAATAGGGCCAGCGCTGTTTTCGTCGTACCAGCTATGCTGTGGTGAGCGAACGCCGTCCCTCACGGGAAGAGCGCGGCGACCGGGCAGGAGAAGCCGGGGAGGACGTCGGGCGTGGTGAGGATGTCGTCGGAGCGGTGGGTGCGCGCGAGGCCGTCGGGGGTGTGGGCGACCACCTCCCGACTCTTTGGGTAGGCAACCCAGACGAGCGCGGTCCCGGCAGTGAGGAAGTCGCTCACCTTCTCGCGCACTTCTTGCGCTGTCTCGGATGGCGAGACGACTTCGATGGCGAGGTCGGGCGCGAAGGCACCAAACTTCTCGGTAATATCTCCCCCTTCCACGCGATCACGCCGCACGAAGAACACGTCGGGCGCACGCACGATGTCGGGATCGCGCGCGAGGATAAAGCCCCCCTCCACACCGACCATCCCCGCCTTCCCCTCCTCGGCCCAACGAGCAAGACGCTGGCAGAAGATTGCGGCGGTGAAGGCGTGACGCAATCCGGGCGGCATTGTCTCCTCTAGTTCCCCGCGAACGAGGCTTCGACGTCCCCCGTTGTCTGGCAAAAGCCAGAACTCTTCCGCTGTCACCAGCTTTGTCGCGGTGGTCATAACGCCCCCTCCACGCGAGGATATGGATGCCGGTAGATGCCGAGGCAAGTATAGCAGCGGCACGTTATTGGTCTGTTGGCGTTGCACACGGGGCGTTGCGGCGCGACGAGACCGGCGCCGCCGTGCCGCATCGGGCCCGGACAGCTTCCCCCGGTCGCCACTGTCGCTCTGCGACTTTCGACCTTCGATCTGCGACCCTCTACCGGTAGACTCCGTTATGCCCGATGCTGATCCGCCCCGGCTGGGGGAAGTAGGCCAAGCCGTGCGGCGCGGTGCCGGTGCGGATCGCCTGGATGAGTTGGCCGCTCCCGGTGTCCACGACGTAGACCGCGCCGTTGAAGCGGCCCGAGGTCCAGAGTTGCGTGCCGTCCGGGGAGACTTGCACCATATCCGGGCTGCCGCCGATATACCAGGTCGCGCCGATCGTGCCGGTCGCGAAATCGATCACCGAGATCGTCCCGGCGAGACGGTTGGTGACGTAGAGGCTCCTGGTGTCGCGGCTGATCGCCATGCCGTGCGCCCCCTGGCCGGTCGGTAAGAAGCCGATCTCGCGCATCGCGATCGGGTCCACGATCGAGACGCCGTGCCGCCCCTGATTGGCGATGTAGAAGACCGACCCGTCGGGCGACAGCTTCACGTCCACCGGCAGCCCGCCGAGGGCCACGCGCCCGACGACCGCCATCCGCACCGTATCGACCTTGATCACCTGCCCGTCGAACTCGCAACTCACCAGCAGGTAGCGCCCGTCGGCCGACATGTCGAGGTGATCGACGCCGGAGCAGCCCATCGGCAGGCTCTTGATTAATTGCCAACTGACGGGGTCGTAGAAATCCAGGCGGTTGTTCGGCTCGGCCGCGACGATCGCCTTGCTGCCGTCGGTCGTGAAGTAGAGGTTGTACGGCACGGCGGCGGCGATCGTGCGGGTCGGCTTGCCGCTGCGCGCGTCGATCTCCAGCAGCGTGTTCGAGCCCATGTTGTTCACGTACAGCTTCGAGAAGTCGGGGCCGGGGCCGACGTGGTGCGCCGTCTTGCCGGACGGGTAGCGATCGACGATCTGGAAGGTTTGGGGGTCGATCACGGCGATGTCGCCGCGCAACTCGTCCGGCACGTAGACGCGCGGCGGGATGTCGGCCAGCGCCGGGCTGATCGCCCCAGTCGTCGCCGCCCAGACATTGATCGCTGGCCCGGTCTGCGCTGTCGGCTGCCCGTGCGGGTAGCGCGCGGCGAACTGCTGCGCGCCGATCAACCCCAGGAGGACGGCGGCGGGCGTCCCGGCGAACTCCGGGTGGTACTCGAAGCGCGCCCGCTCGAAGTATTGCACCGTGTAGTCTTTGTCGTCGCTGCGGCTGCGCTCGGTGAACTCGTCGCTGAGCGGGTAGCCGTGCTGCTCCAGCCCGCCCGTCCGCTCCCAGTAGTCGCGAAAGGCTCCCGCGATGCAGCGCCCCGTCTGGGCGAAGCAGGCTTCGCCGGTCGTATTCGTGGGCGGGCGACCTTGCGGGTAGTGCGCCGCGAACTCCTGCCGCCCGAGCGCGCCGAGCAGCACCACATAGGGCGTATTCACCAACTCCTGGTGGTACTCGAAGCGCGCCCGCTCGAAATACTGGGCGCGGTGCGTCTGCCCGCTCGCCGGGTCCGTCTCATCGAACTCGTCGGTGAGCGGGTAGCCCTGCCGTTCCAGCGCGCCATTTTCCAACCAGTAGGCGTAGAACAGCCCCCGGATGCACTTCCCCGTCTCCGCGAAACAACGCTCCAGCCCCGGCGCGCTCGCCGCGGTCGTCGCCACGGCACCCGGTGCGGGTGCGGCGAGCCCCAGCAGGCCGGGGGCCAGTAGCACCAGCAAGACTAATGTGCGTCGCACCCTGCCCTCCATTCATCGAGCCGTGCCGTACCTGGTTAGCGTGCCGCGCCGCACCCCGCGAGATCTTTTGGTATCACTTCTGGTGCGGGCATTATAGACGAGGGGCCACCGAGGTGTCGCCAGCTTTCGCTTGCTTGCCGAGATAGATGCGCGGGGAGGATCTGGTTGGGCAGATGGCACCCTACGCCCCGAGGCGTGCGATCAGCCCGTCCGCCAGCGCACGGCGGATACACGGCACTCGCCGATCGGTCCCGCTCTCCCCGGCCTGCGCCTCCACAAGGCCCCCTCGGTCGAGTGGGACGAGCCGGGCGCGCGGCGGCAGGCGATGGAGAGTCGGGAGTGGTGAGTCGTGAGGGAGGGGCGGCCCTCACCCCCGCCTCGCTCCGGATGAACCGGATTCATCCTGCTGCAAGTCAGGACAATGTGCGCTCGGCACCCTCTCTCTCAATTCTAGGAGAGGGGGCTCGCTGGGACGTTTGTGGCTACTGTGTGGTGCTGTTGCCATGGTGGGGCTGGTTTCTTGCCTCGGTCTCATTTCTTGTACGCGCGCAGCAGCGCCTCCGCGATAGCGATGTACCCGGCGTCGGTCGGGTGGATGTCGGGCGTCTGATCGAGGATGTGGGTCAGTTTGCCCGCCTGCCCGGCGAAGAGCGGGGCGAGATCGACCGGCGTGACGGTGACGCCGCGCGCGGCGGCCCGCGCGTCCAGTTCGCGCACGTTGCCCGCGATGAGCCCGTTGAGTTCACCGATCGCCCTGTCGGTGCGCGTCTCCGCGACGGTCTCCCGCCCGGTCGAGAAGGCGTTGGGATAGTTCAGGATCAGGATGCGCGTCCCCGGTTGCGCCGCCTCGACGATCGCGCCGAGGATGAGCGGGAGGTTGGGCGCGGTCATCGTCCGCAACGCCTCGCGCATCGCCGCCAGGCACGGCTCGCCCTCGATCGCGGCCTCGGCGCACGGCTGCCCCGGCTTCAACAGGCGCAGGATGTCGTTGCCCCCGATCTCGATCGTCACCAGCGTGATCCCGCCCGCTTCGAGCGCGCGCACCGCGTCCGCCAGTGGCGACTTCCCGGCCTTGCCCGCCGAGGCCCAGTCGCCGAAGAAGTCCGCGCTCGTCGCGCCGGGGATGGCGAGGTTCTTGACCCCGATCGGGGGTACACCCCCATCGTTGATCGCGGCGACGAAGCGCGGGGCGTAGCCGCCGGTCGCCGGATCGGCGGCACCGACCCCGGCGGCGTAGGAGTCGCCGAGGGCGAGATAGGCGACGGGCGCGGGGCGCGGATTGACGGCGGCGAGCGAGCCGGTCATCGTCTCGGTCAGCGGGTCGAGGAGGGCTGTTGTGCCGGCGGTGGCGATGACGGTGAGCTGGCAGAAGTCGAGCCCGAACTGCCGCACGTAGAGGCTGCCCCAGGCCCGCTTATCGCCACTCCTGCCGGTAAAATCGACCCGCTGTGTCCCCGCGCCTCGCACCTGCGGCTCCTCCTGGTACTCGGTGAGGCGACTTTGCACCCCGGCGACGCCGCGCGCGGTCACCTCGGCCAGCGTGGGATTCGTCGTGCCCTCTGGCACGGCGAGGCTGACGGAGATGAAGCGATCGGACGAGGACCAGGTATCGGGCGGCGTCGCGGCGGCGACAAACCCGGCGGGGAGTCCCACACGGCAGCGCCCGGTCGCCTCGGCGACGGTGCTGGTGAGCGCCACGCGCGGCGCGACGGGGGTCGGGGCGACGGTCGGGGCGAGCGTCGCGGTCGGCGTCGGTCGCGGTCGGGTCGTGGTCGCGGTCGGCGGCTTCGCGGTGGCCGTGGCCGTCGGTCGGATCGTTGGCGTCGGGGCGATCGTGGCGGTCGCGGCGGGCTGCGTGGCGACTGCTGCGTCGGCGGCCCGCGCGTCCCCGTCGGCGGGGGCGTTGCCGCCGCAAGCGACCAGCAAGAAGCAGAGGCAGAGCGCGAGGAGGTGGGATCGGCGCATCGGGTGGCCCTTTCCGGCACGACAGCATGGGGCGCGTCGGGATCGCGCCCTTTCCAGTATGTCGCGGCGACCGGGGAAAGGATATGGGAAGATTGGGGGAAGAGGATGAGTACCTTGTCGGGGTGCCGCCACCACGATCGAGCGTTCAATCGTGCGCGCCGCCGAGGGTGCCGCACGGAACTATCGGGGCGGGTCCGGCGTTAGTGAAGGGAGGTTGCGGCGCCCGTACAAATTGGTGGTAGCCAGTGCTCTGGCGACCTGATATGATTGGTTGCTAACGTCGCCGTCGTCGCCCAGATGATCGATCGGGCAAGGCCGCGAAGGCCGCGCCCGACCCGCCGCGCCGAACCGGCCAGGTCGATGGCCGGACGGGGAACCCGACAGACTTGGGGTGAATCGCGCCGACCCCGGCGTGTAGGGCGCCGACCGCTTCCCGCCCGAACCCGACAGCTAACCCCGCAGGCGTCCGCGAAGCGCACACGACAGAATCGGTACGGTCAACCCCGGCCACGATTCACGGGTCTCGGCCCAGCAGTGCGGAGAGGTGCGCCATGTCCCTGACCACGAAATCGCTCGATCCCCGGCGACTCCTGCCCGTCGGGCGCTGCGGTTGGCTGATTCGCACCCCCGGCTTCACCGGGCGCGAGGTGAAGCAGTTGCTGCGCGAGGGCGCGGGGACCGAGCGCGGGCGGGCCGTCAGCCGCTGCGTCGCGCGCTCGGACGACTGGCTCCCGCCGACGCCCGACGTGGTCTCCTGCCCCTTCCACTATCAGCAACGCCTGACCCGGATCATCTTCTGGTACGCCCAGGGGGAGTCGATCGACGAGATCGGTTGCCGCGTGACGGCGTTCCACACCTCCTGGGGGGTCGAGCGCGCCCTGCGCGTCGCCTGCGACCGGATCGCCGATTGCCTTAATAGTGCGCCGGGGCAGTACGGGCTGAAGTAGTTGTGAGTGGGCCGGTGGGCCGGTGGGCCGGTGAGACGGGGAGAAGCGGCGCTTCGTCTGTCTCCGTCCCCTACTGGCCCACCGGCTCACTGGCCCACTGGCCCACCGCCGTTTCCAGCCAGCGCTCGGTCGCGCGCGGCGAGCGGAGCCGCACGACGGTCAGCGCGGCGTATTCGGGGCGGGCGAGGAGGCGGGCGTACTCGCGCCGCCGCCGCCGATGTGTCTTCAAGACCCAGACGAAAAGCGAGTCGCGGCTGAGGAAGTCGAGGCGGAACGACTCGCGGTTGCTATTCCATAGTTCCGCGCGGGTAGCAATCCGGCGGCAGGTGCGGCGCAGCAAGCGCCAGAGATTGACCCGGATTGGGTAGTCGAGCCAGATCAGCGTATCGGCGCGCGGCCAGAGGAGATCGCGGACCGCGCTGTAGCCGCCATCGACGACCCAGCGCTCGCCCGCCGTCGCCGCCGCCACCCGCGCCCGAAATGTTTCGGGCGGCGCTGGTGTCCAATTCGGGTCCCAATGCAGCGCGTCCAGTTCCACGAACGGGCTGCCGAGCAGGGACGCCAGCTCTCGCGCCAGGGTCGTCTTCCCCGCACCGCTCGTGCCGATGACGATCAGCCGCCGACAGTCGGCGAGACTTTGCCAGGGGTCGCTGCCCGCCGCGCCCGTGCTCACACCACGCTCGCCTTGAGCAGGCGGCATTCGCCCTGCGGTCGGACCTGATATGCCCCCACCGACGCCGGGACCACCACCGTCTCGAACCGCGCGGGGGTCTGTCGCCAGCCCGCCCCGGCGATCTCCGCCGCCCCTTCGATCAGCGTCAGCGCGTGGAACGACTCGCCCGCCGTGTCGAGGTCGAGCGCGGCGTCCTGCCCGACGACTTGCTCAAGGGTGAAGTAGGGGCAGGCAATGAGTGGCCCGATCGCCTCGCCATCGGGCGGGGGTGGCTGCACCGCGCCCGTGGGGGCGGGGTCGGCGACGGCCAGCGACTGCTCGATGTGCAGGGCGCGCCCCGCCGATTGCGGGCGATCCCAGTCGAAGACCCGGTAGGTGATGTCGGAGGTCTGCTGCACCTCGTAGAGGAGGAGGCCGGGACCGAGGGCGTGGACCGTCCCCGCGCCGATGAAGACCGTATCGCCCGCGCTCACTGTCAGATAACGCGACAGGTCGGTGACGGTGCCGCCGCGAATAGCGCTCGCGAGGGCGTCGCGCGTCGTGCCGGGTTTGAGCCCGGCGATCAGTTGCGCGCCGGGCGCGGCTTCGAGGATGTGCCACGCCTCGGTCTTACCAAAGTGGCCCGGCCCTTCGAGCGCGACTGCCTGCTCGTCGTTCGGGTGGACTTGCACCGAGAGCCAGTCGGCCGCGTCGAGGATCTTGATCAGCAGCGGGAAGCGGTCGCCGGTGCGCGCCAGCGGGACCCGCCCGAGCAGCGCCTCGCCGTACTCGGCGGTCAGCTCTGCCAGCGTGCGCCCCGCGTACGCCCCGCCCGCGACCCGACCATGCTCGTGGACGATCCAGCCCTCGCCGATCGGCGGGCTGGCCGGGCGCAGCCGCTGCCCGCCCCAGACCCGCTCGTGGTAGGTCGGCGTCAGGCGCAGCCCTTCGAGTGCAGGCATCGGTTCCTCCAACGTCGTTCACGAGGGGATTGAACCACAGAGCGCACGGAGCGCACAGGGAAGGGACGCGGGGTTGAACCACAGAGAACACAGAGAACGCAGAGAGGGGCGAGAGAAGGACGAGAGAACGATGATGGATGAAGAACATAGAAGTGGAGCGGGGTGGATATAGCGGAACAGTGCTAGATGGTGAGGTGGGATGACCCCTCCCCGCCGCTGCGGCGGCGACCCTCCCCTGAAGCGGGAGGGTGGGGCCAGTTTTGCCCGACCTGGTAGCTGATTGCGGAGCGCCGCCCCAAATACATCCCTTCGCCTTTCCCACCCCTTTCGCCTCTCTCTATCCATCCCCGCGTTTCCCTACTCTCGCCCTTCTCTCGTTCTCTCGTCCCCTCTCTGTGCGCTCTGTGCTTAAAATCCCATTGTCCTCCCTTCTTCACGCCGCCCGCGCCGTCAGCCGCTCCCGCCAGCGCCCGCGCAGGAAGCGATAGGTGACGAACGCCGCGCGCGTAGCCGCATCGACGCTGTTCGAGATGAAGAGGCCGGACAGCCCCCAGCCGAGGAAGAGGCCGAAGAACCAGGCGGTCGGCAGGCGGACGAACCAGACCCCCGCCGTCGTCGCCAGCAGCGGGAAGCGGGTGTCACCCGCGCCGCGCAGCGCGCCCGCGTAGACCTGGCCGAGCCCCCAGAACGGCTGGCCGAAGCAGAGGACGCGCAGCCCGGTGGCGGCGAGCGAGCGCACCTCGGGATCCTCGGTGAAGAGGCCGACGAGCGGCTCCGCGATGAGGAAGGAGACGACCGCGAGGCCGGACATCCAGGCGATCGCGTGGGTCGCGGCGATCCGCGCCAGGAGGCGGGCGCGGTCCGGCAACATGGCACCGATCGCCTGCCCGACGAGGGCGGTCGCCCCGTAGCCGTAGCCGAACGCGGGCATCCAGGCGAGGCCGATCAGCGTCAGGCAGACGCGCTGCGCGGCGAAGACGGTCGTGCCGAGTTGCAAGGCCATCAGGCCGTAGCCGAGCAGCCCGAAGTTGAGGACCAGTTGCTCGCCGAGCGACGGCAGGCCGATCCGCAACACCTGACGGATCGCCCCGAGGTCGGGCCAGAAACGCGCCCCGCGCAGCAGGCCCGAGCGCCAGAGGGTCGCCAGGAGCAACCCGGCACCGGCGACGCGGGCGATCGCGGCGGCGGTCGCCGCCCCGGCGACGCCGAGTTGCGGCGGGCCGAAGATCAGGCTCGCCGCGACCGCGATGTTGATCAGGTTCGTCAGGCCGGTGATGAGCATCGGGGTGCGACTATTGCCGAGCCCGCGCAGGATCGCGGCGGCGACCGTCATGATCGCCAGCGCCGGGAAGGCGAACCCGGTGATCTGCAGATAGATCATCCCCTGGGCGGCGACGGCGTCGTTCGCCCCGATCAGTTGGAGCAGCGGATTGGCGAAGACGAGCGCGGGCAGGCCGAAGAGGATCCCGATGATCAGGCCGAGGAGCAGCGATTGCCCGACGATCCGCCCCTGGCCCTCGCGGTCCCGCGCGCCGCGCATCTGCGCCGCCAGCACCATCCCGCCGACGCTGGCCCCGGTGATCGTGGCGATCCCGAGCTGGATGAGTTGCGTCGCCGCGCCGACGCCGGAGATGACCGTCGTGCCGAGCCGGCCGAGCAGGGCCAGATTCGTCAGTTCGAGCGCGGTCATGAAGAGGCCGTCGGCGATGATCGGCCAGGCGAGCCGATCGACGACCCGCCCCGTGTTCTCGTTCCCCGCGCCCGTCGCCGCGCGCTTGGGGGCCACCCCCGCCGAACTGCCGAGCCATCGCATCGTCGCCGACCGCCTCCCCACCGCCGCGCGCCCTTCGCGCTGCTGGGGAGTCTAGTCGCTGCGCCACGGTCGGGCAAGACGGGCGGGGGCGCGAGGCGGGGTTGATGCGCGAGGGGGCGGGCGGTTTCAACCGCCTGCCAGCGTTGGCACCGACTCGCGCATACGCCCCGATGCGAAAGGATGTCCAGCCGAGTGCCGAAACCGCGTTTGTTATACTGGCACCGTGGGGCCGCGCGGCGGTGCCGGGCACACCGGGCGCGGCCCGAGAAACGGAAAAGGAGCGTGGTGATGCAGCCGAACATGCGGGCGATGCAGCAGATGCAGACGCGGATGGCGAAGATCCAGGAGGAATTGGGGCAGACGACGGTGACCGGCAACGCCGGTGGCGACGCGGTGACGGTCGAGGTCACCGGCCTGAAGGAGTTGAAGGCGATCAAACTCTCCCCCGAGGTCGTGGACCCCGAGGACGTGGAGACGCTGGAAGACCTGCTGGTCGTCGCAGTCAAGCAGGCGATGGACAAGGCCGAGGAGTTGGCCGGGCAGAAGTTCGGCGCGCTCACCGGCGGGATGAAGATTCCGGGCCTCTTCTAGAGTGACGAGTGACGAGTGACGAATAGTTTGGACGACGAAAGGTTATCGCAGAGCCTCCGTCGCCCCATATTCGTCACTCGTCACTCGTCACTCGTCATTTGCCTCAGCCGCCCGCCGGGCCGAGGGTGGTGCCGGGCTCGGTCATGCTGGCCGGGTCGAGGAGATCGGTCAACTCGTCCTCGGTGAGGTCGGTCTGCTCGCGCGCCACCTCGCGGATCGTGCGACCGCTCTTGGCGGCCAGCTTGGCGATATTGGCGGCGGCGTCGTAGCCGATCCGCGGCGCGAGCGCGGTGCCGACCATCAAGCCCTGCTCGACCATCTGCGGGCCGCGCTCGGTCGCCCGCAAGCCCTCGATGCACTGCGCTGCGAAGTTGTCGCAGGCGGTGGCGAGGATGGCGATCGACTGCTGCAAGTTGTACGAGGCGATCGGCATCATCACGTTCAGCTCGAAGTTGCCCGAGCTCCCGGCGATGTTGATCGTCACGTCGTTGCCCAGCACCTGCGCCGCGACCATCGCCACCGACTCGGCGATCACCGGGTTGACCTTGCCGGGCATGATCGACGAGCCGGGCTGGACCGCCGGGAGGTCGAGTTCCCCGATCCCGGCGCGCGGGCCGGAGCCGAGCCAGCGGATGTCGTTGGCGATCTTCAGCAGGCTGACGGCGATCGTCTTCAGCGCGCCGCTGGCGGCGACGGCGCCATCGAGGGTGTTCTGCGCCTGGAAGTGGTTGGTCGTCTCGACAATCTCGTAGCCCGCCCCCCGGCTGACCAGGGCGCAGACCCGCTCCGCGAACTGGCGGTGGGTGTTGATCCCGGTGCCGACGGCGGTGCCGCCGAGCGCGACCTCGCGCAGTTCGCCGACCGCATATTCCAGTCGCCGCCGCCCGCGCTCGATCTGGCCGGCGTAGCCCTCGAACTCCTGGCCGAGTCGGATCGGCGTCGCGTCCTGGAGGTGGGTGCGCCCGGTCTTGATGATCGGCATGAACTCCTGCGCCTTGCGCCACAGCGCCTCTTCGAGGCGGGCGAGCGCGGGCGTCAGGTCCTCGTAGATCCCGGCGAGGGCGGCGAGGTGGATCGCGGTCGGGATCACGTCGTTCGACGATTGCCCCATGTTGACGTGATCGTTCGGGTGGACCGGGCTCTTCGCGCCGCGCTCGCCGCCGAGGATCTCGTTGGCGCGTGAGGCGAGGACCTCGTTGGCGTTCATATTGGTCGAGGTGCCGGAGCCGGTCTGGAAGATGTCGAGGACAAATTCGTCGTCGAGTTTCCCATCGGCGACCTCGCGCGCCGCCGCGACGATCGCCTCGGCGATCTGGCGGTCGAGCAGGCCGAGTTCGAGATTGACCTGCGCCGCCGCCCCCTTGATCTGCCCCATCGCGCGGATGAAGCGGCGCGGGAAGCGCAGATCGCTGATCGGAAAGTTTTCCTTGGCGCGCATCGTCTGGACGCCATAGTAGGCGCTGACCGGCACCCGCAATTCCCCCAGCGAGTCGCGCTCGACTCGCGTCCCCTCGGCCGTCATCACCGTGTCCCTCCCTACGCTGCATCGCGGCGCGCGTCATCGTCGCGCCGATCGCCCACAGCGGCGATTCTACGCCCGCGAGCGGGCCGCGCGCCACCGGGGGAGCGGATGGGGCGGCGGGGCGAGGGTATGGCGGGCGGCTTCAGCCGCCAGCCGACGCTTGATCCAGGGTCGCGGTGGCGGTGGGGTGCTGCGGCGAAGATCGGGCGGCGCTCCGCCGCACAAGCAGAGAGGGCGGGAATTTTCCCGCCCTCGATCATAGCATCACCTTGTGACGTATCAGGATCTCTTCGCACCTGAGATCGCTGATTGCCCGCACTGCCCTGCGTCTCATGGGTAATGATCACGCCCCGCGTGCTCGGAGGGTCGTGGACCTCCCGGATTGCGGTGGGGCTTTGCCTGCTCAGGCACCCGCGAGAATGGGGCGGTGACCCGCTGCTGCGAACGTCTTCGGTGGCATGGCTCCACCCTCCTTCCGTTGCGCTTCTCGCGACGATACGCAGGGCTGCGTTTCGTCTTAACCAGAGGATACCACATCCGGCGATTTTTGCAAGACCAGTTGTAGGCCAAAAGGTCAGACAAAAGTATTGATGACCCGTAGCGGGGTGGCCCACGCTCGGGTTTCTGCCGACGTGAGTGGTAGGACGGCGGGCGGGCGTATGCAATACGCCCCTACGTCGCCACCGATGGGTGGTCATCGGTCGATCCCTCGTCATTCCCCGCCCCGCTTGTCCCCACCCCCTCGCCGTGTGCTATCGTTATCGGTGCGCCGGGGGAGGATGCGTCTCGCCGCGCCCGTTGCGGCGCGCGGGGCGACGGATGGGCAGAGGATGGCCGGGGGCGATGCGCAACACGATGATGGGCGGGGGACCGGGCCGATCGTGATCTGGTTCCGGCGCGACCTGCGCCTCCACGACCACCCGGCACTGACGGCGGCGCTGGCGGCGGGGCGACTCGTCGCGCCGCTGTTCGTCTTCGACGAGGCACTGCTGCGCGGGCGCTGGCCCGCGCCGAATCGGGTCTGGTTCATGCGGGAGTCGGTGCGGGCGCTCGGCGAGGGATTGCGCGAGCGCGGCGGCGGGCTGGCGATCCGCGTCGGCCAGCCGGAAGTGGTCGTGGCGGAGTTCGCGGCGGAGGTCGGGGCGAGCACGGTCTACGTCACGCGTGACTACGCCCCCTATGCGCGCGGGCGCGATCGGCGGGTCGCGGCGGCGCTGGCGGGGCGCGGGATCGGCTTCGCCGCGAAGCGCGGCCTGCTCGTCCACGAGCCCGAGGGGATCGTCAGCGCCGAGGGGCAGGGCTACACCGTCTTCTCGCCGTATCGCCGCTGCTGGGAGCTGCGCCGACCGCGCGCCGTCCTGCCCGCGCCGGGGACGATCCCGACGCCCCCGCGCCTGCGGGTCGGCACGCCTCCCGCGCTCGACGCCCTCGGCCCCACCGCCCCGACCGCGCGCGAGATCCCCGAGCCGGGCGAGGCGGCGGCGCGATCGCGACTGGACGCCTGGGTCGCCGATGGGCTCGCCGACTACGATGAGGCGCGCGACCAACTCGCGGACGACGGCACCTCGCGACTGAGCCAGGATTTGCACTGGGGACTGCTCTCGCCGGTGGAGGTGCTGGCGCGGGCGGGCGGCGGCGGGGCCGGGCGCGCGACTTTTCGCTCGGAGCTCTGCTGGCGCGATTTCTACACCCAAATCCTCTTCCACCACCCGCGCGTCACGCGCGAGCCGTTCAACGCGGCCTACGCGCGCCTCGACTGGCGCAACGACCCTGATCACCTCACGGCCTGGCGCGAGGGCCGCACCGGCTACCCGATCGTGGACGCGGCGATGCGCCAGATGGTCACGCTCGGCTGGATGCACAACCGCGCGCGGATGATCACCGCCTCGTTCCTGACGAAGCATCTGCTGACCCACTACGCCGTCGGCGAGGAGCACTTCATGGCCCACCTGACCGACGGCGACCTCGCCGCGAACAACGGCGGCTGGCAGTGGGCCGCGTCGGTCGGCACCGACGCGCAGCCGTACTTCCGCATCTTCAACCCGACCCTCCAGGGGCAGCGCCACGACCCGGCGGGCGACTACGTGCGGCGCTGGCTCCCCGAACTGGCGCGGGTGCCGACGCGCTACATCCACGAACCCTGGACGATGCCCGAGGAGGTCCAGCGCGAGGTCGGCTGCGTCATCGGCGCGGATTACCCCGCGCCGATCGTCGAACACGCCGAGGCGCGCCGGTTGGCGCTGGACGTCTTTAAGCGGGCGGCGGACGTGGGTCGTGAGTGAAGTACAAAGTACGAAGTACGAACGACGAAGTGGGGACGGCCCCCTCGGCTCCCCCATGCTGAGGGAAGTGCCGTGCTCCGATCGCCGGGGCGATCCTCATGAGCCGTTGCCTCGACACAAGCTTTCCGCCGACTCCGCCCGCGCGGCCCTCGCCTCCGCCGATGCCGCCGAGCGCGCCGCCGCGCTCGACTGGCTCGGGATGCACGCGCCGGGGGCGCTGCGCCCGGAAGATCAGGCGCTGTTGCACGATCCTGACCTGACAGTGCGTGGGGCGGCGGCGGTCGCGTTGCGCGCAGCGAGCGATCCGGCGACCGTCGATGCGGCGCGGCGGGCACTGCGGACGCTGATGGAGGGGACGACGGGGGAGCGCCACGCCGGGCTGCGCGCGGCGGCGCGGCTCGGCAACCCGACCCTCGCGCCGCGCCTCTTCCCCTTCCTGGCGCACCCGGAGCCGGAGACGCGCCGCCTGACCCTGCTGGCGCTCGCCGCCGTGCCGCCGGGGCTGCTCGGCCCAGGCTTCCTCGGCGCGCACCTCGCGGCGGCGCTGGACGACGCCGATCCAGACGTGCGTGCCACGGCAAGAGAGATAGTGAACGGGGAACGGGGAACGCGGAACGCGGGATGAAGGTTTGCGGGGTGCCACAACGCTCGTCACCCTCCGCCAAATTCCCCGTTCCCCGTTCCCCGTTCCGACTTCAGCGGAGCGATTATGCCTGAGTTACCGGAAGTGGAGACGGTGCGCGGGATCATCGAGCGCGCGGCGGCGGGGAAGCAAGTCGTCGGGGCGGTCTGCGCGCGCCCGAAGCTGATCGAGGCGATCGACACGGAGTTGGGGATCGAGCGGATCGTCGGGTCGCGGCTGCTGGCGGTCGAGCGGCGGGCGAAGTGGCTGACCCTGCGCTTCGACCGCGACCCGCAGATCATCCTGCACCTGCGGATGACCGGGCAGGTCGCAGCGATCACCCCGGATGGGGCGCGCGAGGTGGCGGGGCACCCGGTCCCGGCCTACGACGCGCCGCTGCCCGCGACGACCACCCACCTGACGCTGACGTTCGACGACGGCACGCTCGTCTACTTGCAGGACCCGCGCCACTTCGCGCGCCTGTCGCTCATCCCGGCGGCGATCTTGGGTGACTACCTGGCCGAGCGCAATCTCGGCCCGGAGCCGTTCGACCCGGCGCTGACGACCGAGCGTCTGGCTGCGGGGCTGGCGGCGCGCGGGCGCCTGAAGCTGAAGCCGCTGCTGCTCGATCAGTCGTTCGTCGCGGGCCTGGGCAATATCTACGCCGACGAGGCGTTGCACCACGCCAGGCTGCACCCCGAGCGTCGCGCGGGCAGCCTGGACGCCGCCGAGACCGCGCGGCTGCGCGTGGCGATGCGCGCGGTGCTGGAGGAGGCGCTACCGATCGGCGGCGCGCGGATCCATCACGGCAAGGCGACGCAGATTAACGGCTTCCCGCGCGTCCACGCCCGCAAAGGCGAAGCGTGCGACCGCTGCGGCACCACGATCGAGAAGTACACGCTGGCCGGGCGCGGAACCTATCTGTGCCCGCGCTGCCAGCCAGCGCCGGAGTGAGTGCCGAGTGCCGAGTGCCAAGTGCCGAGAGAGAGACAAGGGAACCTATGGCGCATGCGCCAGCGGGTGCTGACGCTGGCGGGCGGTTGAACCCTGTGCCCGGCACAGGGTTCAACCGCCCGTCTCCTCGCGCATAAGCAATGCAAGGGAACCCGCGCAGCGTGGTATTCGCGCACCCCTACTCGGCACTCGGCACTTGTTACTTGCCCAGGGCGTTAACGCGTCCCACGATCTGCATATAGTTCCCGGCGGGATCGGTGAAGAAAAGGAGCTTGTCGCCGGCGGGGGTGTTGCTGACCGGCTGGCAGGTCGCGCCCGCCGCCTCCAGGATCGCCACGGCACCATCGACCTGATCGAGCGGCAGGACGAACGCGCCGTGGTGCGGCTTCGCCAGCGGCGGCACCTCATCCACGACGAGTTCTATCCGCCCGCCGTCGCCGTCGCCGATGAAGACCATCGTGTCACCTTCGCGGATCTTGTGCCAGCCGAAGACCTCCTCATAGAACGCCAGCGTCGCGGCGAGTTTCTCGCGCGGCACGCAGATACCGACATGCTCCCACTTCGGCACACTCCCGAACTGGCTCACCCGCAGCCTCCCATCCGTATCGTCCCCAGCGCGCGTCGCCATCCTCGACGCGCGCGCACCGCCGACACCGGCGGCGCGGCCATTCTACGCCGTGACGGCCTGGCGGTCGAGTCAGGATCCCGCTGTGGGTACGCGCACGAATTGTCGGTGGCCGTGCAACTGAGCGTCTGGCGCGGCGACCGCTTCGGGGTGGACCTCTCCCCCCGGCCCCCTCCCCGCGTCGGGGAGGGGGTGCCTCTCTACGTCGGGGAGGTTATCAGGCAAGGTGACAGCATCAATACGCAGCCTCACCCTCCCTGTAGGGGAGGGTTGCCGCCGGGGCCGCGGGGAGAGGTTTCCCCCGCCCTCAGTCGTTGAGGCGGGGGTCGAGGGCGTCGCGCAGGCCGTTGCCCATCAGGTTAACCGCCATAACGGTGATGTAGATCATCGCGCCGGGCAGGACGACCAGGGATGGCGAGCGGGAGAAGTATTGGGTCGAGTTGGTCAGCATATTGCCCCAACTGGGGGTGGGGATCTGGACCCCGAAGCCGAGGTAGGAGAGCGCCGCTTCGGTCAGGATCAGGCCGGGGATCGCCAGGGTGGCCCAGACGATGATGATCGGCAGGACATTCGGGAGGATGTGGCGGAAGATGATCCGCCCGTCGCTGCCGCCGAGGACGCGCGCCGCCTCGACATAGTCGCGATTCTTGATCGTCAGGAATTCGCCCCGGATCAGGCGGGAAATGCCGGTCCAACTGAGCACGGCGATGACGAACGGCAGGATCAGCCAGCCGTTGGTGCGGTAGAAGCTCGTCCCGGTGATCAGCTTGTTGTTGTTGAGGACGGTCGAGACGAGGATGAGGACGAAGAGGCCGGGGACGGAGATGAAGATATCGACCAGCCGCATCAGGACGGTATCGACCCAGCCACCGTAGTAGCCAGCGAGCGCACCGATCAGCAGGCCGATCGTCAGGGCGATCGCCAGCGTCAGGAACGAGACGGTCAGCGAGATTCGCCCGCCGTAGGCGAGGCGGGTCAGGACATCACGCCCCAATTCATCGGCACCCAGCAGGTACTTGGTGGTCGTCGCCTTGCCGCTGTTCGGCCCGCCGATCTGGACCGCCGAGATCGTCTTGCCCGCCGGGGCGAAGGTCGCTTGCAGGTTCTGATCGCCGAACCCCTGGTTGGTGACGTAGCGGGAGACGAGTGGTGCCCCGTAGGAGAAGAGGACCATGATGATGAAGACGAACATCGCGACGACCGAGAGCCGATTGCGCCGGAAGCGTCGCCAGGCGCGCGCCAGGTAACCAGGACTCTTCTGGCGCGTCAGACGGCCGCGGTCCGCCCCCGCGAGCGACGGCCCGGCGATTGTCGTCGCCTCCCCGGCGCGTTGTGCCGTGCGCTTCTCGTCGCCCCTGCTAATCATCGGTCCTCCTGGGTCGTTGTTTGTGCGCGGGGGGGCGGGTCACCGCCCCACCCCCACCACGCCGCCGAACTTGTATCCTCGCCCCGAGTCGGCGCTAGCCCTGTTTGACGCGTGGATCGAGCAGGCTATAGCCAATGTCCGCCAGGAGATTGCCCAACACCACCATCGTCGAACTGAGCAGGACCGTGCCCATGATCATCGTGTAGTCGCGGCTCACCGCCGAGTCGAACGTCAGGCGCCCGATCCCCGGCCAGCTGAAGATCGTCTCGATGATCAGCGCGCCGCTGAAGAACTGCGGGATCGAGAGGCCGAAGAGGGTGATCAGCGGCAGCAGCGCGTTGCGGAAGGCGTGGCGGAAGATGATCAGCCGCTCGTTCAGCCCCTTCGCCCGCGCGGTGCGGATGTAATCCTGCCGGATAACCTCCAGCATCTGCGCGCGGATATAGCGCGTCCAGCCCGCCAGCTCGACGATCGCCAGGGTGATGGCGGGGAGGATCAGGTGCTTGAGTTGATCGACTAGACTGCCGTCGCCGATGTTCTGGGTGCCGCCCGAGGGGAGCCAGCGCAGCTGCACCGCGAAGAAGAGGATCAGCATCAGCGCCAGCCAGAAGCTCGGGACCGAAACCCCGGCGACTGACGCGACGGTGGCGGTGTAGTCAAAGATGCTGTTGCGCTTGATCGCCGAGTAGATCCCGATCGGGATCGAGAAGACGAGCGACAGGAGGAAGGCGGCGACGGTGAGCTTGAGGGTGTTCGGCAGGCGACCGGCGATCTCGTCGCGCACATCGCGGTAGTTGATCATCGACTTCCCGAGATCGCCCTGGAGGACGTTGCCGAGCCAGACGAAGTAGCGCTTGTAGAGGGGCTGGTCGAGGCCGAGTTGCCGCTTGATCTGGGCGACATCCTCCGGGCGCGTGCCGGGGACGAGTGCCAGGTCGCTCACCGGACTGCCCGGCACGGCTTTGATCAGGAGGACGACGAGGATCGTGATGCCGATCAGGAGCGGGATAATCTGCAAGACCCGCCTGATCAAAAAGGCACTCATTGTTGTCCTCCGGCCTACAGCCACTGGGGGATGATCGCGTGCAGTATGGGGAGTGTACCAACTTCTTGCTCGCGACGACCGGTGCGGCGGGGAGGTGGCGAACGAGCCCGGCGCAGGGATCTTCACCGCAGAGGAGCGCGCCGGTCGCCGCCCGACCCGGAGGCGGCGACCGGCGCGCGGTGGCGGCTTAGTCAACCCACCATGTGTGGGCGTTCCAGCGGATGGAGACCGCGTTCGGGAACAGGTTGTGGACCCGCTTGTTGACCCCCGCGAGCGCCTGGGTGAAGAAGAGGATGACGCTCGGCACCTCGTCGGCGAGGATGTTCTGCATCTGGATGTAGAGCGCCTTGCGCTTCTCCTGGTCGAGCTCGCCCAGCGCCTTCGCCAGGATGTCGTCGATCTGCGTGTTGGAGTACTTGCCGAGGTTGAAGCCGCCGCCGTAGGACTGCGTCGCCCACATCGACTGCTGGTCGGGGTCGACACCCCAACTGAAGCCGACCATCGCGGCCTCGAAGTCGTGCGACTCGGT
>CADCWN010000178.1 GCA_902806415.1 uncultured Thermomicrobiales bacterium | reverse complement strand
GCGCGCCAGCGGCGCTCGCCGTTGACGATGATGAAGCGGCCCTCCTGAGCGGCGGGGCGCACGCGCAGCGGCTGCAGGATGCCGACGCGCTTGAGCGATTCGGCCAGCTCCTCGAGCTTCGCCTCGTCGAAGACCTTGCGTGGCTGCTCGGGATCCGGCTCGAGGAGGCGGCGCTCGAGGACGAGCGCGCCGGGCATCTGCCGCTGGCCCGGCTTGCCGACGAGGGGCGAGGGGAGGGTGGTCGTGGTCATGGCGCGCATCGACTCGCGGAGATTCGCGGCCCGGTTCTGTCCCTGCTTCGCCGCCATCACCGGCACTCCTGCGCGATCGCCGCCGCGGCGGTCGCCTCGCCGAGGTCGCCCAGGCGCGCGAGCACCTCCCGCACGAGGGCGCGGTAGTCGGCGCCCGCCGTCGCCCCGGCCAGGTCGTAGAGCGTCTGGCCCGACATCGCCGCCTCTTTCGTCCGCTGGCTCTTGCGGATGACGGTGGTGAAGGTCTCGGGATACTGCGCGCGCAGCTCCTCCTCGACCACGCGCGTGACGATCGTGCGCCCCTCCGCCATGGTCAGGAGTGGCCCCAGGAAGCGCAGCCCGGGGTTGAAGTACTCGCGCACCGTCTCCACCGTGCGGAAGAGGAGTTGCAGGCCCATCATGGCGTAGATCTCGCTGTCGATCGGGGCGATGAACCCGTCGGCGGCGACGAGCGCGTTGACGGTGAGCTTCCCGATCGACGGCGGGACGTCGATGACCACGATGTCCGCCCGGGTGCCCTGCAGGGCCCGGCGGAGGCGCAGGTCGCTGGCGTGCAGCTGCGACAGGGCGAGGTCGGCGTCCGCGAGCAGGATGTTGGCCGGCAATAGGCGCAGATTCGGGCGGACCGCGACGAACGCATCGCGCGGCGAGAGGCCGTCCACGAGCACCTCGCGCACCGTGGGCTCGCCGGTCGCCTGGACGCCGAGCTGCTGGGAGAGCGTCCCCTGCGGATCCATGTCGATCGCGATCGTGTCGAGCCCGCGATCGGCGAAGCCGACCGCCAGGTGGAGCGCGGTGGTGGTCTTGGCGACGCCACCTTTCGCATTGGCGATGACGATCGTCTTCATGCGTGCTCCTTGCCACCCGGGGCGTGGCGGGATTCCTGCAACTTCCTGATCTCGGCCTCCTTGAACGCCTCGACGGCCTCGCCGGGGATACGATATGCCCGTTTCCCCGGCCGGAACGCCGGGAGTCGCCCGCTCTCGATCAAGTCGTAGAGCGTCGCCCGGCCGACACCGAGCATTGTGCACGCCTC
>CADCWN010000177.1 GCA_902806415.1 uncultured Thermomicrobiales bacterium | reverse complement strand
GCGCGGCCCGGGCGTCGGGCGGGTGGCGCGCGAAGGGCTGGAACGGTGCTGCTGGGTTGTGCGGGTATGGCCGGGCTGAAGCGTGTGCCAGGGCGGATCCGGCGAGAGCGTTGGGGCAGGCCCGGTCTTCAGCGCCCCAAGAGGATACCCGTCAGGGGGACCCACACCCGCACTATGGCTGGCGTTGGCGAGCTCGTCACGGTGCCGACGAGGTCGTAGAAGGCGCCGCGCGGGTTGCGCAGGAACGCGTGCCCCCGGCAGAACACCCGCGCCTCGGCGAAGGTGTTGCACCCGCGCATCCCGCGCAGCCGCCCTTTGCGGAGCTGGTGATCGCGCTTGCTGCGCTGCTAGAAACCGTCTGAATAATAGCGCGGCGGCTATGCTTTGCGCATGGAACGGCAGGGTTACCCGACCGATTTGACCGATGCGGAGTGGGAACTCCTGGCCCCGCATCTGCCGCCGGCGTCGCCGCGCGGTCGGCCTCGGGTCCACAGTTACCGCGTCATCTTGAACGCCATCTTTTACCTGGTGCGCGGGGGATGCGCTTGGCGCTTGCTCCCGCGCGATCTGCCGCCCTGGCGGACGGTCTACCACTATTTTCGGGCGTGGCGCGATGACGGCACGTGGGGACAGCTGAACACCGCCCTACGCGAGCAACTGCGCGTCCGACAGGGCCGCGAGGCGCAGCCGAGCGCCGGGATCGTGGACAGCCAGTCGGTCAAGACGACGGGCGCCGGCGGGCCGCGGGGTTACGACGGCGGCAAGAAGATCAACGGGCGCAAGCGGCACGTGCTCGTCGACACGCAGGGGTTGGTGCTCTGCGCGACGGTGCATGAGGCCAATATCGCCGATCGGGACGGGATAAAATTGCTGCTCCAGGAGGAGGCAACGGAGGGCCAGCCAGCGATCCGCGAGCGGTTTCCCCGCCTGACGCACCTCTGGCTCGATGGCGGGTATAACGGCGCGGGCAGGGGGAAAGCGTGGGTTGAGCAGGCGCTCGGCTGGACGGTGGACATCGTCAAACACCCGCGGCGACCGCGTGGTGTCTGGGCGGCTGACGACGAGGTGATCGACTGGGCGGCAATCATCCCACCGCCCGGCTTTCGCGGCGTGTTGCCAAGGCGCTGGGTGGTGGAGCGGACATTCGCGTGGTTGGGGCAGAATCGGCGCCTCAGCAAGGATTTCGAGCGCCTCAGCACCACCGGCGAGGCGCTGATCTACGTCGCGATGACGCGCCTCATGGTCCGCCGACTCGCCCGCGCCTGACCATTATTCAGACGGTTTCTAGAGTCACTTATGGACTTTGTGCGCGGTGGCGGTTAGCCTTGCGCTGCAGGAGGAGGCGAGGATGGACGCGCCGCAGCGGAAGCCGTACCCGACCGACGTGAGCGATGAGGAGTGGCATTGCGTCCTCCCGTACCTGACGCTGATGCGGGCCGACGCGCCGCAGCGGCACCACGACCTGCGCGAGGTCTTCAGCGCGCTGCGCTGGCT
>CADCWN010000176.1 GCA_902806415.1 uncultured Thermomicrobiales bacterium | reverse complement strand
CGTGGTGGAGGAGACGCGGGCCCTCCTGGGCGAGCGGGTCGTTACCGTCCAGGTGAAGGAGAGCCGGGCGCACATGGCTGCCGAGAGTGTCCATCCGAAAGTCGCTCGCGCCAGGCTGCGCGATGCGGCGGCACGGGTGCTCCATGATCGGCCCGCCGTGCCGCCGCTCCGGGTGGCGACCCCGACGACTGTCGAGGTCACTCTGGCCCGCCCTGTCTACGCCGACCTCGCCGCGATGATTGACGACGTCACCCGCGTCGATGGGCGGACCGTGCGCTTCACCCGCGCGGATATGCTCAACGCCTACCGCGTCTTGCGGCTGATTACGGTGCTCTGTTCGACCCCAGTCTGAAATAGCCTGTTCAACACTCCGGAATAGTGCGTGGTGGTTCGACTGCCGGGGGCGTGAGGTTACGCGCCGCGTCGCGCGGCGAGGCCGAACATCAGTGGCAGGGACGGTGTCCCCTCCGGTGGGTACATCCGCTTGCCCGCCCCCTCGCGCATCCCGTCGAAGCTCTTTTCGCCGTTGGTGTAGGGGTATTCCCGCAACGTTTCGAGCGTCAGCCCGGCCTCGATCAGCGCGGTGACGACCTCCCCCAAGCCCCACTGCCACTCGTGACCCGGATGCGGGTTCTGGAAGTCGGTGACCCCCTCTACCCAGCCGGAAGGGGTTAGGCCGTCGCCGGAAGGGGCGACATAGTCGCCCACGCCCGACGGCCAATCGAGCGGTCGCCCGCCGGTCGAGTAATCGGACGTGAGCGACCAGTCGTCGTCGAAGACCATCGCGAACGGGTGGAATTCGACGGCGACGAAGCGCCCGCCCGGCTTCAGGGCGCTGGCGATCCCGCGCGCCCAGCCGCGCAGGTCCGAGAGCCAGCAGAGGAAGCCGTAGGAGCAGAAGACGAGGTCGAACTGTCGCCCCGCCGCCCGCGCCTCGGCGAACCAGTCGTAGATGTCGGCGCGCTCGAAGGTCGCGGGGATGTCGGCGTCGGCGGCGAGTTGTCGCGCGAACTCGATTGCGTAATCACTGATGTCCACGCCTACCACCCGCGCGCCGCGCGCGGCGAGGCTGAGGGTGTCCTGCCCGGCGTTGCATTGGAGGTGGAGGAGCGCCTTGCCGCGCAGATCCCCGAGCAGCGTGATCTCTTCCGGGAAGAGGGTGCTGCCGCCCGCGCGCAGGAACGCCGCCTGATCGGCCTTGTGGCTGTTGTGGGCCGGGGTTGCGGCGTTCCAGGCCCGCCGATTCGCCTCATGCCGCGTGCGCTGGGGGACGGCGTCATCTTGCATCGGCATCGCTCCTTCGGGCGGCGTGCGGGTCGGCAACGCGGGGGGCTGCCCGTCGCGCGGCGGTCGCAATGGTATCGGAAAAACAAACGGATGCGCCACCGTTGCCGTTTCGGACCGCCGTGGCACATACTTCGCGCGACGAATGGCGTGGGGCCGAGCGGGTGGTCGCGTGGGTCCACGAGGGGGGCGCGATGGCGGCGAGCGGGGTGGAGACAGGGACGATCGATTTCACGCGCGGGGTGCCGGCGATCGAGAGCTTCCCGTTGGAGCAGGTGGCGGAGTGCGCCGCGGCGATCATTCGCGGGCCGCACGGCGCGACCGTGATGCAATACGGCAAGGGCGCGGGCTTCGGGCCGCTGCGCGAGTGGTTGGGGGCGCGGCACGGCGTCTCCGCCGACGAGGTGCTGCTGGCGAACGGGTCGCTGCAAATCGTTGAGTTCATCGCGCTGGGGCTCTTGCAACCGGGCGATGTCGTCTTCGTCGAGTCGCCGACCTACGACCGCACCTTGACGCTGTTGCGCCGCCACGGCGTGCGCCCGGTCGGCATCCCGATGGAGGCCGATGGCCCCGACCTCGCCGCACTCGAAGCGGCGCTGGAGCGGGGGGTGCCGAAACTCTTCTACCTGATTGCCGATTTCCAGAACCCGTCCGGCGCGACCCTCTCTCGCGCCAAGCGCGAGCGGATCGCGGCGTTGGCCGAGCAGCACGGCTTCCGCCTCCTGGAGGACGCACCGTATCGCCCGCTGCGCTATCGCGGCGAGCAGTTGCCGTCGCTGGCCGATCTGGCCCCGGCGCGGACCCTGCAGATGTCCTCATTCACCAAGCAGATCAGCCCCGGTGTGCGCGTCGGCTACCTCGTCGGCGACCGGGCGACGGTGGCGAAGCTGGCGCAGGTGGCGAACGACACCTACATCACGCCGAACCTGATCGGCGAGGCGACGGTCTTCGAGTTCTGCCAGCGCGGCTGGCTCGACCCGCAGTTAGAGCGCCTGCGCGCCCTCTACGGCCCGCGTCTCGTCGCCACCGGCGACGCGCTGCGCGAGTTCCTGCCCGACGCCAGTTGGATCGAGCCGGATGGCGGCTTCTTCCTCTCGATCAACTTGCCGGAGGGGGTGACGAGCGAGGCACTGGGCCGCCGCGCCGCCGGGGTCGGCCTGAGCCTCAGCGACGGGCGCGGCTTCTTCCCGACCCCGAGCGACGGCGAGCGTTTCTTGCGCCTGCCGTTCTGCGCGCTGACCCCGGAGCAGATCGCCGAGGGGGTGCG
>CADCWN010000175.1 GCA_902806415.1 uncultured Thermomicrobiales bacterium | reverse complement strand
TTGGGACAGAACCGGCGTTTCAGCAAGGATTTCGAGCGCCTCACCAGCACCGGCGAAGCGCTCATTCACATCGCCATGACCCGCCTGATGGTCCGCCGTCTGGCGCGCCCATGACGATTATTCAGACGGTTTCTAGTAGTGGCGCTTGTCGTCTATCTCCTGCGCGCCGCTCTCCCAGGCAGCCTCTTCCAAGCCTCGCGTGCCAGCTACTTCAACTATCTCGCCGACGTGTTTTTACATCGGAGCCTGAGTTTACGCTTACATCCGAGCTATCAGCTTGATCTGGTGAACTATGCCGGGGAGCAATATCTCTACTGGCCGCCGCTCCCCGCCATCCTGATTATGCCGCTGGTCGCGCTATTCGGCGTGGGGATGAGCGACCTGATTTACACCGCGATCTTCGGGGCGATCACGGTCGCATTGGTCGCGCGGATGCTGGCGCTGCTCGATGAGATCAATCTGGCACCGCTCTCGATCGAACGGCGCGGGCTGCTGGTGGCGACAATCGCCTTTGGCTCAGTCCTATTCATCCTCGCACCCTATGGTCGGGTCTGGTACACCTCGCAGATCGTCGGCTGGGGATGCGTCTTGCTCGCTATCGCCGCCGCGCTCAAGCAGCGGGGGAGGTGGGACTATTTCCTGGCCGGTCTCGCCTTCGCCTGCGCCGCCCTGACCCGCGTGCCGCTGCTACTCAACGGGGTCTGGGTCGCGTACTATCTCCTCCAGCGCGATTGGGGGCGGCCCGCACGCTGGCGCGTCGGGGCAATCCTCTGCGGTATCATCCCGGTATTGGTTGCGCTGGTGCTGCTGGGGTGGTACAACGCCGCCCGCTTCGGCAATCCGCTCGAAATGGGTACCACCTGGCACAATATCGATCTGTCGTTGCGCGGCGATCTCGCCCGCTATGGCCTCTTCAGCCTCCACTATCTGCCAGTCAACCTCTATTATCATTTCGTCGCTTCGCCGCTGGACATCTATTACCGCGGCATGGCCGGCGGTCTCTTCTGGATGACCCCGGTCTTGTTCGGCGCGCCTTATGCCATCTGGCGCTGGCGACACCGACCGCTGGTCTGGAGCCTTGTCCTGACCTGCGCGCTCGTCTACCTCCCGATTGGCTTAGTGATCAGCCCCGGGAACATCTACGGGCCGCGTTACTTGCTCGATCTCATGCCGCCGCTGCTCGTCCTAACCGCGCTTGGTATTCAGCGATGGCGGATGGGGCTACTGCACATCCTCCTACTGATCAGTTGTGCGGTCTACGCTTTCGGGTCGATCCTCACGCTGCTGCTACCCTACTCGTGAGTCCTTGCCATTCGTACCGACAGTCATCATCTCACGCTATTGACGAGCGGCATCCGGTGACCGCGCTGGACAGGGTGGGCGTCGAGGATTGACAACGACCCCATCGCCCGCTACGATTGATTCAAGGCTATGAACGGGACAGCGCCGTGATCGCGCGCCGTCAGCGACGAGGGTCCAGCGGGTGGGAGACCTTCGCGGCAGGCGGATCATCGGAGACCCCCCGTGAGCCGAGCGCCGAACGGTGTGGATCGCCACACCCGCGTAGGCCGCTCCGGTCGCCACCGTTACCGGCACCATGAGCGCCCTTTCATACAGCGATGAAAGGGCGGAAGATGGGTGGAACCACGCGGGTGTGAACCCGGCGTCCCTGTGCGGATGCCGGGGTTTTTGTTTAAGAGCCAAGTGGCGAGTGCCGAGTTACAACGGACACACTTGGCACTTGTAACTCGGCACCCGCCACTGTGCGAAAGGGGGTGATGACGATGACCGACGATGGCACTATCGGCGCGTCGGCGCGCACCACCCGCCTACGCCGACGCAGCCACCACTACCGATTACCAGATCCTTACTGACGACCGACGACCGACGACCGACGACCGACTACTGCGAACGGAGTGAGCCAATGAACGACCTGGAACGGATGCGCCACTCGGCGGCGCACGTCATGGCCGAGGCGGTCCTCGACCTCTTCCCCAAGGCGAAGCTGGGGATCGGGCCGCCGATCGAGGACGGCTTCTACTACGACCTCGACCTGCCGCGCTCCCTCACGCCCGACGATCTGGCGGCGATCGAGGAGCGGATGCGCGCCCATATCGCCGCCGATGAGCGGTTCGAGTCGGAGGTGTTCCCGACGCGCGAGGCGGCGCTCGACCATTTCGCCGGGCAGCCCTATAAAGAGGAACTGATCCGCGATCTCCCGGAGGGCGAGGCGATCTCCCTCTACCGCAACGGGCCGTTCGTGGATCTCTGCCGGGGGCCGCACGTCGCCTCGACGAGCGAGATCGGCGCGATCAAGTTGATGAGCGTGGCAGGGGCCTACTGGCGCGGAGACGAGGGTCGCCCGATGCTCCAGCGGATCTACGGGACGGCCTGGCCGACCCAGGCGGAGTTGGATGCCTACCTCGTGCTGCTAGAGGAGGCGCGCAAGCGCGACCACCGCAAGTTGGGTCGCGAACTCGGGCTCTTCTATTTCAACGAGGAGGTCGGGGCGGGGATCCCCCTCTTCTCGCCGAAGGGCGAGCAACTGCGCTACCAGATGGAGCGCTACGTCCGCGAGGCGCAGACGCGCCACGGCTACGAGCATGTCTGGACCGGCCATCTGGTGAAGGAGAGCCTCTACCGCAGGTCGGGGCATTGGGACAACTACGCCGACGTGATGTTCCCGCCGATGATCGATGAGGAGGTGACGTTCCGGCTGAAGCCGATGAACTGCCCCTCGCACATGACCCTTTACAACGAGATGGGGGTCCACTCCTACCGCGATCTGCCGCTACGGCTCGCGGAGTTCGCCACCCTCTACCGCTACGAGATCAGCGGCACCCTCTCCGGCCTGACGCGCGTGCGGGCGCTGACGCAGGATGACTGCCACATCTTCTGCACCGAGGAGCAGATTCAGGAGGAGTTCAGCCGCTGCCTCCATCTCGTCACGGAGGTGCTGGAGACCTACGGGCTGACCGACTACCGCGTGCAGCTCTCCCTCCCCGGCGGCGAGGGGAAATATGTCAACGACCCGGAGAAGTGGGAGAAGGCAATCGCGGCCCTGCGCGCGTCACTCGACGCCAATGGCGTCGCCTACGACGCTGCCGAGGGCGAGGCGGCCTTCTACGGCCCCAAGGCCGATTTCATGGCGAAGGATGCGCTCGGGCGGGAGTGGCAACTCTCGACGATCCAGGTCGATTTCATCCAACCGGCGCGACTCGGCTGCGAATACATCGGCGAGGATAGCGCGGCGCACACGCCGGTCGTCCTCCACCGCGCGGTGACCGGCTCGACCGAGCGTTTCCTAGGGGTGATCATCGAGCATTTCGCGGGGGCGTTCCCGGTCTGGCTCGCCCCGGTGCAGGCCAAATTGATCCCGATCGCCGATCGCCACCTGCCGTATATGCAGGAAGTGGCGGCGAAGCTCGCGGCGGCGGGGATTCGCGCGGAGGTTGACAGCAGCAACAACCGGATGAACAACAAGATCCGCGCGGCGCAGGTGCAGAAGATCCCCTACATGCTCGTCGCGGGCGACCGCGACATCGAGGGGGGCGCGGTCTCGGTCCGCCTCCGCTCGGAGGAGCAACTGGGCGCGATGAAGATCGATGACTTCATCGCCTTCATCACGCCGATCATCGAGACGAAGTCGCTCGACTTGAAAGAGGCCCGCGCTGCGAAAGAGGCCGCAGCGGTGGGTTGACCGATCGCCGAGCACCGGCGCGCGACAGGGCGACCCACAAGGCGCGGGATGAGGATGATCGCGACGAGGGCGACGACATAGTGCAAGGGCGTGGCGACCGTGGCGAAGCCCGGATGGAGCGGGTTGGCGGCGACCATGAGGGTGTCGAGCGTCGCCAGGACCAGCGCGAGGATGGCGAAGAAGAGGGGCGGGCGGGCGGTGAAGCGCGCGAGCAGATAGTAGGCGATGCCACCGAGCAGATTGGTGAGCAACGAGATGGCGGTGATGCTCACCGGCGTCAGTTCGGTGAAGCGATCGCCGGTGAGCGCCTGCATGATCAGTAGGGTGAGCGTCCCGAGGATCGCGGCGGCAATGCCGCTGAGCAGTCCGGCCAACAGGGCGTTGCGGAAAGGGATCGGCCCGGCGATCGCGGCTGGTAGCATTGTGACCTCCTTATTGATTAACAGGAATACGGGGTGGACTTCTGAAGCTATAAGGCTGTCATAAACGCATTCCACCCCTCCCCCGATAGGAAAATCTACTTAGCCGACTAAGATCATCGCAAACGCGTGTTCGCCTGTTCCGCGACCGACTGCGAGAGCGTCGAGGGGCTCTTCGGCCTCACAATCTTACGGACGATGGCGAAGCGTAGAACTTGGCTCCCCGCCCCCCCTCGGAAGCGCGGCTTAGCCGTCGGCGAGATTAGCGCGCATCTGCAGGAGCAGTCGACGGATGATGATGCGCTCTTCAAGAGTGAAGCCGAAGAATGCCTCGCGCTCAAGGGTCCTCCACGCCGCCTGCACCGGCTCGCGCAGACGCTGACCGCGCTCCGTCAGGAAGACCCGCGAGACGCGCGCATCGCCAGTGTCTCGCTCCCGTCGGACGAGATCGGCGCGCGCCATCCGGTCGATCATGCGGGTCATCGTCGGCGGCTCGACACCGTTCTGCTCAGCGAGAGCCGATTGGCTTAAGCCATCTTCATCCCAGAGCGCGGCCAGTACCATCTCTTGCCCTACATGGACGCCGAACTGCCCGAGTAGCGCCGCCGCCCGCCCGCGATGCCCGCGCATCACCTGAATAAGCAGGAAGCCAACTTGCTCTTGTATCCGCCCTGACATCACCACCTCAAATATTTAGCTGACTAAATTCATAGTAGCGAGGGAGCGCCCGTTTGTCAAGTCCCGCGCATCGGCACACTTTCCTGCGGCCTATCGGCAGCACCGCTATCCTTCCGCACTGCGCAGACGGCCCAGGGACAGGAATAGGCATCATCCCCAAACGTTGTACACTACGGGCTGTACACCAGGGTCGCTGTGAACCCTCGGCGCTTCAGGACGGCAGTAGACGAGTAGGGGCGTGATAATGGCAGAGAACAAGAGCGGCAAGCATTACGACGTGGTCATCATCGGCTCGGGGCCGTCGGGTTGGACGGCGGCGGTCTACGCCTCGCGCGCCAACCTGAAAACCTTACTGATCACCGGGTTGTTGGCCGGGGGCACACCGGGCGGCCAGCTGATGCTGACGACCGAGGTCGAGAACTTCCCCGGCTTCGCGAACGGGGTCATGGGGCCGGAGTTGATGGGGCAGATGCGCGAGCAGGCTCTCCGCTTCGGCACGGAACTGGTCGAGGACGACGTGACGCGCGTCGATTTCTCCCAGCGCCCGCTGACCGCCTTCGTCGGCGAGGGCGATTACGAGGAGGTGTACCACGGCAAGGCGATGATCGTCGCCACCGGGGCGTCGGCCCTCTGGTTGGGACTAGAGTCCGAGGAGCGCCTGCGCGGTCGCGGCGTCTCGTCGTGCGCCACCTGCGACGGGGCGTTCTTCCGGGGCAAGGAGATCGCGGTCGTCGGTGGCGGCGACACGGCGATGGAGGAGGCGACCTATCTGACGCAGCACGCCTCCAAGGTGACGATCATCCACCGCCGCGATCAGCTCCGCGCCTCGCACATTATGCAGGAGCGCGCTCGCAAGAATCCGAAGATTGCCTGGGCCTTGGGCAACGAGATCGCCGAGATCGTCGGCGACAAGAGTGTCAGCGGCGTGCGGCTACGCGACGCGCGGACCGGCGAGGAGTCGGAGTTGCCGGTGGCGGGCGTCTTCGTGGCGATCGGCCACCGCCCGAACACCGAGATCTTCAAGGGCCAGCTCGACATGGACGAGAGCGGCTACCTGATCGCCAAGGAACACACCGCCTCCAATATCCCCGGCGTCTTCATCGCGGGCGACGTGCGCGATCACCGCTACCGCCAGGCGATCACCGCTGCGGGCGAGGGCTGCATGGCGGCGCTCGACGCGCAGGAGTACATCACCGGCGAGATCTGGACCGATTGGGCGATCGGCGAGCAGAGCCCGGCGGTGGAGCATCCGGTCGGGGTCGCCGACTGACGCCCCGCACACAGGAAGATCAGAAACGGAGGGGCGGGCCAGCAAGTTGCTGGCCCGCCCCTCTCGCTGATCATCGCCCAAGGTTGCCGGTCGAGGCGATCTCTCACCGCCCTCGTCCGCCATGTTTGCGAGGGCGTAATTGACGTTCTCGTCCCGTCTCCCGTCCCCTTCTCGTCCCTGCTCTCTTTGTTCTCTGTGCGCTCTGTGCGCTCTGGCGTCCAACCTGACCGACCCTTACCGGCACAATCACGCCCGGTAAGCGTGGTTCACGCCCCGGCGAGATCGAGCCGCCCGGAACGGCCCAGGCGATCTTCCAATCCCGCCTCGCGCACCTGCTCCAAGACCTCCTCGCGATTGCGGCGACGACCGGGGAAGTCGGCGTCCCCCGCGACCTGGAAGAGGACGCGCGCGGTCAGGACCGCCGCCATCTGCAAGCCGCGCAAGCTGGCCTTATCGACCGTATCGGCCTCGGTATGCCCCCAGCCCCGCCCGACCAGGGTGGATTTATCGTCGGGGCTGCTGAGGGTGGCGGTCGGGATACCGCGCAGGGCGTAGGGGAAATGATCGGAGTGGGACTGGAAGCGGTGGGTCACCGGGTAGTCATACCGCGCCACCAGCGCGTGCTCCTTAAAGTAGGGGATCAGGTCCGGCGCGCCGGTGAGCATCAGCGACTCCGAGCCGCCCTTGCCGCGCCCGGCGGTGTCCAGGTTGAGCATGAAGCGGGTGCGCGCGGCCTCCTCGGCGTGGGCAGCGGTGTAGGCCCAGGAGCCGAACAATCCAACCTCTTCGCCGCAGAAGAGGACGAAACGGATCGTCCGCCCGATCGCCTCGCGCGGCAGGGCGGCCAGAGCACGCGCCGCCTCCATCCCCACGACCGTACCCGCGCCGTCGTCGAGCGCCCCCTGGGAAATATCGTGGCCGTCGTAGTGCGCGCCCGCCAGGACCAGTTCATCCGGCCAGCGCGAGCCGGGGATATCGCCGACAACGTTGTACGAGGTGTTGTCGAAGAAGCGCCCGCCGGTGCGGAGGGCGAGCCGCCCCGGCCCCCCGTCGCGCTGCGCCAGCCGCAGGATCGCGGAGCCGGTCTCCCAGGAGACGCCGATGCCGATGATCGGCGCGGGCTTGCCGCCCGGCCCGCCGATCCCGCCGGTGATGTGCAGCAAGCCCGGATTCTGGTTGACGAAGACGAAGGCCGACGCCCCGGCGGCGACGGCGCGCGCCAGCTTGTCGGAGCGATGGCTCAGCTTGCCGCTCGGGCGACCGACCGGGTTCGTCTCGGCGGCGCTGATGGCGATCTTGCCGCGCACCGCCTCGCCGAGGCGCGCGAAATCGTCCTCCTCGCCGTCGCCGACATCGATCAATTCGCCCTCGACCTCGCCCGCCGGGCAATAGGGCAGGGCAACGCAGGAGAAGGTGCGCTCGACCGGCGCGGTCATCCTTAAGGTCGCCTCGCCGCGCTCCCAGGCGCCGAACTGCACCGGCTCCAGGTGGACGTTCTCCAAGCCGTAGGCGAGGAGCTTGCTCTGAATGAACTCGCCCGCCGCGTGCTCGCTCGGGCTCCCGGCCCAGCGGCTGCCGATGTCGTCGCAGAGGTGGAGGAGGTTCAGATACGGCTCGTCGCTCATCCAGATATCGCCGATCAGTTGGCGCTCGACCTCGCGCACCCCGCTCATCCTTGCCCTCCTTTTCCGCCGCGTCGCGGCATTTTACATGACAACGAGCGTCATTCTAGCATGGTCGATCCGTCGGCCAGGGACGCCATGAGGGCGGCGAGCAACAGTGCTCGCCGCCCTCGGCAGTGCTCGTGATTGCCAGCCCCGGCGTTAGCGTGGGACGACGATCGCGGGCGTCTGGCCGATCTGCGTCACGTCGAGACGCGCGGTCGCCGCGGTGTTCGACCCCGCAGCGGTGATGTTCGATTGCAGCGCGACGAGGACGCCCTGCGTGGTATCGACCCAGACGGTCGTGGCGGCGGTGCCGCCCTGCCCCGCCAGGGCCGGGTTGACGAAGCCGAGATCCGTCAGGGCGACGCTGGCGGTATAGCGGGTCGCCTGTAGCCCATTGATCGTCTCGGTGCCGGCCACCGTGTAGCTCGTGTTCGCCGGGACCAGGGCGGTCAAGAGCGCGGCGGGGGTGGCGAAGAGGGTCTGCGCCGGTGCGGCGAGCGGATTGCTGGCGTCGGCCTGGATCACGCCGCCGATCGGGGCGCGAACATAGAGCACGCCACCGACCTGATACGCTTCGAGGTTCGTCCCGCCGGCCGCCAGCGTCACCTTCTGATTCCCGCCGTTATACTCGAACACGGGGTTCAGATTGCCGGAGAGCCCGGCGACGGTGAAGCCAGTGAAGGCCCAGGTCTGGCGAGAATTATCGAGCCGCTGTAGGTTCGACACCGCCTGCGACGGGGTGACCAACGCTGTCGGGGAGCCGGTGCGCGTCGCCGTCCCCGAGGTCACGGTGCCGGCGCGGGTCGCGGTCGCCGCAGCCGGGGTGGTCGCGCGGGTCGCGGTGGCGGCGGGCGTCGTCACGGAGGCGGACGCGGTGCGCGTCACGCCCGCAGGGGCGATCGTCGCGCTCGCGGCGGGGGCGGTGCTCGGTCGCGCCGTCGCTGCCGCCGTTGTCGCGGCGGTCGTTGCCGCAGGCCCGGTGGTGGCGGTCGGGCTCGCCCCGCAGGCGGCCAGTACCGTCATGCCCACGCTCAACCCACCCAGGGCCAAATATCGTCGTAGCTTCTGCACTGCGTCCCCTCCTCGGTATCCCTGTCCTCATAGCTATCACCGGAACGCTCCCGGAGCGGCCCGGCGACGAACGGATCGCAACCCTGCGATCCGTTCATTCAGGAGTCTCCCTTGCAAGGATGGTGCCAGCGGCAAAGGGGAGAACGCACTATGACGTTCGCGGCGGCGCTTTCTCGCGGGGGATGACGGGGTATACTTGGCCCGGCCCGGCAGATCGGCGCGATGAAGAGGGCGGGGGATGGGGCTGCACGGCATCCTGATCATCGACAAAGAGGCGGGCTGGACATCGCACGATGTGGTCGCGAGGGTGCGCCGGATCACCGGCGAGCGCAAGGTCGGGCACACCGGCACGCTCGATCCGGCGGCGACCGGCGTCTTACCGGTCTGCCTCGGCGCAGCGACGAAAATCATCGAGTACCTGCAAGGGGCCGGGAAGACCTATTATGCCGAGGTCGTCCTGGGCATCACCACCGACACCGACGATCAGGAGGGGCGGATCATCGCGGAGTCGGCGGTGCCGCCGCTGACCGCCGAAGCGCTCGACCGTGCGCTTACGCCGTTTCGCGGCGCGATCGCGCAGGTGCCGCCGATGTACGCCGCGATCAAGCAGGGCGGGCGCAAGCTCTACGAGATCGCGCGGGCGGGCGAGACGGTCGAGCGGCCGCCGCGCCACATCCGCATCGAGACCCTCGCCCTCCTCGGCTGGGAACCGCCCGTCGTGCGCCTGCTGATCGATTGCAGCAAGGGGACCTATATCCGGGCGATCGCGCGCGATCTTGGCGCGGCGCTCGGTTGCGGGGCGCACCTCGGTCGGCTATCGCGGCTGCGCACCGGCCCCTTCTTCCTCGACCAGGCACTAACCCTGGGCGCGTTGGCGGAGGAGTTCACGGAGACGCCCTGGCCGGAGCTGGCGCTCCACCCCGACGCCGCACTCCTCGATTGGCCGGCCATCGTGCTGGACGAGGCGGGTGCTCTGGCCTGGCAGCAGGGGAAGGAGTTGCGCGTCGGGTCCGGCGCGGCGGGCGACCACTGCCGCGCCTACTCGACCGACGGCGACTGGCTCGGCCTCGGTCGGTTCGATTCGGAGCGGGGCGCGTGGCACCCCGAGAAGGTGGTGGCGCGATGATCGACAGCCCGACCTTGAGTGGCGAAGGTGAGAGACGAAGGGCGATGAACGAGGGACAGGCCGCGCGCGTCGTGGACGATCTGGCGGAACTGATCGGCACCGGCCCGTACGCCGTGACGATCGGCCGCTTCGACGGTGTCCATCTCGGCCATCAACATCTCATCGACCAGACGATCGCCAGCGCGCGGCGGCAAGGGTTGCGGGCGCTGGCGATCACCTTCGAGCCGCACCCCGAGCAGATCTTTCGCCCCGACACCCCGACGCAGCGCCTGACCACACCGGCGATGAAGACGGCGTTGCTGGCGGGGAGCGGGGTCGATGCAGTCGCCGTCTTGCCATTCACCCCCGACTTCTCGCGGCAGACCGCCGAGGAGTTCATCGCTCGGCTCGCCGCCACGACGGCGCTGCGCGAGCTGTGGATCGGGGCCGACTTCGCGCTCGGCTATCGGCGCGGTGGCACGCCGGAGCGCCTGGCGGAACTCGGGCATGAGCACGGCTACACCACGCACACGATGGAGCGGATCCGCCTGCACGGCACGGAGATGATCAGCGCCACCAACATCCGCCGCCATGTCGTGGCGGGCCACGTCGGTCTGGCGGCGAAGCTCCTGGGGCGACCCTACGCGCTGGTCGGCACCGTCGTCCATGGGGCGAAACGCGGGCGGACGATCGGCTACCCGACCGCGAACCTCGACCACGCGGCGGAGTTGGTCGTCCCCGCCCTCGGCATCTACGCGACCGTCGTGGACGTGCCGGGGGTCGTGACGCGGCACACGGCGATGACCTCGATCGGCGTGCGCCCGGTCTTCGACAACGGCGAACGCCAGGTCGAGTCCCACCTGCTCGACTGGAGCGGCGATCTCTACGACCGACCGCTCACGCTCCACTTCCTGGAGTGGCTGCGCCCCGAGGAGCACTTCCCCTCGGTCGAGGCGCTAGTCGAGCAGATGGCGCGCGATGGCCAGGCCACGGCTGAGGTCGTGGGCAAATGGAGCGCGGGGCAACGTTGAACAGCCGGAGTCGGCGAGACGAAATTGCTGCTCGGGTCGCCCACAGCTTGGGTCTCTCCCTTTCGCCGACCGCGGGGAACGAGCCTGGATCGTCGGGTTGCACTGCTGTTCCGCCGACGCGATCCAGGGTCGCCCGGCGTTACAGAAGCGCCGCACCTGTCTATCCAAAGGCCGATGTGGCGGTGCGCGTATTGCGCTAAAATAGTTGCCCTTGCCGGACGGTCAAGTGTGACCGTAGGGAGTAGACGCCGATTGCGGAGTAGGGGAGGACGTGCCCGACACGCGCCCGAATGAAACGGGGGCCGGGGAGCGGGGCGTTAATTGGATCGGAAAGGTTTCCGATCCGACCCAAGGTGTGCGACCCATGCTGATCGACTCGCACGCCCACCTGGATGATGCGGCATTCGACGACAACAGGGAGGCAACCGTCGGGCGCGCGCGCGAGGCGGGCGTCGGCGCGATCATCAACGTCGGCTTCAGCGAGGCGCGCTGGGCGACGACCCTGGCCCTCTGCGCCGCCCATCCGAGGGTGTACGCCGTACTGGGCCTCCACCCGCACGAGGCCGGGACATGGGACGCGGAGGTCGCCGGGCGGTTGCGCGAGGTCTTGCGCGATTCCAGGGTGGTCGGATTGGGCGAGATCGGGCTCGATTTCTATCGCGACCACGCGCCGCACGATCGGCAGCGGGTCGCCTTCCGGGCGCAACTGGCGCTGGCGCGCGAGACCGGCTTGCCGGTCGTGATCCACAGCCGCGCCGCCGAGGAAGAGACGGTGGCAACGCTGGCCGAGACGGGGAACTCGCACGGGGTGCTGCACTCATTCTCCGGCCCGCTGGCGACCGCCGAGCGGGCGCTAGCGCTGGGGTTGCATCTGTCGCTGACCGGGCCGGTCAGCTATCCGAAGGCGGAGCATCAGCGCGAGTTGGCGCGGCTGATCCCGCTCGATCGCCTACTATTGGAGACGGACTGTCCCTATCTCGCGCCGCAGGCGCGTCGCGGGCGGCGCAACGAGCCAGCTTTCCTGCGCTTCACGGCGGAGGCGATTGCGGAGGCGCGCGGCGTATCAGTCGAGGAGGTCATCACCGCGACCACCACGAACACGAGCAAGCTTTTTGGCTTACCAACTCAACCATAGGCGCGGGGATACCAACAGAGTGAGAGGGTGCCGCCCGGCGTGCCGTGAGCCGGTCGTCGTGCGAGCGGCCCGACGGATCGCCGTAGTTGCGATGGGAATGGGTGACGCAAGGGTGCATACACTGGTATTGGCGACGACGAATCCGGGCAAGGTGCGCGAGTACGAGTGGTTGCTGGCCGAGGCCGGGCTGCCGCTGCGTATCCTCGGGCTCGGTGAGGTCGGATTGAGCGCCCCACCCGAGACGGGGGAGACCTTCGCGGAGAATGCGATCCTCAAGGCGCGACACGCAGCGGTGGGCAGCGGCCTGCCCGCGCTCGCGGACGACTCCGGCCTGGAAGTCGATGGGCTCGGCGGCGCACCGGGCGTCCGCTCGGCCTGCTACGCCGGGGAGGGGGCCACGGACGAGGCGAACCGGCGACGACTGATCACCGAACTGGCCCGCGTGCCGGAAGGGGAGCGGACCGGGCGGTTCCGTTGCGCGATTGCCATCGTGCTGCTGGACGGCGCGGTCGAGACGGTCGAGGGACACTGCGAAGGGCACGTCATCACCGCGCCGCGCGGCGACAATGGGTTCGGGTACGACTCCCTCTTCCTCCTGCCAGGGCGCGGGCTGACCCTGGCCGAGCTCACCCTCGCCGAGAAGAACGCCATCAGCCATCGCGCGCGCGCGACCGCGCAAGCCTTGCCGGTGCTGCGCCGGTTGCTGGCGCAGGGGGAGGAGGGGGGATGACGATCGGGGTGGAGAAACGCCGAAAACGGATCCTCGTCGAGTCGAATCCGCGCGCGGAAGCGCCCGCTGCGGGGCGTTGGTCATCCTTGCGCGCGCGGATCGTGGAACGCTGGGGGCCGATCGCGCCGCACGGTATCGCGACGGTCGCGCTCTACCTCGTCTTCGTCCTGCTGGCCCGGCTGATCTTCTTCGGGCGCGTGCAACCGAGCACACTCCTCTACCTGATGCTCGGGCTCGCGGCGCTGCTCTTCATCGGGATGATCGCCGCGCTGATCGGCACCCTCTGGCGGGCGCTCCGCGCGCTGAACGACCGGCAGATCGGCGACGGGTGGCGACCGATCCTGTTGACCACGTTGGGGGCCGGTCTCGCGCTCCTGACCCTGCCGCGGCTCTTCTCGAAAGATGTCCTCAGTTACCTCGTCTATGGGCGGGCGTATGGGGCGTACGGGCTGAACCCGTACACCACCACGCCCAACAATTTGCAGTTCGATTTCAACTTCCGGTTGATCGACTGGCACGACGCCGTGTCGGTCTACGGCCCGGTCTGGACGCTCCTCTGCACCGCCCTCTATAAGGTCGTCGCGCCGCTGGCGACGACGAATATCTGGGGCTATATCGTCAGCTTCCGGGGGCTGGGCCTCGCCTTCCACCTGGGCAACGCCGCGCTGATCTGGTTCATCCTCGGTCGGCTCCGCCCGCGGGATCGGGTCGCCGGGACGATCTTCTACGCCTGGAACCCGCTGACCCTGATCGAGTTCGCCGGGAACGGCCACAACGACGCCGGACTCGTCTTCTTCCTGCTGGCGGCGGTCGCGGCGTCCGTGGCGGAGCGGCGGCGGACGTGGCTGGTGGCGCTGTGCCTGGCGCTCTCGGTGCTGACCAAGTTCATCACCTTGCTGATCATCCCCGCCTATCTGCTGATGCTCTGGCGCACCACCCCAGCCGCGAACGGGCATTGGCTGAGTAAGGCGCGGGTGTTAGCCTGGTCCCAGGCGGGGGTTGCCGGGCTCGGCGCGTGCGTGATCCTCTGGGCACCGTTCGCGGCGGCGTTACGGAACCCGCTCTTCCTGTTCGACTCCTCGGCGGCATCGAAATACGACAACTCGCTCCTGCAACTGGTCTACTGGGGCTTGCGCGGCATCTTCTCGGCGGTCTTGCCGGCGGCGACGAGCCACGAGATTGCCAACGTGCTGGTGATCACCGTGGGCCGGATCGCGTTCCTGATCCTCTGGGCCGTGTTCACCTGGCGCAGTCGGGATCTGACCAGTTGGCTGCGCGGGAGCTTCTGGATCCTGTTCACCTATCTCGTCCTGGCCACACCCTGGTTTTGGCCCTGGTACGTCACTTGGCTCGTCGGGCTGGCCCCGATCGTCGGCGGGCGACGCGCCACCGCGGCGACCCTCACCTTCTCGGCCTCGGTCCTGGTCCTCTACGTGATGTGGGGGAACCAGCTCCCGTTCGATCGCGGCAGCGTCTTGCCCCTGCACAATGTCGTCGCCTTCGGCCTGCCGCTCCTGGTCCTCTGGCTCCAGTTACGGCGCGGCGGCGCAGCCGATGAGCCGGTCTATGCACACAGCGACGGGGGGAAGGTTCGCCCTGCGACCACCTGAGATCGTAGGCGCGCGATCTTGTCGGATTCACGGGCACGGATGCGCGCTGTCCCCTTCGCTTGCGGAAAGTGACTGCGATGACAAATACCCTGGAACAAACCGCCCCCCCACTCCCCAGGCGCGGGGCGCTGCGGCTCTTGCCGCTCGTCGCGATCGGCGGGCGTTGGGGGAAGACGACAACCGCGCGCCTATTAGAAGCGATGCTCCAGCGCCATGCGATGAGCCTGGCAGTCTGGACCGATCAGGGGGTCTGGGTCAACGGGCGCAAACAACGGGGCGAGCTTATCCCCTGGGGCGAGGCGCTGAGAACACTGGCGGGCGGCGAGATCGATCTGGCGATCCAGGAACTCGACGCCCGCACGGTCGTTGCGGCCGGTCTGCCGCCCGCGACCTATAGCCTGGGGATCATCACCTCCTTCTGCGGCAACGACCGGCTCTGCGAGGCGGAGGGGCGGGCGCTCACTGAGCGTCAGGCGCAGCTCGCGATCGCGCGGGCGATCAACCCGCAGGGCGCGCTCGTCCTCAACGCCGACGACCATGTCGTGGCCGACGAAGGCGACCAGACGGCGGCGGAGCTAATTTACTACAGCGTCGCGCGCAGCAACCCGATCGTGCGCGCCCACCTCGCGGCGGGGAAACGCGCGGTGACGATTTCCAGCGGGATGATCGTCCTCTGCGAAGGGCGACGCTCGCAGCCGGTCGTCTCGACCCGCGAGGTGGCGATCGCGATCGGCGGGTCGATCGTCTTCCAGGTGCAGAATGCCCTGGCGGCGGTCGCGGCGGCCTGGCATCTCGGCGTCCCCCCGACGGAGATCGCGGCGACCCTCTGCGCCTTCACCTCCTCCCCGACGGGGATGCCCGGCGCCTGCAACCAGTTCACGATCGAGGGCGCGACCGTCATCCTCGACCGTTTCCACGACGCGGTGAGCGCGCGCGTCCTGATTCGCGGGCTCCGCAAAGTGCCGAACCGGCGGCGGCGGATCGTCGTCCTCTCGGAAGCGCAGCTCCCCCCGGTGAACGCGCCGGAGATCGGGCGGCTCCTCGGCCAGTCGTTCGATCAGGTGATCGTCCACCACGACTCCATCCAGCAGGGGGGAGCGCCCGCCGCCCCGGCGGTGGCGAAGGCGCTGCTGACGAGCATCGCCCGGTCCAAGATCCCCCCGATCGTGAACGGTGTGGCGGACGAGTCGTCGGCCCTCGCCCGCCTGCTGCAACAACTCGGGCCGAATGATCTGGCGCTCATCCTGGCGACGGATCGACGCCTGGTGCTGCGAACCCTGATGACGCACCGGGCGCGATGATCTCGCGGCATCCCCCATTCGGCTGATCCCACCCCCCCAAGTAGCCGAGCGCCGCATCGGGCGTTCTCCGCGCCCAAACCCTTCGTCCGACCAATATCCCTCGTGCACCCCGGTCCCTATACTGGATACAGCGGGGGGCGACGCCGCCAAGTCGCGGCAAGAGATTTGCATTAGCTTTCTAATCGGTAATGGAAAGATGGCCCAGAACAACGCGACACCGGAATGAGCAGGGCGAGGGCATTCGGTGCGGGTCGGCCCGCAGCTATGGTGAGAGATAGGGACGGGGCTTTATGAGCGAGACGCGGCAAGCGGCACCAGAATTCCCCGCACGCGGGCCACAGCTTGACGAGCACGAGGAGGAACGAGGCGACGAGTCGCGCCAACCCGAGGAGGGCGACGACAGCGTCCTGCACATCGCCCGCCGTCGCGCCTCGCTCAACAAGGAGATCCGCGCGGGTTGGCAGCGGGCACTCGGCCACTGACCGGCGTGAGCATTCCCATCGCGAGGACGATCACCGCAGAGGCGCAGAGGCGCGGAGGGCCGCAGAGGGGGAACGAGAGTAAAAATCTTTTCTCGTCCTCTCTGCGGCCCTCCGCGCCTCTGCGCCTCTGCGGTTAAACCGTCCCCTCCACACCCTCGCCAGCGCCCTCGCCGCCGCGCCGACGCCGCTTCGGGCGCGCCGCCTCTTCTTCCAGCAAGACGCGCCGCAGGATCTTCCCGGTCAGCGTCTTTGGCAGGCTCTCGCGGAACTCGATCTGGCGCGGCACCTTGTATTTCGCCAGTCGCTCGCCGCAGTAGGTCAGGATATCGCGCCGGGTCAAGGTCTCGCCCGCGCGCGGCACGATGTACGCTTTCACCGCCTGCCCGACGACCTCGTGCGCCACCCCGAGGACGACCGCCTCCTGGATCTGCGGATGACCGTAGAGGACTTCCTCGATCTCGCGCGGGTAGATATTCTCGCCGCTGGTGATGATCACATCTTTCTTGCGATCGACGATCGCGAAGAAACCGTCCTCGTCCATCGTGGCGATGTCGCCGGTGTGCAACCAGCCGTCGCGCAAGATCTCCGCCGATTCCTCCGGGCGCTGCCAATAACCCTTCATGATCTGCGGCCCGCGGATGAGCAGTTCGCCCGCTACCCCGACCTGCCCACCCCCCGCCAGTGGCTCGCCGGTGGCGGGGTCGGCCAGGCAAATCTCCACATCGGCCACCGGCAGGCCGATCTTGCCCGAGCGCGCCCGACCATCGAGCGGATTGAGGTGCGTCACCGGTGCCGCCTCGCTGAGCCCGTAGCCCTCGGCCAGGTGCGCCCCGGTCAGTCGCTCGAACTCCTCGCGCACTTCCACCGGCAGCGAGGCCGCGCCGCTGACGCAGTAGCGGATCGACGAGAGCCCCGCCGCCTTGGCGGAATCCTCGCGCACCGCCGAGCAGATCGCCACGTACATCATCGGCACGCCGGGGAAGACGGTGGGGCGATGCTTGCGGATCGCCGCCAGAACCTCCTGGACGTTGAAACGCGGCATGATCACCTGCTTCGCGCCCATCAGGATCGCCAGGTGCAGACACAAGGTCGTGCCGTATGCATGGAAGAACGGCATGATCGAGAGGAGCACTTCCTCCCCGGCGCGCAGACTCGGCACCCAGCCCTTGATCTGCACAACGTTGGCGATCAGGTTGCGATGGGTCAGCATCGCCGCCTTCGGCAGCCCGGTCGTCCCGCCGGTGTACTGGAAGGTCGCCACGTCATCCGGCGAGAGCGCCACTCGGGGCACGTCGGTCGGAGCCCCGCGCAGCAAGCGGCGGAAACGGTAGAGGCGATGGCGCGGCGCATCCGGCACCTCAGGCTTCTTCCCCTCCGCCTTCAGCGGGTAGAAGAGTCGCTGATAGATCGGCAGGTACTCGTCGGGCGAGGCGACGATGATCCGCTCCACGGTACCGCGCGTCAGCAACCCGGCAACCTTGGGATAGAAGGTGTCGAGGACGACCACGATCTTCGCCCCGGCGTCGCGCACCAGTTGCTCGATTTCGCGCTCCACCAGCAGCGGCGAGATCGCTGCATCGATCCCGCCCGCGCGCAAGATCCCGAAGTGCGCGATCAGGAACTGCGGCACGTTCGGGAGGATGACCAGCACGCGGTCACCCTTCTGGAGGCCGAACGCGAGCAGGCGGTTCGCGAATTGCGCCGAGAGGCGGTCGAGTTCCCGGTAGCTCAGGGTGCCGCCGAAGTAGGCGATCGCCGGGAGGTCGGCGTAGCGCGCGACCGCGTCGGCCAGCAACTCCGGCAACGTCTGATCGGGGTAGTGTAATTGCGCGGGCGCGCCGGGTTCGTACTGCCCGAGCCAGGGCCGCGCGCCCACCGTCACCCGGGACGGTCTGTCGGCGGCACCCGTATCCCCCTGAATCCGCTGCTCCGTCGCCATACCCTACTCCTCCCCTTACCGCCGAGCGTCGCCGCCCATATCATCGGACCACCCGCACTCGCGCGACTGCAACTCAGCGCCGGGCGGGGGCTATCACTCTTGACGGCCCATTTCGCCTCAAACTCCACCGCAGAGAACAACGATCCGGTCGGGCAGAAACTCACGGCGCAGGCACAGAGGATCGCCTCACGAAGCGGACGGGAGGAGGAGAAAGAACAGATCCTGGACAGAACACGCGCTACGCGCCCAACTCCAGCGCCAGCAACGCCGCATTGACGACGCTCTCGGCGTCGATCAGCTGATCGCGGTAGAGATCGGCGCGGGTGCCGACCTGGCCGAACGCATCAACGCCGAGCGGCACGACCGGCGCGCCGAACGCCGAGCCGAGCCAGGCGAGCGAGTGCGACGCGCCATCGAGGACGGTCACGAGCGGGGCGCGACGATCGGCGGCGGGGATGAGGGTTGCCAGGTGGCCGCTCTCCAACCCGGCGGTCGCGCCGCGCACATGCGCCCGCCGCGCGCTCGCCAGGCCGCGATAGAGGCGATCGGCGCTGGTGACGTTGATCAGGGTCGCGGCGATCCCCTCGTCGTGGAGTTGTCGCGCGGCGGCGAACGCCTCCGGCACGAGCGCGCCGCTGGTGGCGATCACGACGCGCGGGGCACTCACTAGCCCATCCGGCGGCACGAGGAGTCGATAGCCACCGGCCAGGACCTCCCGGCGCAGCGCCGCCGCGCCGAGGCGGTCGAGCGCCCCGCCGAGGAGCGACTGCTCGATCGGCTTCGTCGAGAGGCGCAGATAGGTGGAGTCGCCATCGGCGCGGTCGCAGCAGCGGCGCAGGCCGTCGAGCAGGCACCACTCCACCTCGCGGGCGAACGCCGGCTCGAAGGTCGTCAGATTCGGCAGTTCCAACCCGATCGACGGCGTGATCGACGACTGGTGCGCCCCACCCTCGGGGCTCAGCGTCACGCCCGATGGAGTGCCGGCGAAGACGAATTTCGCCGCCGAGTAGACGCCGTGGATCAGCGCGTCGAGCCCGCGACAGACGAACGGGTCGTAGACGGTGCCGACTGGCAGCAATAACTGGCCGTTGTGCTCGGCGGAGAGCCCCAACTGCCCCAACAGCATGAAGAGGTTCATCTCCGAGATGCCGAGTTCGATATGCCGACCGCGCGGACCCGGCTGCCAGCGCAGAATCCGCTGCGCCCCCTCGTCGTAGTCGGCGGCATCGGCGGGCGCGAAGACGCCGACGCGATTGATCCAGGAGCCGAGATTGGTCGAGACGGCCACATCGGGCGACGTCGTCACGATCCGCTCGCCGATCTCCGGAACGCGCGCCAGTTGCGCCAGGACCGCCCCGAATGCCTCCTGCGTGGACATGCTGGCGGCGGGGCGGAAGTCGATCTCATCCGGCAACTGGCCGGGGACCAGTTGCGGCGCGGGCAGCGCCTCGTCGCGCAGGATCGCGGCCCGCGCGGCGCAGAGCCGACCCTCCGGGGAGTCCGGCGCGAACGGCTCCCACTCCTCGCCCGGCGCGACCCCGAGGCGCTCGCGCGTCGCCTCGATCTGCGGCGGCGTCAGCAGCGCCGAGTGGTTGAGCGCATCCCCCGCGATCGGCAGGCCCCAGCCCTTGATCGTGTAGGCGAAGAGGACGCTCGGGCGCGTCGGATCGGCGTCAGCCGCCGCGAAGTTGGCGAGCAGTTCCCGCATATCGTGGCCGCCGAGATCGGCGATCAGTCCCGGCAGTTCCTCATCGTCCGTGTCGGCGACCGCCGCCGCGATCCCGTCGCGCGCGTCGCCCGAGCCGACGATCAGCCGCTCACGCAGGGTCGCGCCGGGCAGGCGAATGAGCGCCTGATACTCCTCATTGTCCATCTCGTCGATCCGGCGGCGCAGGGCCGCGCCGCCGGGGCGGCCGAACGCCTCCTGCAAGCGCCGCCCGTACTTCGCCTCCAGGACCTGCCAGCCGCTGGCCGCGAAGAGCGATTGCAACTGCTTGGCGCGGATCCCCGGCACCACGCGGTCGAGGCTCTGGCGGTTGAGATCGACGATCCAGAGGACGTTGCCGAGCCCGGAGGCCGCCTCCTCGGCGACCGCCTCCCAGACATTCCCCTCGTCCAACTCGGCGTCGCCGACGAGGGCGATGAAGCGCCGCTCTTTCGCCGCCGATGCGGCAGCACCGAAGTGCGCGCGGGCGTAGCGATCGGTCAGCGCGGCGAAGAGGGGGGCGACCACGCCGAGGCCGACCGAGCCGGTCGAGAAATCGACGCGATCGGGATCCTTGGTGCGGCTGGGGTACGATTGCAGGCCGTGGAAGGCGCGCAACTCGGTCAAATAGCGCCGATCGAGATTGCCGAGAAGATACTGGATGGCGTGATAGGCGGGCGAGGCGTGCGGCTTGATCGCGACGCGATCCTGGCCGTTGAGATAATGGAAGTAGAGCGCGGTCAGGATCGAGACGACCGAGGCGGAGGACGCCTGATGCCCGCCGACCTTGGTCTTGTCGGGATTCGGGCGCACATGGTTGGCGTGATCGATGATGTTGGTCGCCAGCCAGAGGACGCGCCGCCCGATCGCCTCCAGCGTCTCCAGCGCCTCGCCATCCAAACCGCTGTCCGCGATCTCGCTGCCCGCGCCCGACCGGCGCTCACGAATCGATGCCATCGCTCCGCCCCCCGCCACTCCTCGCACGCCCTCGACCACCCCGGCGCTGGGACTAATCCTACCAGAAGTCGGGGGAGGAGAGTCCGTAGTCGGTAGTCCGTAGTCCGTAGTGTCTTGTTGCAGCGTCGCGCTTACTACCCGACGATGCGCTGGAACTACCTCTCTACGGACTACGGACTACCGACTACGGACTGCTCCGCCCAATCGGCGCACCGGCGCATCGAGGGCGGGTCGGCGGGGAAGTAGTAGATTGTGCGGAAGCGCGCGTCGCGACCGAACGGCTCGGCGGCGAGGCGGAATTGGAGGCGACCGACGCGCGGCAGGTCGAGGAGGAGCGGGACGAGCGCCCGCCCCGCGCCCGCCGCCTCCGGTTCGCGCGCGACGAGTTCCCAATGGTGGCGGAAGCGCGGCAGCGCCAGCAGGGGATCGAGGACCATCGGCGCGTACCAGGGCTCGCCCCCGAAACGCCGCCCCTCGAAGCGGCAGGCGCGGATGAGCGCGGGGAGGAGGCGGTCGGGCTCGGCGACGAGCGGCGCGAGCGGCGATGCGGGATCGAACCAGGGCGCGAGGAGCGATCGGCCCGCCAGTCGCCCGAGCAGCGGGTCGCCCGGCCCGACCCCGAGGAGGCGCGGGAAGGAGCGATTCCAGGCGACGAGCCGATGGGCGCAATCGAGGACGTAGGCCGGGAAGGCGACCGCGTCCAGTTCATGTTGGCACTCCGCGCGCGCCTGGGCGAGATCGTCTGCGGTCGGCAGCGGCGTCGTCGCGGCGTAGCCGAAGCGGGCCAGGATCTCGCGCCGCTCGTCGTAGCGCGCGCCGAGGGCCACCAGGATCCGTTCGAGCGTCGCGCTGCCGGGTTGCACGACGCGCCCCGATTCGAGCCGTTGCAGATACCCGGTCCCCAATTCCGCCTCGGCCTCGACCCAGAGTTGCGATCGGCGACGACTCTCGCGCAACGCGCGCAAGGTCACGCCACCCGGTGTGCCCACCTTGCCCCCTCAGCCGCCTCGCCCGACTTCGACTTCGATCACGATGACGAGGATGGCGCCGCCCGCTAGGATAGCAGAGAGACCGGTCAGGATCGTCGCGCCAATTGTTGGCGCGATCGGGAGATGGCCCATGCCGGAAGCAACGAGAGCCGAAGCGGTAGAGTTTGACGGTGAGATGCGGGATGCCGCGCCCAGGATGCGCGCCGAGTTTGCGCGCGGGTTCCTCGCGCTGCTCCCGCTGTGGGTGGCGGCGATCCCCTCCGGGATCGCCTACGGGATCGCGGCGCGCGGCGCGGGCCTGAGCCCTTTCGAAACCCAACTGATGAGCCTACTCGTCTTCTCCGCCGCCGGGCAGGTGGGCGCGCTGGCACTGCTCAGCGAAGGGTTGCCGCGCCCCCTGCTGATCGGGACGGCGATGATCCTCAACGCCCAACTCCTCCTCCTCGGCCTCGCGGCTGGGCGGCAGTTGCGCCCGCGCTGGCCCGCGCGCCTGCTGGCGGCGTTCTTCCTCACCGATGGGGCTTTCGCGGTCGCGGCGGGGCAGGGCCGCTTGCGGCTCCCGGTCCTCGTCGGGGCCGGGGTCAGCATGTACACCGCCTGGAACGCGGGCACGGCCCTCGGTCTCACGGCGGGCCGGGGGTTGCTCGCCGTGCGCGGCCTCGGCCTCGACTTTGTCCTGCCGCTGGTCTTCCTGGCCCTGCTCGTCCCGCTCGTGCGCACGCGGACCACCCTCGGCGTCGCGCTGATCGCGGGGCTTGGCACCGTCGCCCTCGCGCGCCTGATCCCCTCCGGACTGGCGATCATGGTCGCGGGGATCGCGGCGAGCCTGGGCGGCGCGTGGTGGTCGACCCGTCCGGCGGCCCGGCGGCGCGATGAGACCGACAACCACTCGGAGGCCAGGCGATGAACACCCTCTGGCCGATCCTCGGGATGACGGCGGGGGTCTATGCGATCCGCCTCGGCGGCTTCCTGCTGGGCGACGTCGCGCTGCCGCCGGGGATTGAGCTCGCGTTGAGCTTCGTCCCGGTCGCGATGCTGGCGGCGCTCTGTGCCGCCACACTCGCCGCCGGGGCGGGCGATCTCCCGATTCGGCTCGTCGCCGCGCTCGGCGGGGGGATTGTCGCCCACCGCACCGGCAAGGGTTGGGCCTGTATCCTGGTCGGGATGCTGATCTACTGGACCCTCGGTCGGCTCTGAGTCGGGGGGAACAGGGCATGGGCGAGGTTTGGAGAGGGGGATTCGGCAGGTGGAGACAGATACGACCGATCGCATCACCATCCGCAACGAATTACGTCCCGGCGATCTCGGTTGGGTCATCGGGCAGCACGGCACGCGCTACTGGGAGGAATACGGCTGGGAGGCCAGTTTCGAGGCGTTGGTCGCGGAGATCGCAGCGGCGTTCGCGACGAGACACGACCCCGCGCGCGAGCGATGCTGGATCGCCGAACTGGACGGCGAGCGGGTCGGCTGTGTTTTCCTCGTGCGGGCATCGGACACGACCGCGAAGCTGCGCCTGCTGCTGGTGGAGCCGGGCGCGCGCGGGGTCGGCGTCGGGGGTCGACTCGTGGACGAGTGCATCCGCTTCGCCCGCGCCGCCAACTATCGCACGCTGACCCTCTGGACGAACGATGTACTCCACGCCGCCAGGCACCTCTACGAGCGCGCGGGCTTCCGCCTCGTCCAGAGCGAAGCGCACCGCAGCTTCGGCCACGATCTCGTCGGCGAAACCTGGGAACTGACCCTTTGACGCGCGGAGCGGATCGGGCGGTTGTCGCCACAGCGCCCGCATTGAGATGACGCCGCCGCGACTGGGTTGACTATGGCCTGACGATCAGGGTGCCGACCATCCCCTCCGCGCGGTGGTCGCCGACGCCGCAGTAGAAGGTGTAGGTGCCGGGAGTGGTCGGCGTGAAGACGGCGACGCCGCTGCGCCCACTCGGGACGCGCAGGTGGACCCGCTCGTCGGCGAGATCGAAGGCGTGGGGCAGCAACCCTTCGTTGGCGAAGCGGATGGCGACCGTTTGCCCGGCCCGCACCTCGAGCAGCGACGGGTCGAAGAAGAGATCGGCCATCACGAAGGTCGGCAGCGCGGCGAGTTCGGCGTCGGTGTACCCTGCGAGGCCCCCCCGCTCCGCCGGGCCTGGCCGCAGCAGACCGCCGATGATCGCGCCAAGCAGGAAGCCACCGACAATCGTGGCGGGCAGGATCGCGCGGGCGTGGCCGGATCGCCCGGCCTTGCCGAGGGTCGCCGCTAGCCCGGTGGCGATGCTGATGCCGAGCATCGTGAGGAGGAGGAGGGTGTAGACGAAGTAGCGGGTCTCGTCCGGGCGCGCGAGGTTATAGGGGATGTCACCGCGCACCGGCGCGGCGAGGATGATCAAGGCCATCAGCGGGGCGAGGAGCGGCGTCCAGGGCCGTGCGGTCGCCACGATAACGGCGAAAAGGAGCGGGACCAGGACGATCGGGAGGTACGGCCAATTCGGGCGGGGGAAGATCGCGACGACATAGTAGGCGTAGAGGGCAGCGAGGGCGAGCAGCGAGACGATAGCGAGAAGGGTGGTGGCGGGCAAGGCGGGGCGGCGGGGCGGGGCGGCGGTGGCAATCGCCATGTCCATCGCGGGGCTCCTTTCAGGCGCGGTCTCGATTCCGCTGCTACCGACGAACTGCCGGTAGAGAGCAAAGGAGTGGGCGGGAATTCGCGCGGGGTGGCTCCCCGCACGGACGATGCGATGCCGAGGGCGGTAATGGCGCGGGACGGAGAACAGCGCGCCGACATCAGACTTTGGGCGGGTGGGCGCGGTACCACGCGATCGTGGCGCGCAAACCTTCGCGCAGCGGCGTCGCGTGGTCGCCGAAGACGCGGGCGTACTTGCCATGATCCACGACGAATGGATACTCGAACTCGTACATCAGCTCGACCATCTCGCGCATTGGGGATGACGATCCCCCCGAGGCGCATCATCAGCCGCCCCATGCCGCTCATCCTCGGCGGCGTGCCGAGGAGACCGAAGAGCGCGTTCAGGGCCGCGCGGGTCGTGTCGGTCGTGGCATTGGGGACGTGCCAGATTTGCCCCAGCGCCTCGTCGCGCTCACCGAGGTTGACGAGGGCGGTGCCGAAGTCGTCGATGAAGGTGTAGGTGTGGAGTTGGTCCAGATCGCCGATCGCCGAGGCGGTCTTCCCGGCGAGGGCGGAGCGGAAGACCCGCTCGCCGAGGGCCGAGTCGAGCACGCCCGGCCCGTAGAAATCGGAGGCCCGCCCGATCGCGACCCGCACCCTCCCCGCCCGATGCGCCTCTAATAGCGCCTCGCTCATCCGTGCGCGGGTGCGGCCCTTGCGCGTGGTCGCGGCGTTCGGCAGGTCCTCGGTCATCGGGCCGCCTACCGGCCCGTACATGTACAGGTTCTCCGCCACGATCAGCTTCGCGCCGCTCGCGGCCACGCCCGCCACGATACTCGCCTGGAGCGGCGGGAACTTCGCCTGCCATTCCCGATAGGCGGGCTGCGCGCACTGGTAGACAACGGCAGCGCCCGCCGTAACCTCACGAAGGCTGGCAGGGTCGTAGAGGTCGCCGCGCGTCACGGTCACCTCGGGCGGAACGTCGGCACGCCCGCTGCGGTTGACCATTCGCACCGCCTTGCCGCGGCGTAACAGTTCGCGCATCGTCGCCTGCCCCAGCGGGCCGGTGCCGAGGATAACGTGCCAATCATTGCGCTCAACTGTATCGGTCATGGGGTCGTTCCTTTCACGATGGTGGGCCGAATGACGGCCAAGCTTTTCTCCTGGGCATCGGGCGCTCGCCCGACTCCGCGACATCCGCGTTCGATTGGTGGGGTCATTAATGGGAATCGTGTCGCCGGGGATTACGAGTCGGGGCCGTTCGGGGGCATGGCACTATCCTCCCGTGTCTGATCGGGCCTCGGCAGAGTGACGATGGCGGGCGATGGAAATCTATCCGGGCGGTGCCAGCCCCAGACGCAGCAACTGGACCCGCACCTCGAAGGCGTAAAACAGTTCGGGGTCGCCGACGACCGGGGCGATATGGCCGAAGAGTTCGAGCATGATGATCCCCTGGAGATGCGCCCAGGCGACGAACCCGACGTGCAGGGCCGCCGTCGGCACCCGACCCCCCGCCGCTCCGGGCAGCATCGCGCCGAAGCGCTCGCCGAGCGGCGGGGGGGGGGCGGCATAGGCGGGATCGGGGGTAATCTTCCCCGCCTGCCAGGCTGCGGCGAGCAGCGCCAGCAGCGGGGCGAGGCTCCGGCGCACGGCGGGATCGGTCACCACCTCGGGCGCGTGGTAGCCGGGGATCGGCGTGCCGTAGATCAGCGTGAATTCGGCCGGATGGGCCAGCGCCCAGGCGCGATAGGCGTGCATCATCGCGACGAACTGGTTGGCGTGGGCCTCCGCCACCACAGTCCCGCGCGCCCCTTCCAGAACGTCGCCGAGCGCGTGGAACGCATCGACGATCAGCGCGGTGATCAACTCGTCGCGGCTCGGGTAGTAGCGATAGAGCGCCGGGGCGGTCAGTCCCATCTCCCCGGCGATGGCGCGCAGCGAGAGCGCCGACGCCCCTTCGCGCGCCATCTGCCGCCGCGCGACCGCCTTGATTTCGTCGCGCGTCTGCTCCTGGAGCCGTCCTCGCCGCGTCTGCACCGCCCCGTTCATCGCCACCCCTTGGTCTCGAATTACGCCATTCATTTATATAAACACTGTAAACTGTAACTTGTGAGCTGTCAAAAGATGATGAGCGGCGATATGAATTGCTCCCCTCCTGGGGGAATTTGACTCGCTGCGAACGAGCGGGTACGGTCAGCACGCGACACGGTGGAGGCCACGGGACAGCAACGGGAAGGTGACGATGGACCTCTACCTCCTCCGGCACGGCGACGCGGTCGATCGGCTCACCGGCGGCCACCCGCGCGACGAGACCCGCCCCCTGACCGAGAAGGGCCGAGCGGAGGCGCGCGCCGCCGCGCTGGCGCTACGCGGCCTCGGCATCGCCATCGACCGTATCCTCACCAGCCCGCTTGTGCGCGCGGAGCAAACGGCCCATCTCGCCAGCGAACTGCTGCGCCCCGCGCGCGGTCTCGCCCGCTGCGGCGCGCTCGCCCCCGGTGGCACACCGGAAGAGATCGTGGCCGCCCTCACCGTCGCCCCCGACGGGGCTATCCTCCTCGTCGGCCATATGCCCGACCTCGGCGAACTGGCCGGTTGGCTCCTCTGGGGAGACACGTTGGCGGCAATCCCCTTCCGCACCGGTGGCCTCTGTCGGATCACCGTGCCAGCGCCGCCCACGCCAGGTCAGGGCGACCTCCGCTGGCTCGCGCCGCCGAAGCTCCTCCGAAAGTTGGGCTGAGGGCAGAGAGGATTACGAATTCAACCACAGGGCGCACAAGAGGCCGTGGCAACGCCCGGTCGTCCCACTGGCGAAGTCGCCGCGCGCGATCAGGATCGCGCGAATGCCGCGCATAGCGAGATCGCGCAAGACCCCCGCGCCGGTCATCCCGCCGCCGATCACCAGCACATCGGTCCGCCGCGTTCGCATAGTCGCTTTATAGACACACACGACAGTTACTGCTGCGGATGAGGGTTAGGACCACGCTTCCTGAGGCTGCGTTTCGCGAGCCCGTGTCGAGTGGGCCGGGGCCAGCCTGACCCGTAGCGCGGCATATATGGCACTCAGATGCCTGGCCGCCCGGCGCAGATTAGGGACAAGTCAGTCACCGTCGCCCTCGCCCTTCATGTAGCGTCCTGCTGTGAATCAGGGCGAAGCCAGGACCAATCCTCGTCATCATCCTCCAGCCCATCGTCGGGCGCAGATTCGATCCATTCCAGTGTCTCGGCCTCGCGCTCTGCATCGGCGGCCATCGCCGCGTAGTCGGTGTCAAGTTCTTCCGGGGTTGGGCCACCAGTCTTCTCGCTCATTCCGACTCCTCCTCGACCCAGCCCAGCGTCCGCTCGACCGCGCGCTTCCAGTCGCGGTAGCGGCGGTCGCGGATAGCGGCGTCGCCACCGGGCTGCCACTCGCGGTCGGCCCGCCAGTTGCGCCGCAACTCGTCCAAGCCGTCCCAGAAGCCGACCGCCAGCCCGGCGGCGTAGGCCGCGCCGAGCGCGGTCGTCTCGGCGACGCGCGGGCGCACGACCGGCACGCCGAGGATGTCGGCCTGGGTCTGCATCAGCAGATCGTTGCCGACCATCCCGCCATCAACCTTCAGGCGCGAGAGGCGCACGCCGGAGTCGCGCTCCATCGCGTCGAGAACCTCGCGCGTCTGGAAGGCGGTCGCCTCCAACGTCGCCCGCGCGATATGCCCCTTGTTGATGTAGCGCGTCAGGCCGACGATCGCGCCGCGCGCGTCAGAGCGCCAGTACGGCGCGAAGAGGCCGGAGAAGGCCGGGACGAAGTAGATCCCGCCGTTATCCTCCACCGTCCGCGCCAGCGCCTCGACCTCGCCCGAGTCGGCGATCAGGCCGAGATTGTCGCGCAGCCACTGGACTAGCGCCCCAGCGATCGCGATCGATCCTTCCAGCGCGTAGATCGCCGGGCGCTCGCCGAGCTTGTAGCAGACGGTCGTCAGCAGCCCGCTCCGCGAGGGGATGATCTGCTCGCTGGTGTTGAGGAGCATGAAGCAGCCGGTCCCGTAGGTGTTCTTCGCCTCGCCCGGCTCGTAGCACGCCTGCCCCATCGTCGCCGCGTGCTGATCGCCGAGGATCCCGGCCACCGGCACCCCATCCAGCGCCCCGCGCGCCGTCCCGTAGACCTCGCTGCTGGACCGGATCGTCGGCAGCCCCGCGCGCGGCACGCCGACGATCCGCAGGAGTTCGTCGTCCCAATCGAGCGTCTTGAGGTCCATCAGCAGCGTGCGCGAGGCGTTCGTCACGTCGGTGACGTGGACGCCGCCGTCCGGCCCGCCGGTCAGCCACCAGGTGAGGTAGCTATCCACCGTGCCGAAGAGGACGTCGCCGCGCTCCGCCCGCACGCGCGCGCCGGGGACGTTGTCGAGGATCCAGCGCACTTTCGGGCCGGCGAAGTAGGTGGCGAGCGGCAGGCCGGTCTGCGGGCGCAGGCGATCCTGCCCCCCCTCGCGCGCCAGGGCGTGGCAGATCGCGTCGGTGCGCGTGTCCTGCCAGACGATCGCGTTGTGGAGCGGGTCGCCGGTCGCGCGGTCCCAGACGATCGCCGTCTCGCGCTGATTGGTGATCCCGACCGCCGCGAGATCGCGGGGGGCGATGCCGCCGCGCGCCAGCGCCCCCCGCACGACCTCCTGCGTTCGCTCCCAGATCTCGCGCGGGTCGTGCTCCACCCAGCCCGGACGCGGGAAGATCTGCCGGTGCTCCCGCTGCTCGGAGCAGATGACCGACCCCGCGCGATCGAAGATCATGCAGCGGGTGCTGGTCGTCCCCTGATCGATCGCGGCGATGTAGCGCGGCTCGGCCATCGTCCCTCCCATCGTTCTGCACCCCGGCCCACACCCGACAGCCTACGGTATCCGGGGCAACCTGCCAAGAGGGGCGCGAATGCTACAATAGTCCGGCGAGTCCGCCGCCGATCGGCACGGTGGGATGACTATGTACGCGACGATCCGCGAGGCCACGCCCGACGATGTGGCGGCGCTCGCCGAGGCGCATGTCGCCGCCTGGTGCGAGACCTATCGGGGGCTGCTGCCCGACAGCTACCTCGATGGGCTGACCCCGGCGGGGTGCGAACCGCAATGGCGACAGTTGGTGGGACGCCCGCCGGCAGAGGGCTGCGTCCTGATCGCGGAGGGGGCGGGCGGCGAGATCGTTGGTTTCGCGTCCGGCGGGCCGCACCGAGGGCCGCTCGACCACGCGGGCGAACTCTACACCCTCTACCTGCGCCGATCCGCCCAGGGCGCGGGGCTCGGGCGGGTGCTCTTCACAGCGGTTGCGACACGCCTCCACGAACAGGGCTTGGACTCGCTCGCCCTCTGGGTTCTGGCGACGAATAGGCAAGCGCGCGGCTTCTACGAGGCGATCGGCGGGCGCTTCCTACGCGAGCAAGTGCTCATCTTCGAGGGGGTGCCGCTCCGCGAGGCCGGCTACGGGTGGCGCGACAGCGGCGCGATCGGTCGGCGCGCGGGGGACAGTCATGGTGGTTAATCGGGGGGGAGAGGGTCGGCGACCGCGCCCGCGACCGGCCTTGCCGACGAAAACGGCGGAGGAGTTCGAGCGCGCGCCGGAAAACCAGCCGCGCGGCGTCGCCACCGCGATCATCTTCGACTGGTCGCTGGCGATCTTCTCCGGCGCATTGCTGATCATCGCGACCGTGCAACGCGGCCCCGGTTCGCGCCAGGCGGCGGCAGCGGCGGCCCTCGCGCTGCTGGCCGGGCTGCCGATCGCGCTACTCGGCGAGGCGCTGCGGCGCGGGCAACGCGGGGCGCGACCGGCGCAGATTATCGTTTCCGGGCTGGTGGGGGCGGTCAACGTCATCGGCTTGATGCGCGATCTCTCCCTCCTGTCGCGCGGGGTGGCGCGCCCGACCACGAATCTCCCGGCACTACTCGCCGGGACCTTCGTCATCTGGGGGCTGACACGCCCGCAGACGATCGCTTGGTTCGCGCGGATCCCGCCAGCGCGGGCGCGCGCGCGACATGGCGGTCGTTGGCTCCTGTTCGCGCTCGGCACGAGCTTCGTCGTGGGGATCCTCACTGTCATCATCAGCTTGGCCTAGAAACCGTCTGAATAATGGCGTGGTTGCTATGCTTTGCGCATGGAACGGCACGGCTACCCGACCGATTTGACCGATGCGGAGTGGGAGTATCTCGCCCCGCATCTGCCGCCGGCGTCGCCGCGCGGTCGGCCGCGGGTCCACAGCTATCGCGTCATCTTGAACGCCATCTGCTATCTCGTGCGCGGTGGGTGCGCCTGGCGCTTGCTGCCCCGCGACCTGCCGCCCTGGCGGACGGTCTACCATTATTTTCGCGTGTGGCGCGACGACGGCACCTGGGAACAACTGAACACCGCGCTGCGCGCGCAACTGCGCGTCCGACAAGGCCACGAGGCGCAGCCGAGCGCGGGGATCGTGGAGAGGCAGTCGGTCAAGACGACGGGCGTTGGTGGGCCGCGCGGTTACGACGGGGGCAAGAAGATCAATGGCCGCAAGCGGCACGTGCTCGTCGACACGCGGGGCTTTGTCCTCAGCGCGACGGTGCATGCGGCCAATATCGCCGACCGCGACGGGATAAAACTGCTGCTGGCCGAGGAGGCAACGGGGGGCCAGCCATCGATCCGCGAGCGGTTCCCCCGCCTGACACACCTCTGGCTCGATGGCGGTTACAACGGCGCGGGCCGGGGGAAGTCCTGGGTCGAGCAGGCGCTCGGCTGGACTGTGGACATTGTCAAGCATCCCCGCCGGCCGCGCGGCGTCTGGGCGTATGAGGACGCGGTGATCGACTGGGCGGCGATCCTGCCGCCGCCCGGCTTCCGCGGCGTCCTGCCG
>CADCWN010000174.1 GCA_902806415.1 uncultured Thermomicrobiales bacterium | reverse complement strand
CCCACCTGTGGGCGGCGCGCCAGCGCGACCCTGGGGCAATATGGCGCTGGTCGCGCTGGCGTCGCCGCCATCAGGCCATCGCCCGGTTCTACCACTATCGCCGCCGCGCCGCTCTCCAACTACAACTGTAGTGCTAGGGATCGCGCAACGCCTCAATGCCGAGGGCGTACCGACGCCGACCGGCACATCGCAATGGACGCGAGCTGTGCTGCATCGAATGCTCAGGAACCCCGGCTATAAGGGCGAAGCCTACTCCGGGCGCTACACCATCATTACCGAGCGTGGGCGGAAACGGCAGATCGAGCGCCCACGCGAGGAATGGGTGCGGTTACCGGATGGGGTGATCCCGCCGATGATCGACGCGGCGACATTCGACGCCGCACAAGAACGAGCCACCCGTAACGCGCAGGATGCCGCCCGGCGCAACAGTGATCCTGAAGGCTATTTACTGCGTGGCGGCTATGTCGTCTGCGGCCAGTGCGGGAAGGCGGCGCACGCGGGCTACCGCACCGAGCGCGGCGGCAAGAAGCAGCGCGCCTATCGCGTCGTCGTTAACCATGAGCAGCACGCCGGTTGCCCCGCCACGTCGATCCTCACCGCCGAACTCGATGCCGCCGCCGAAGCCTACCTGAAGCGCGTCGTCCTCGATCGGGATGTCCTCGTCCTGATGATCGTCCGGCTGCGTGACGACGACTCGGCGCAGAATGACGCGAAGGCGGTCGAGGCGACCCTTACCGGTGTCAAGAAGCGTCAGACGGTCGTCGCCGCCGCTGTCGCCGCCCTCGATGATGTCGACGCCGCCGCGCCCCTCTTGGAGAAGTTGACCTCGCTAGCAAAGGAGCGCACCGCCCTCGAATCCGATCTCGCGCGACTGCGGACCCGCGCCGACGCCGCGACCGCGACGCTCGCGCGGCTCTACGCGCTGCAAGAGCAAGCAGGGCAGATCGCGGCGAACTGGCACCTGTTGCCCTACACGGCAAAGCGCGACCTGATCGCGGCGATCGACTTGCGCGCGACGATCTACCCGATCACCGCGCCGGATCGCTTTATCTTCGAGAGTGACGCCGACGCTTTGCTTGACACGATTGCGTCGCAATCACGCACGTCATCAAACACGACATTCACCACGGCGGCGAGATCTCGCTGACCCTCGGCAATCACGGCCTGGCGGCGCTCGATCTGTGACGCTCGGCGGCGGGCGACGTTACGTCAGCGGCTCATTGCGCGGGCTGCCGAGCCGGGCGATATCCCGAGATGGAGCGCGTTCGCTCTCGGGATGTCGCCCGGCTCAGTCGTTGAGGAGGCGTCGCCCGAACTGCCCGGGCAGCACCCGGTACTGCGGTTCGGCGGGATGGCTTGTCGCCCTGGAATATGCGGACAGGGGGTATCCCCGGTAATTGCGCGTCAGCCCTCGCGCGCCTATGGTTGAGATTCGGGCTCCTTCGCAGGAATTCTCCCCACACGTTCACGTTGACAGGGTGTTCTTGGAGGAGTATAGCTATAGGTTATAGAAAATAATCCGAAACTCGGCGGCTGTGACACACGATCCGTATTTGGGCACCTGGATCGTGTCGAGCCAATGGTGCAACCGGCCTGGCAAGTGATTGCCACGCCGGTTTTTTGTCTTGATTCTCTGGCCACTGCGGCGCAGTCGGGACGCGGGGCGACAGCGAGGGTGTGACGGCACACCGGCCATGGGGATAGCCGTGTTGCTGCACTCCGCACAGTGATTGCGGGGGGAGGAGGCGCGATGGGCAGATGATCCGGACGAATGAAGGCCCGCGCCACGAGGACGTGGACCCGGTTGAGTTGGACACGCTCTGCAAGACGGTGCCACTCGACCGGTACAACGCAATTCGCGGGCCAGATGTTCCCACAATAGAGGAGAACACGGCCATGTGTACCGACGATTCCCCCGAGATTTCCGCCGAGACGATCGACGAGCCGATCGGGGTGACGCCCCAGGCCGCGACCGCCCCACCCCCCAATCCCCACTGGCGTCGCCGTACCTTGCTCAAGGCCGCAGCGCTCAGCACGGCCGCGTACGGCCTCCTGGGCAAGCTCAACGTTGCTTCCGCCAATGTCATTACCAATGTTAACTGCACCGCGAATGACGTGCGGATCAGCGGCCCCGGCGTCGTCATCAACGAGCCCTGTAACTGCCCGGGAACCTTCACCGCCCAGGTCAAGTTCAGGCTGATCAATAACACCGGCACCGATCGCTACTGCGTGACCGTCCACCTCTGCGACGGGACGTCGTCCAGCGGTGTCGCCTTCCCCGCGCGAGACATTGTCATCGGCACGGTAGCGCCGGGCACGCATGACCTCATCGCGGAGATCCCGAACTATCCCTGTGGCGCGGGTACGATCTGCTTCGGCGAGGCGGGCTCGGGTGCGGATGGCGGCTTTGCCAAAGGCGAGACCTGCCCGACCGGCAAGTGCTGCACCGTCATCAGTTGGAACGTGCGACCGAACGATCCGTGCCCGCTGCCGCACGAGGACATCATCAAGTCGAAGTGCCGGGCATAGCAGGTCTGCATCGTCGGGCGCGGGACGACCACCCTGGACTGCGACACGAGCGCGACCGGGATCCAGGACAACTGCGCCGTGCCGTGCGGCGGCATGACGACGCTGCGCCTCTGCACCACCAACCCCGCCTCGCTCGGGCCATTCACGTTCACGTTGGGCGGGCAGAGCTTCGGCCCGACGTCCGACACCTGTCACAACTTCACGGTGGGACCGATCACCGCAAATACGACCTTCAGCGGCACCGTGACCGACAAGGATGGCTGCGCGAAGTCCGATAGCGTGACGCTGACAACATCCCAGATCCAGTTGGCGCTTGCCGTGAGCGGCGGCGAAACCTGCGGCGGCGGCAATCTGACGTTCACCGCCTCGACCGGGAAGACCGGCTGCACGTACAACTTCTCCGTCGACGGTGCGTCGGTCCAGAACACGACGGCGAACACCTACAGCTACCCGGCGGACCCGGATAGCACCTGCCACACGGTCAGTGTCGTCGCGACGTGCGGCGGTTGCGTCAGCAACACCGCTTCGATGACCGTCTCGCAGTGCATCACGACCACGACGGGCTGCACCGCCTGATCGGGGCGTATGGCGAGGGCACCCGTACGGTGCCCTCGCCACACCCGGTACGCGCGATAAGAAAGGGGTCCCTCCATGGGCCGTTGAGGGGAGCCGGTGACGGTCAGTTCGGCCGATCGGCACGCCATCATTGCCACGCAGTACGCGCTCGGTGAGGATCTGCCCTGCGCCGACCTGGCGCTGCTCGTGCCGCTCAAGAAGTCGCCTGAATATCGGACGATTCGCCCGCGCGTCGCGAAGCCGCGGGCGATCGACGCCTGGCAGGAGGAGGGGCTGCATTTCTTCGTCTTCGAGCTTAAGGCGGCGGAGAGCGCGCCCGCCCAGCCGTCCGAGCTGCCGGTCGTCGTGTTCACCATGCACCCGGAGGAGACGGCGCCGGTGTCGGTCGCTATCGTGACGCCGCGCCCGGATGGTGAGGAAGCCGAGGTCGTGAACCTGCGCGATCCCGGCAGCGCCTACATCGTGCTGGTCGCGCCGTAGCGGGCGCGGTCGACCCCACACGGCGGTCGCGCCGTCGCGACGGTGGGTAATCGGCCGCGCTGAGAGGGGGGAGGATGGGTATCGGGGTCTTCCAGCCGATGCACCTGCTGCTGATCCTGGCGATCGTGATGATCGTCTTCGGGGCGGGTAAGTTGAGCCAGGTCGGTGGGGCACTCGGCCAGAGCGTCAGGGAATTCAAGGCGAGCGTCGCGGTGCCACCGCCCCTCGCCGAACCCAAGTCAGCCGACGCGGCGGATCGGGTCGCCCTCCCTCCAGGACCAGAGACGCGCCCTGCCGGGGCCACCCCCACGCTCCCGACGCTGCATCGGGAGGAGGTGTAGCGTGCCGCCCGTGCCGAGCCACCCGCGACGGGGGGTAGGCGTGTGGCGGAATAGGTTGACAGGCCCGAAACTCCAGGGTGGCGCGTGGGGTTTCGGGCCACCGGCCTCATCACACCGCCCATCGCCCCCCCCGGCGCAGGGCGGTGTGATGAGGCGCGCCCCTATCGGCCGTTGAGGATGCGCCGCCCGAACTGACCGAGCAGCACCTGGTACTGCGGGTCGGCGTTCTCCGAGTGGAACTCGAAGCGGGCGCGCTCGAAATACTGCACGCGGTAGATCTTGCCATCCTCCAGGCGCTCCTCGAAGACCTCGCTGATCGGGTAGCCGAACTGCGCGAGTCCGCCGTTGCCGTACCAGTAGTTGAAGAACGTGCCGATGATGAAGTGGCCGGTCTCCGGGAAGTAGACCCGCTCGGCGGGGAGGGGGCCGGTCGGCGGCGGCAACGCGGGGTCCGCCGGGCGGATCCGCCGCCCGAACTGGCCGAGGAGGACGTCGTTCGGCGCGGCGTTCGCCGGGTGATGCTCCATGCGGACGCGCTCGAAGTACTGCACCAGGTAAACCTTGCCGTCCTCCAGGCGCTCGGGGAATTCCGCGCTGAGGGGGTAGCCGTTAATCGGCAGACCGCCGTGCTCGCCCCAATAGGTCAGGAATTTGTCGCGCACGCAATGCCCGGTCTCCGCGAAGCAGCGCCCGGGCGTCCCGGGGTCGTACCACTCGGCGGTCGGGGCCGGGCCGGCATTCTCCCCCCCGATAATCAGGACGCGCCCGTTGATCAGGGCCGCGCCGTGCGCCGCGCGCGGGCGACCGAGGGTCGGCAGGGGCGACCAGCGATCGGTCGCCGGGTCGTAGCGCTCGGCGCTCCCCTCGATCCCCCCCGCGCGGTAGCCGCCCGCCGCGACGACGGTGCCGTCGGTCAGCAGGGTGGCGCTGTGGGCGTTGCGCGGGGACGACAGCGGCGCGGCGGGGGACCAGCGATCGGTCGCCGGGTCGTAGCGCTCCGCCGTGGTGTGCGTGATGTTGCCCGCGATCCCGCCCGTGACGAGGACCGTGCCGTCGTGGAGGAGGGTCGCCGTGTGCCCGGTGCGCCGGTCGCGCGGCTGCGCCACCGGGGACCAGTGATCGGCCTGCGGATCGTAGCGCTCCGCCGTCCCGGCGGGCTCGCCGCCGACGACCAGCACCGTGCCATCCGCCAGCCGCGTCGCCGTGTGCCCGGAGCGCGGGGCGGCCAGCGGCGCGGCCGCACGCCAGGCGTCGGCGACCGGGTCGTAGCGCTCGGCGCTCGCGTGGGTACGACCCCCGCCGCTCGGGCTGGCGGAATGGTACGTGCCGCCCGTGACGAGGACCGTGCCGTCGTTCAGCAGCGTGGCGGTGTGGCCCTCACGCCCCTCTCGCAGCGGCGCGGCCGGTGTCCAGTGGTCTTTCGCCGGATCGTAGCGCTCGGTATCGACGATCCCGAACGGGCTGGAGCAGCAGCGCCCCCAGCCGCCGACCACCAGCACCCGCCCGTCCGGCAGCAGGGTCGCCGTGTGCCGGTGGCGCGGCCGGGTCAGCGGCGCGGTCGGCACCCAGGCGTTCGTCGCGGGGTCGTGGATCGCGCCGGTGTCGATGATGAAGCCGCCGACCGCCAGGACGCGCCCATCGCCGAGCGCCGTCGCGGTGAAGGCTTGCTGCTTGACGGCGTTGCCGACGCTGCCGACCGTGCCTGGATCCCACGGCGGGAGCGGCCCCGTCGCCACCCAGCCGTCGGCCGCCCGCCCCGCCGTCGGCGCGAGCCAGCCGCCCGACAGGAGGGCCAGGAGCAGCGCCCCGATGACCACCCGGCCAATCGATCGTCCCCGAGTTCGCATCCTGATCTCTCCTTGCGCGGTGTGAGCTTCCGAACAGGGGGATAACGATCGTGAAAGGTTTTGAGTTTCGGGCCACGATCACCCCCTATCCCCGCTTAATGCGGGTGGCCCCCCGTGGGCGAGTAGCATGGGATACGCTGGCGAGCGCCGTCAGGACGTGCTAGGGTGCGCGTGGTTTGTGGCGGCGAGGTATGGTGGGGGGAGCCAATGGTGACCGGTACGGGCAAGGTAGCGCTGGGGCATGTGGCCTTCCGCGTGCGGGATATCGAGGCGAGTATCCGCTGGTATGCGGCGGCATTCGGGGCGCGCGAGGCGTTCCGGGCGCGGCGACCCGACGGTTCGCCGCAGTTGGTCTATCTGGAGTTGGTCCCCGGACAGTTCATCGAATTGTTCCCCGGCGGGAAGAACCCGATCGTCGAGCCGGAGGAGCCGCGCGGCTACGCGCACACCTGCCTCGTGGTGGACGATCTGACGGCCACGCTGGCCCACCTTGCCGACCTGGGGGTTGTGCCTGCGGAGCCGCCGCGGGTCGGTCGGGCCGGGCAGCGGTTGGCGTTCGTCGCCGACCCGGACGGCAATCGCCTTGAGTTAATGGCGATTCCGCCCGACTCGTCGCTCTATCGGCCCGCGTGAGCGGGGGGTGCTTCGTCGCGCCCCCCGCCCGATGCTGCTCCTCTAAATAAACCTCGCCGTGACACTCCGCGCGCAGTCTTTCAATTCGTGCGGTGGCCCCTCGAACAGCACTTCGCCACCGGCACTCCCCCCTTCCGGGCCGAGGTCGATGATCCAATCGGCCTGCCGGATCACGTCCAGGTGGTGCTCGATCAGGATGACCGTGTTCCCGGCCTCCACCAACCGGTCGATGATCCCCATCAGCAGGCCGATATCCGAGAGGTGCAGCCCGGTGGTCGGCTCGTCCATCACGTAGACGCTGCCCTGCTTGTGGAGTTCGGTGGCGAGCTTCAGGCGCTGCCCTTCGCCGCCCGACAACGTGCTGAGCGGCTGCCCCAGCTTCAGGTAGGTCAACCCGACGTTGTTCATCGCCTGCAGCACGGCCTTGATCTTCTTCTCGGTGAAGAAGGCCAGGGCTTCCTCCGCGGTCATGTCCAGCACGTCGCTGATCGTCTGGCCGCGCAGGTGATATTCCAGCACCTCGGGCTTGAAACGTTTGCCCTCGCAGATTTCGCAGGTGGAGACGATCCCCGCCATGAACGCCAGATCGGTGTAGACCACGCCCAGGCCGTTGCAGTTGGGGCAACTCCCATCCGAGTTGAAGCTGAAGAGCGAGGCGCTGACCTTGTTGGCCTTGGCGAACGCCTGCCGGATGTCGTCCATGATCCCGGTGTAGGTGGCCGGGGCCGAGCGGCTGTTCGCCGTCACGCGGGACTGGTCGATCACGATCGCGTCCGGGTGCTGCTCCAGGAAGACATCGTTAATCAGGGTGCTCTTGCCGGAGCCGGCGACCCCCGTCACGACGGTCAGCACGCCGGTGGGGATGCTGACCGTGATGTCCTTCAGGTTGTGCAGGGTGGCGTTGTTGATGGTCATCCGCCCGGTGGGCCGCCGCACCTCCCGCTTAATCGGCAGGTGCTGCTTCAGGAAGCGCCCCGTGAGGGTGTCGGCGTCCTTGAGGGCGTCGAAGCTCCCCGCAAAGACCACCTCACCGCCGTGCGTCCCCGCCTTCGGGCCGATGTCCACCACCCAATCGGCGATGGCCATGACATCCGGATCGTGCTCGACGATCAGCACGGTGTTGCCCTTGTCCCGCAGCTTCTGCAGCAGATTGTTCAGGCGGACTACATCGCGCGCGTGCAGACCCACGCTCGGCTCATCGAGGATATAGAGCATCTCGGTCAGGCTGTTCCCGAGGTGCCGGATCATCTTCAGGCGCTGCGACTCGCCGCCGGACAGGGTGGCGGTCTCCCGGTTAAGGCTCAGGTAACCGAGCCCGATGCCCACGAGGTGGCCCAAACGCTCGACCAGCCTGCCCGCCAGCCTCACGGCGACCGGATCGGTGAACCCTTCCAGAAACGCGATCAGCTCCGTCGCTTCCAGGTCGGAGAGTTCGGCGATGTTCTTGCCACCGATCCGGCAATTCAGCGCGCCCTCGTTGAGCCGCCCGCCGTGGCAGACCGGGCAGGTCTGCGAGGTGGTGAACTGCTCGAAGACCGTCCGGTTGCGGTCGGACATCGCCGACGCATCCTTGGCGAACTTCCCGCTGATGTACATCCGGTTGAAGCGCTCGACCAGGCCCTCGTACTTCGAGCCGAACTCGCCCCAGGAGACTTTCAGGTCCGGCACGCCGTGGAGCAGGGCGTGCAACTCCCCCTCGTTGTAGTCCGCGATCGGCTTGTCGGCGTCGAACAACCCCGACATCGGGTACATCTTCCACATCCACTTGCCGACCTTGAACTCCGGGTGCAGGATCGCCCCGCCATTGAGGGACTTGCTGCGGTCGAGGAATTTGCCCAGGTCGAGTTGCACGGTCTTGCCGATCCCCTCGCACTCCGGGCACATCCCCTGGGGGGTGTTGAACGAGAAGGCGTAGGCCGGCCCGGCGGATGGTTGCCCGACCCGCGAGAAGAGCAGCCGCAGCAGCACGGCGATGTCGGTGTAGGTGCCCGCCGTCGAGCGCGCGCCGCCGCCGACCCGCTTCTGATCGATGATGATCGGCGCGTTCAGGTTTTCGATGTGATCCACGTCCGGCTGGCCATAACTGGGCAGGAAGCCCTGCACGAAGGCGGTGAAGGTCTCGTTCAATTGGCGCTGCGCCTCGGCGGCGATCGTGTCGAAGACCAGCGACGATTTCCCGGAACCGGAGACCCCGGTGAAGACCGTGACCCGCTGCTTGGGAATGTCGATCGAGATCCCTTTGAGATTGTTCTCGCGCGCGCCGTGCACCTCGATGAACTGGCGATCCGTCATGCTCTCTCCTTGTGAGGGTGTGGATACCCAATCAGCGCCTCGCTCTTAGTCCTCGGTGTTCCACGTTTGTAGTGGCAGGCCGCCGCGCTGGTACGCGGTCGCATCGAGGACGGCAAGCCAATCATATTCGGTGATGCTCTGCGGCGTGAGCGGGATGTAGGTCGGATTCTTCGCGCTGCCGGAGCGGGTCGGCAGCGCGGCGAGTTCCGCCGTTGGCAGCCCCCGACCCCGGTGCGTCGGGATGAGCCGCGCCGGGCCGGGCGCGGCGGTCAGTCGTGTCTCTAGCGTGCCATCCTCGGGCCGACCGATGCCATTGGCCTCCGAGACGCCCACGGCAGAGCCGATGACGGCGTAGCGCGGGCCGAGGATGGCGTCGAGCTGCGCCCCGGCCGGCCACCAGCGGTGCAGGTCCGGGCCGATCTGCCACTCCGCGCGCCCCCGCTTCAGGTGGCTGTTGTGGGCGAAGGCCAGGACCTTCCCCCGGCCCCGCTCACGCTCCAGCATGTGCGCCAGATTATCCGCCATCAGCGCGTCGCGGACGCCGAGGCGCTCGGCGTAGTCCGATTCGCGCGCCATCGCGGCGTGGAAGTTCAGGTATTGCCGGGCGATCGCCGCGTAGTGCAGCGCCTCCGCGAAGCGCGCCGCCCCGCCCAGGGCGAGCAGTTCGGGGCGGCGGATGCGCAGTTCCGAGATGAGTTCCTCCGTGGCGAGCCGTAGCGCCGTCGCGGCCGGCGACGCCCCGACCGACTGCGTGAAATCGGTGATGGCGGCGGGGTTCTCCCACGCGGCGTCCTCGCCGGGGAGCGCGTCGATCCGCTCGCGGTGCGCCCTACCGCCAACGGGATCGAGCGCAGCGAGGTAGTCGAGGGCCACCTCGAGGGTCTGTCGCGGGCTGGCGGCACCGATCGTCCCGGTCGGGATGTCGAAGCCGTAGAACCGGAGTTTGACGCGGTGCGCGGGGTCGGCGTTGTGGCCGCGCATCCACTCCACCAGTTCGCGGTTCGCCTCCAGCCGCCCCAAGCCGTGGCCGAAGCCGACCTCCTGCACCGCCTCGTATGACGCCGGGCCGTGCCCGGCCACGTAGTCGTCCACGGCCCGCGCGCGCGGCAGGCTGCTCTCGATGGCGATGGCGCTGTAGCCGTACGCCTCCACCAGGCGTCGGAAGAGCCGGTTACGGAGGGCGAGAATCTCCTCCCCGCCGTGGAGCGCCTCACCGAAGCCGAGCAATCCCACCGCGTCGCCGAGCGCGGCGATCACCGTGTCGATGGCGGCATCGAAGGTTCCGGGCGAATCGACGGAGAACGGAATCGTCTCGCGGGCGATTCAATCGTCGAGCGTCGCCTGCGCGGGAGCGGGTCGCGACACCTGTCCTACCTCCCTTCGTCCCCCAGGGATCCTATCGAACCGTGTTCATTCCTGCGCTATAGTCTATTGTAGGACTCGGATGCAAGTATTGAGGGTTAGCCGTGTCTCCGCGTAGTTCTATCGGTGAAAACCTCTCGGAAAGTCGCTAAAGGGAGATACGGGTTTGAGATGACAGTTGAGCCCCATCTGCGCACGAAAGATCTCGCCCGGGCGGTCCAGATCAGCGTGCAGCAAGTGCGCAACTACGAGGCGGGCGGCTTCATCCCGGTCGCCGAGCGTAGCCCGAGCGGGTATCGCCGCTATACCCGGCAGCATCTCCTGGCGCTCAAAACGGCCAGGCAACTGATCGGCGGGTATGGCGGGCAGCGGGCGCAGCAGATTATGCAGGCGATCCATGGGGGCAAGCTCGCCGATGCGCTGGCGCTGATCAATGAGCGCCACGCCGAGCTCGACCGGACGCGCCTGCAACTTGAGCAAACCCTGGCGGCACTCAGCGTCCTGGCGGCACAATCGCCTGCGGCGACACAGCCACGCTCCTCTCAGCGCGTGCATGTGGGTGCGGCGGCGCGCCTCGTCGGGGTGCGCGTTTCGGCGCTGCGCTTCTGGGAGGAGCAGGGGCTCTTGCAGCCCAGCCGCGAAGACGGCAGCAGATATCGTCTTTATGATGAGCGACAACTGCGCCGCCTGCGCATCGTGGCGTTGCTCAGGCAAGCGAACCACGACTTTGCCGCGATTCGCACCACCCTGGATGAGCTCGAGGCGGGGCGACCGCAGCGTGCCGTTGCGGCAGTCGAACAGCGGCGTGGCGAACTTGCCAGCATCAGTTGGCGGTGTCTCGGGGCAATGGCGACCCTGTACGCCTATGCGAGCGAGTTTCTGGATGGCCTGGACACCATGTGACACTGGAGCCGCCGATAGGTACGCGCCACAAGCGGGAGAAAGGATACAGCATGATTGGCAGCAGGATTTATCCTGCTCATCCTGGGGAGGCGGGGATTCAGTCAGCCCCCTACACGTTATCGCCCAGCTTGATCCAGCCGTGGCGCAGGGCGTAGATCACTGCCCGGGTGCGGTCGTTGACGGCCAGCTTGCGGAGGATCGAGGTGAATGGGCGGGAGGGGGTATGCGCGTTCTCTCCACCCACTGCCCCGCCGATCGCGAGGAAGGACTAAACGCTCGTCCGCACGACGGTCGCGCACTGCTGTCCGGCGCGACAGCCTGCCGCGTGCTCTGGCGAAGAGGCGAGAATGGCGCTACAGTTATAGCGTCATTGCATGGAGGGGAGGAGACACGATGAAAGCCGTGGGTGTACGCGAGTTCAAGGATCAGGCAAACGCGCTGCTCAATGCTGATGAACCACTGATTATCAAGCGCCACGGTCGGGCTATCGGGGCGTACATCCCGTTCCAGAGGGCCGATAAGGCGGCGGCAGCGAGGGCAGCGGACAAACTCGCCGCGACGCTCGAAGCGCTCTACGCCGAAACCGGGATGACGGAAGATGCGTTTGTCGCGGCTTTCCTGGATGATACGGTGCCGGACACGCAATGAACCTCGTTGCCGACGCGAGTGCGCTCGTCGGGGAGTTGCTGCGGGCGCGCGGTCGGGCGCTGCTGCGGCACCCCGATACCGACTGGTTCACCACCCTGGAGGTTGCGGGCGAAGTCCGGCACGAACTCCATAAGCGCTTACGCTTCATGGTTGAGCGTGGCCAATTGGCGGGCGATCACGTTGCCGTCCTGGAGCGTGAAGCGCTCGATCTCTTCAATAGCAGCGTGAGTCTTGTCGTCCCGGAGGTCTATGTAGCCGCCCGTCTGGCGGCGCGGGAGCGTATCCGCGATCCGCAGGATTGGTCGGTCGTCGCCCTTGCTTTGGTGATGGAAGCTGGAATCTGGGCCGAGGATCGGGATTTCTTCGGTATCGGTTTGCCGGTGTGGAATACAGGCGTGCTGCTCACCCATCTCCGCATCGGCTAGGCGGTACTTAGGTCGATGTATTCGCCCGCAGCAGCACCCGCTCCTCTCGTATCAGCAAGAGATGCACCGCCGCTGGCATGGCGAATCGCCCATCCATCCTTCCCGCCCCCACAAACTGGGGCCGTAACCACACCGGCCACGGTCCCAGTTCGTAGGCCGTACCTCAGACGTTATCGCCCAGCTTGATCCAGCCGTGGCGCAGGGCGTAGATCACCGCCTGGGTGCGGTCGTTGACGGCCAGCTTGCGGAGGATCGAGGTGATGTGGTTCTTCACCGTCTGGTCGCTGATCGACAGCAGCCGGGCGATCTCCTTGTTGGAGTTGCCGCGCGCCACGCAGTCGAGGATCTCGACCTCGCGCGGGGTCAGCGGGGAGAAGACGGTGTCCGACGCCTCGTCGAGGGTCGCCAGTTCGCGGAATTGATCGAGGACCTTGGAGGCGACGAACGGGCGCGACAGCACGTTCTCGTTGATCAGGTACTCGCCGCGCCCGACCCGGCGGATGAGCGAGATCAGATCCTGCCCGGCGATGTCCTTGATCGCCTAGGCCGAGGCCCCGACGCGGATCGCGTGGAAGAGCTGCTCGTCGTCCTCGTGCAGGGTCAGCATGATCACCGCCATCTGCGGGTGGCGGCGCTTGAGGATCCGCGTCACCTCCAGGCCGTTCATCCCCGGCAGGTTGATGTCGCAGAGGACCAGGTCGGGGAGGAGGATATCGGCCTGCTGGATCGCCCCCTGCCCGTCGGCGACCTCGCCGACGATCTCCAGATCGGGCTGGCTGTTGAGCATCCAGACGACCCCCTGCCGGAAGAGCGGGTGGTCGTCGACCAACAGAATCCGTACTTTGTTCATCCCTGGGATCCCTCCTCACCCACCGACGCGCGGCAGACTGAACCGGACGGTCGAGCCAACCCCGAGTTCGCTCTCCACCGTTAATTCGCCGCCCACGGCGGCGGCACGCTCGCCCATCCCGCGCAAGCCCGCGCCGGAGAGGGTCGTGGACTCGACATGCTGCGGGACGAACCCGCGACCATCATCCCGGATGGTCGCCACGATCGCGTCATCGTCGATGACCAGTCGCACGACGATGACCGTGGCGCGGGCATGCTTCTGGATATTTTGCAGCGCCTCCTGCACGATGCGGAAGATCTGCAACTCCTCGTCCTTGTTCAGCGGTGGCAACTCCTCCGGCAGTTGGAGCTCGACCGTGAGCTTGAAGAAGCTGCGGTATTCGTTGATGTAGCGCTGCAACGTCACCAGCAGGCCCCGCTCGGCCAGCGACGACGGGCGGAGGTCGAACTGGAAGCGGCGCACCTCCACCAGCCCCTCACGGAGGCTCGACTTCAGCCGGGCCATCTCGTCGATCAGCTGCTCGGGCGAGCGGCGGGCGATCTGCTCGCAGAGCTCGATCCCCAGGATCGCGTTCGCGAGCACCTGCGCCGGGCCGTCGTGGACCTCGCGCGCCAGCCGCGACCGCTCCTGCTCCTGGGCCTTGATCATCGTGATTCGCTCGACCAGCCGCCAGACATCGAGGTCGGAGTTCGCCTCACCCTGGGGGGCGAATTGCCCGCGGCTGACCGAGAGCAGGTTGCTGAGGCCGTTCAGCTTCGACGCCAGCGCGCCGCAGCCGAGCAGTTGCTCCTCCAGGGTCCGTTGGGCCGAGCGGAACGAGTCGAGATCGAGCGGCCCGGCGGTGCCCCCCGATCTGTCGCCGTCAGCGAAGGCGCTCTCGTAGAAGCGGGCGCGCAATTCATCGAGCGCCGAGATCAATCGACGGCGCTCGAGGTCGATCTGCGCGCGCAACCCCTCGACCTGGCCTTCGAGATCGCCGACCTCGGTTTCGGACCGGGTGATGATTGCCAGCGCTTCGCTATTCAACTCCGCGAGTCGCTCGACGCCGCTCATGGGCTCCTCGGGTTTGCGGCGGGGGCTCGGCGCTGGTCGGCGTCACGGATCGAGCCAGCCGACACCACGCGCCCCGGTTGCCGCGCGTGCGCGGGCGAGCCAAACCCGGCGCGTGGGCTGATCTTCCAGATGTTTCGCAGTATACCACAGGGTGCGATCGGGCGGAATGGGCTATGGCGGCCGGTGGCTAGTACAAAAGTACTAGATGGACCGTCGTGAACGTACTTCCGGCTCGGCTTGACCCGACCGAGGCGTCCGTACCGAACCAACGGCCTACAAATAGGGCGGCGGGCTAGGTGCGAGTGGTACGGCAGGCGGTTGCACCCTATGACCCGGCACAGGGTGCAACCGCCTGCCCCTCGTGCATGAGCCCTGCGCAAATAGGGTGGCGGGGCGGGCCAGAAGCCCGCCCCGCCTGGGGAATGCGCGCAGTTCGCGAGGGGGGCTACCGCTGCTTCAGCGCCTCATTCCCCTTCTGCACTGCGTCATCGAGCAGCTTCTTCGGGTCCTGCCTCGGGTCGCCGACGATGGCGGTCCAGGCGTCCTGGATGAAGGTGCGGGTATCCTGCGTCCCCCGCACCGAGGTCTCCGGCTTGGCGTACTGCTGGACCTCCGTCACCGCCACCTGGTAGGCCGGCAGCTTCGTGAACTGGTCCTTGACGACCTGCGTCTCTGCCGACGACTTCCGCACCGGCAGGTAGCCGGTCGCGGTGCTCCACTGGGCGCTCACGTCGGTCGAGGCGAAGTACTTGATGAATTGCCACGCCGCCAGTTGCTTCTCCGGCGAGTTCGACTTGAACAGGGTGACGTTGCCGCCGTAGCTGACCGTCTGCGGGGTCGCCGCGCCGCCCTGCGGGATCATCCCGACGCTCCAGTTGAACTTCGCGCCGTTATCGACCGCACGCTTGTAGAACGAGAGGCCGGAGGTCGAGCCGAGGGTGAAGACGACCTTCCCCTCGCCGAACGCCGCCTGATCGTCGTTTGCCTTGGCGATCTGGTAGGCGCATCCGCTCTGCACCATGTCCGCGACATCGCGCATGAACTTGATCCCGGCGGGGCCGTTGAACGCCCAGCTCTTCTGGTCGTCGTTGATCAGCTTGCCGCCGTTGGCGTAGACCGCGCCGTTGAAGGTCGAGGCGTCGATGTTGATCGCGTAGCCCTTCACGTCGCCGGTGAACTTCTTGCAGGAGGAGACGAACTCATCCCAGGTCTTCGGCGGGGTCAGGCCCGCCTCCTTCAGCTTGTCTGCGTTGTAGTACATCACCAGCGCGCTCTTCGTGAACGGGAAGGTCAGCATCTGGTTGTTGTACTCGGCGTACTGGTTGCCCGCGATGTAGACCGGGTAGAAGTCCTGCAAGTCCTGTGCGCTGAGGCCGTACTTGCTCGAATTGACGTAGTCATCGAGCGGCAGGACGACGTTCGCCGCCTGGTACTCCGAGACGAAACTCTCGTAAGCGGTCGCCAGATCGGGCAGCCCGCCGCCGTTGATCGCCGCTGTCGTCTTCTTGAACGTCTCGGTGTAGTTCCCCTGATACTGCGCGTCGATCTTGATATTCGGGTTCTGCGTCTGGAAGTCGCCGATGATCTTCGTCAGGTTCTCGGCCAGGGGGCCGGTCAGGGTATGCCAGAAGGTGAGCGTCACCGGCGACGAGATCGTGACATTGTCGACCGCGCTGCCCGCGCCCGGCTTGAAGCCGTAGTTATTCGCGGCGGCGTTCCCACCCGGGTTGACGCCGGTCGAGGGGGCCGCGCCCGCGCTGCCGGTGCCGGTCGTGCGTGTGGCGCTCGTTGCCGCGCCCACCGTGGCGGTGCGGGCCGGGGTGGTCGCCGCGCCGCCCGCTGCGGTCGATGGTGCCGCCGATGCCGCCGTCGAGGGTGCGGCTGATGGCGAGGCGGATGGCGCGGTGGAGGCGGACCCGCCGGACCCGGCGGTCGGCGTTGTCGTCCCGCCGCAAGCGGCGAGGACGAGGGTCAGCGTCATGAATATGGCGATGAACGACCACTGGCGTTTGGCGAGTATCACCGGTTTCGTCTCCTTGTGCTTACGCATACTGTGCTTACGCATACTGTGCTCGCGCATACTGTGCTCGCGCATCGTGGACTCGTGTTCGTCCCTCTCGACATCCGCGCGCCCGTCCCGGCCCCCGCCGCCGACATGGCGCGTGTGCTCCTCCCTGGCTGTCCTCCCTCCTGTCATGCAACCCTCCCGGCGGGGCCTCACCCCTTCAGCCCCGAGGAGGCGATCCCTTCGATAAACTGCCGCTGGGCGATGAAGTAGATCACGATGATCGGCAGGATGGTGAACGCGGAGGCCGCCATCAACAGTTGCGGATCGTTGCTCTCCGCGTTCACGAAATAGGTGAGGCCCAGCTGCAGCGGGCGCAGCTCCTCCTTGCCGGTCACCAGCAACGGCCAGAGGAGGCTGTTCCAACTGCCGAGGAAACTGAAGATGATCGTCGCGGCCAGCGGCGCGCGGGCCAGCGGCAGCATGATGCTCCAGAGGGTGCGGAGATGCCCGCAGCCGTCGAGCGCCGCCGCGTCGTAGAGTTCCTGCGGCATCGAGATGAAGAACTGGCGCAGGAGGAAGATGCTGACGACGTTCGCCGTCCAGGGGATGATCAGCGCCCAGTAGGTGTTGTACCAGCTCGCCGCCATCGCCAGGAACGGGAAGTCGCCCATCAGGCGCAGGGTGCCGGGATTCGGCAGGCGGGTGATCGTGACGTAATTGGGGATGAGGGTCGCCTCGAACGGGATCATCATCGTCGCGAGGAAGAGGGCGAAGACGATATTCTTGCCGGAAAACTCCAGTCGGGCGAAGGCGTAGGCCGCCAGCACCGTCGTAACCAGCATCCCCAGGACGACCATGATCGCGATGAAGGTGGTGTTGAAGAAATAGCGCCCGAACGGGGCCGTGTTCCACGCCTCGACGTAGTTGCCCCACTGCGGGTTCGCGGGGAAGACGCTCGGCCTGGTCGCCACCGCCTCGTTGCGGGTCTTCAGCGAGGTCGTGAGCATCCAGAAGAAGGGGAACGCCGCGCCGACCGCGCCGAGGCTGAGCAGGAGATAGGTCGCCACCCGCCCCGCGATCTGGCCGGGGGTGCGCGTCGGGCGCGGTCGACCCGTCGCCCTCGCCCCGCCGAAAGTAGTCGAACTTGTCGCCATCGTCCCCCCCTTCCCCGGATCGACCGTCACATCGCCTCGCGTCGCCGACCGTGCCAGAGCTGGAGGACGGTGAGGGCGAAGATGATCGCGAAGAGGAGGAAGGCGACCGCCGAGCCGTACCCCAGTCGCTGCGAGCTGTAGAACTGGTTGTAGACGTAGACGACGACCGTCTGCGTGCTGCCGAGCGGATTCCCGGCCTTGGCCGAGTTGCCGCCGGTGGAGAGGGACATGACATAAATCTCGTTGAACGCCTTGAACGCGCCGATCGTGGAGATGATCGTCAGGAACGAGATCGTCGGGGCCAGCAGCGGGATCGTGATCCGGCGGAAGATCGCCCACTCGCCCGCGCCGTCGATCCGCGCGGCCTCGTAGAGTTCCTTGTTGATGTTGCCGAGCCCGGCCAGGAAGATCACGATGTCGAAGCCGAGCAGGTGCCAGATCGCCACCGCCATGATCGCCACCAGCGCGAGGCTCGGCCCGTGCAGGAAGGAGGGCATCGTCAGGCCGACGCGGTCGGCCATCATCGCGAAGACGCCCTTCGGTTCGAGCAGCCAGCGCAGTTGCGTGCCGGTGCCGCTGAGGAGCTGATTGAGGATGCCGCTGCGGGCGTTAAAAATCCAGGTCCAGATCGCGGCGGCCGCGACGGAGGAGGTGACGTAGGGCAGGAAGTAGACGGTGCGGAAGAAGGAGAGGAAGCGGACCTTCTGGAAGAGGAGGTAGGCGATGAAGAGGGCTAGGGCCATCGTGATCGGCACCGTGCCGATGACGTAGTAGACGGTATTCCCCAGCGCCTGCCAGAACTCGCGCTTCTGCAGCGCCTCGGCGTAGTTCGCCAGGCCGACGAAGCCGACCTTGCGTATCCGCCAGTTGTGCAGGCTGATGTAAAAGGAGAAGAAGAGCGGGAAGAAGTTGAAGACGCTGAGGATGACGATCGCCGGGGCCAGGAAGAGGAAGGCGAGGAGATTATCGCGCCGTCCCGCCGCCCGTCGCCGCGTGACCGTCGCCGCGCCCGAGACCCCCGTGCGCAGGGGATTGACCCCGCTGAGTGTCGGATCGGAGCCGACCTGCCCGCTCACCTGCGCCATGATCCCTCGTCCCTCCGCACCTGTTATCGCCGTTTGCGCTGCCTGTGCGTGTCCGTGCGTGTCCGCGAGCGCGATAGTGTCCCCAACACACTCGCGACCGGGAAAGATCGTACCACGTTTCTCCCGCAAGAAAGGTTAATCAGCGGTTAAGGGATTGTAAAGGGTGGGTTAAAGGGGGCCGGGATGGGGGGAAGGCGTTGCGGCCCTCACCCCCTACGGCTTTCGTCGCCCCATTGCCTCATTCGCGCGTCGCGCCGACCGGAACCCTGGGGCGGCGGCGCGGGGCGGGCGGGCGCGGCGCGGGGGCACGGGTGGACCGCGCGAGGTGCTCGGCGTAGAGGGCGGCGACGGCGGCGCGGGCCTTCGGGCCGACGGCGGCGCGGTCGGCGGCGGGGCAGAAGACGTGGACCTTGGCTTTCAGCAGCAGGTAGTTCCGCAGGGTCGGGTGGAGCGGCACCCCGGCGTCGCGCAGGGCGTCGCGGCGGTCCCACCCGGCGAACATCGTCGCGTTGATCGTCGGGCGACCGGCGCGATCGACGACGTAGCGATCGGTGTTGGCGACATCCGGCACGTCGGTCGCGCGCACCCAGAGGTCGCTGGTGCGCAGCCCTGGCAGGTCGCGCAGGATCGCCCAGCGCAGGCGCTCCAACTGCCCCGGCTCGTGGAGGAAGAGGAGGAAGCGCAGGTATTCGTCCTCGCCGACGCGCCGCCCCCCGAGGAGGTCGGTCGGGAGTTCGTCGTAGGAGAGGCTGTAGGCGCGCTTCAGCATCTCGCGCCGCAGGAGGCGATCTTGCAGGTCGGCGACGCGCGGCTGATCGGTTGGGGCGACGAGGAAGGCGCGATCGTCCACGCGCAGGTAGTCGGCGATCAGGCGGAAGGCGACCTGCTCCGGCGCGCCGCCCTTGCCGCGCAGGGTCAGGGTGCCGCGCCCAGCCGAGGCGAGGTGGCCGTCGGTCGAGGGGCCGACCAACTCCTCGATCATCCCGCGCACCATCGACTCCCCGGCCAGCACCTTCTGGTGGCCGTAGAGGTGGGCGTGCATCGCGATCCGGCTGTAGAGGACCGCTTCGAGGGCGGAGGCCCCCGCGAGGGTGATCCCCAGGCGGCCATCCGGCGTGATCGTCATCGTCTGCAGGATGCGGTCGAGATCGACCAGCGAGGGGAGGCCGGAGAAGTAGGAGTCGCGCGCGAAGTAGTCCAGCTTATCGGCGTCGAGCGGTCCGCTGATGACGCCGAGGAGTTCGCTCGGCAGGCCCGCCGCGCGTAGCGTCTCCCGATCGGCGTCGTGCTGGCGGATGCAGGCGGCGACGAGCGCGGGATCGGCCCCGAGCGCCGCGATCCGCGAGCGCAGCGGCTCGCGCTCGATCAGCAGGGCGCTGACCGCCTCGTGCGGGTGGTCGTCGCCCGGCAGTTGCCCGGCGTAGGCCGGGTGCTCGGCGATGATCCCCTCGGAGGCGTGGGAGAAGGCGCCGTGGCCGACGTCGTGGGTCAGGGCGGCGGCGAGGAGGATCGCGCGGTGCTCGGGCGCGTAGGGCTTGCCGCGCACCCCTTCGAGGCGGTCGAGGATGCAGCCGGCGACGTGACGGACGCCGATCGAGTGCTCGAAGCGGGAGTGGCGCGCGGAGGGGTAGGCGAGCCAGGCGAGGCCGACCTGATAGATCCCGCGCAGGCGCTGGAACGGCCCGCAGTCGAGGACGCGCGCCTCGGCGGTCGTCAGGACGATCGAGCCGTGTACCGGGTCGCGGATGAACTTCTCGCCGGGGCCGGTCGGGGAGGTGGGCTCGAACCAGTCGGGGTGCTCGCCGAGCCAGTCGTCGATCTGGCCGTGGAGGGTCAGGGCGGGCGGGGGCTGCGGGAAGCGCAGCGGCTCGTTGATCGGCTCGCGCAAGGGGGCATCATCGGAGAGCATGGCGGCGCTCCTCTGTAAGGCATAGTGGCTAGTAGCAGGGCGGCGGGCGCAGCGCCACGGCGCTGGTGGGTTAAGTATAGCGTAGTGGGGGGGCGGGCCTTTCCCCGCCGGACCTCTCCCCGCCGCTGCGGCGGCGACCCTCCCCTCCAGGGAAGGGTGGGGAAGGGGTGTGCGCGGGTATCTGGTTGCGAATAATGCGAAAGGATGCTGCCCCGGGCATGGGCTGAGGAATACGGAATCCGACCGTACCGCGACAGTCCGAAACCGCGCGCCGTGGCACACGCAAGCCCTGCCTACCGCGAGTGACCAAACGGGTTCCGCATGGGTGGAGTGCCCTGTTTGACGGAACTCCCGGCGATGCCACGGGGGCGCTCAGCCTGCGCCGCGCCGCACGATCAGGCAATCGAGCGCGCGGACGCCGCGCCCCGCCGGGAGGACGACCAGCGGGTTGATGTCGATCGCCTCCACCTCCCCGGCCAGATCCAGGCAGAGGTCGGAGAAGGCGCAGAGCGCGCTCACCGTCGCGTCCAGGTCGGCGGGCGCGAGGCCGCGCGCCCCCGCCAGCAGCGGGTAGCCCTGCAACGATTCGAGCATCGCCCGCGCGTCTGCGGGCGTGAGCGGCGGGCGGCGTAGCGCGCTGTCCCGCATGATCTCGACATAGATCCCGCCGAGGCCCGCCACGATCGCCGGGCCGAACTGCGGGTCGTTGACCATCCCGACGATCAACTCGCGCCCGTCGGTGATCATCTCCTGCACCGAGACGCCGAGGAGGTTGGCGTCAGGTTGGTAGCGGCGCGCGTTCGCCATGATCGTGGCGAAGCCCGCCGCGACCGCCCCCTCGTCGGCCAGGCTGAGCAGCACGCCGCCCGCCTCGGTCTTGTGCGCGATCTGCGGCGAGACGATCTTCAGGACGACCGGGAAGCCGAGCGCGGCGGCGGCGGCCACCGCTTCCTCCGCGCTCGTCGCCAGCCGCTCGCCCGGCACGGCGATCCCGTAGAGCGACAGCAGCGCCTTCCCCTCGGCCTCGCCGAGTCCGTCCGACCCGGCGGCGCGCACCATCGCGCGGGTGCGTTCGCCGCGTTCGCGCGATGCCGCATCACCCACCGTCGCGCCATCTGCCGCCGTAGCGCCGCGCGCCTCCCAGCGCTCGCGGAACTCGGCATAACGGATCAGCGCGGCCACCGCGCGCAGCCCGTTCTCGAAGCCTTGCAGGAAGGGGATACCGCCGATCTGCGCGATCGGCTCGACAAGGGGTGGCAGGCCGAGCGGCTGCTCGCGGAAGGTGCCGGCGACGGTCGCCAGCCGCACCCAGACCTTCTCCGGGTACTTCTCCATCGCGGCGAGGAGGAGCTGCCCCGCTGGGCTCTGCGCGTCCAACGCGCCGTTGCCCCCGGCCACCGCGTGCAGGATGACGTGCATATGCGGGTCGCTGCCGAGCGCGTCGAGCGCGGCGCGGTGGATCGGCGACTCGCCGACGATCCCCGGCCCGGTGATATCGAGCGGATTGGTCGTCGCCACGTAGTCGTACAGCGCCTCGCGGATGATCGCGCGCGACTCCGGCACGAAGGGCGGGAACTCCAGCCCGACGTCGGCGGCGAGGTCGAGCAGCGCCCCGTTCGCCCCGCCCGAAACGGTCAGCGCGCCGATCCCGCGCCCACGCGGCAACGTGCGCGCGTGCATGATCGCGGTCGTCTCGACCAACTCCTCCAGGCTGTTGACCCGCGACACCCCGTACTCCGCCAGCACCGCGTCGATCACCCGGTCGGCTCCGGCCAGCGAGCCGGTGTGCGCCTGGGCCGAGAGGCGCCCCGCCTCGGAGCGCCCCACCTTCAACATCACGATCGGCTTCCCCCGATCGGCGCAACGCGCGGCGGCGGCCAGGAAGCGCTTCGGGTTGCGGAACTGCTCCGCGAAGCAGCAGATTACCCGCGTCGCGTCGTCCTCGGCGAAGTAGTGCAAGCTCTCGGCCAGGTCCAGGTCGCACTCGTTGCCGAAGGTGAAGCAGTGGGTGAGGCCGATCTGCCGGTCGGCGAAGGCGGTGACGGCGTAGATCGCCATCCCACCGCTCTGGAAGGCCAGCCCGACCGCGCCCGGCTCCATCGCGCGGGTCACGCTCGGCATCCCGCCGAAGCGGTGGACCGCGCTGAAATTGCCGAACGTATTCGGCCCGACGATCCGGCTGCCGGTGCGGGCGACGAAGTCTCGCAGCATCTGGCCCCGGCGCGCGCCCTCCGCGCCCCCGACCTCCTCGAAGCCGCTGGTGATGATGTTGACCGCCCGCACCCCTTTCGCTTCGCACTGGGCCAGCGCGTCCGGGACGAGGCGGCTCGGCACGGCGATCAGCGCCAGATCGACCTCGCCGGGGATATCGGTGAGGCGCGGGTAGGACGGTAGCCCCGCCACCTCGGGGTAGAGGGGGTTCACCGGGTAGACCGCCGTCGGCGCGCCCAGCGCGATGATCTGCTGCAGGACGGTGTTGACGTAGCTCCAGTTCGGTGAGACCCCGATGATCGCCACCGAGCGGGGGCTGACGAACGGATGGAGTGGATGATCGACCAGCGCCATAGCCAGAACCTCTCCCACGAATCCCAGACCCACGCGCGTGCCGGATCTGGATGCTGAGGACGATGTGGGCGTACTATGGCAGAGTCCCGGCGTTCTGTAAAACAGGACGTCTGATGGTCGGTCAGATATTCGGGGCGGGACGGGGGCGCCGCCCGCGTGAGCAGGGGGAACGCCTGAACAAATGATGCTTGTCGGGGTGCGGGATCGACCCTGAATGAAGTAATGTGCGGGAGGGTGGTCGATCAGGTCGCCTCGGTCCCCATGCGCGTCAGCAGGACCACCCAATCGTCGCCCGCCGGCACGGAGAAGGTCCGGGTGCCGTCGCCCTGTATCACGTCTAGCGGAGTTTCTGCGCCGGTGCGGAGATCGTAGCGGCGGGCGGCGTAGTCGCCGGCGGGGAGGGCGAGGGTGAACGGGCCACCGTTCGCCGCGTAGATGAGGTATTGCTGCCCCGGCTCGGCCAGGACGTAGACGCGCTCGCCGGATTGGACCAGATCGTTCGCGACGGACATCCGCCAGGGGGCGAGTTCCCCGTTGGTGAAGAAGCGCGCCAGCCGCTCGATGTCGCCGTACTCGGCGGTATCGTGCCAGGCGGCGCTCATGTAGGGCCGACCGTCGGCGTAGGTCGTCTTGTCGCCGGCGGCGGCGTAGCCGCCCGCGACGTAGATCCCCCAGAGGATGCAGCGGTGCTTGTCGCGGCCCAGGGGCGGGCTGCCCGGCGCGCTCTTGTCGCTCGGCTCGCCGATATAACCATACTCGTCGTTGACGACCGGCAACCTGTGGCGGAGGTTGTGGACGACGCTGGCGTTGCCCCAGTCGTCGCCGTGCGGATAGCGCGCCTGGTTGGCGGGATCGTCTGCCCACTCATCGGTCTTGGTGCGCTGGCCGTTGCGGACGCCGTACTGGACCGAGAGGGCGGTCGGCCAGTCCGCGTCGCCCCATTGCCAGTCGATCCGCGTCTGCTGGTGGATTGTCAAGACGCGCCGCCGCCCCGCTTCGTCGCCCCAGGGGTCCTCGTCCCGCGCGATCCGGCCCAAGCCGTTCCAGTAGTCGCGGTCCTTGCCGGTGTAGTTCCACTCGTTGGTCAGGCACCAGATGGCGTGCGGGTAGGCGGCGTAGCGGGCGATGAGGTAGCGCAGGTAGCGCTCGTCCTGCGCCCGCGTGCCGAAGAGTCGCCCCTCGCGCCCGGCCCCCTCGTTGGCGAAGGGGATGAGATCGGCGACCATCCCGCGCGCGTGCAGATAGGCGACGACCGTGTCGAGCGCCCGCCAGTGGGCGAGGTTGAGGGCGTCGTGGTCGTCGCCGAACGGCGCGGTCGGCGGGTAGGGGGTGTGGGGGTTGTCCCAGACCGGGTGGACGAGCAGTCGCACCTTGGTCATCCCCCGGCGGCTGCTGCCGTCGATCGCCGCGCGCCACCCGCCATCGGCCAGGGCGTTGCGCAGGATCTCGTAGTAGGTCTGGCCGCAGACGAAGTGGCGATCGCCGTTATCGCGGATGAAGTGGCGTGGGTGGTCTGGGTCGCGGCGGACGAACCCGGACTCCCCCGCGACCGGCGCGGCGCGGCGCAGGGTGCCGATGTGACCATCCAGTCCGGGATCGGCGGAGCGGGTGGCGTAGGTCCACTCGCCCTCGATCGTCGGCGTGAAGCGGATGCGGAATTGGTCGCCGCCATCCCAGAAGCCCGCGACCGTCTTCCGCGCGCCGTCCGGCCCGAGGAAGGTGGCCGAGACGTCGGCCTGGGTGTAAGGGTTGGTGTATTGGCCGGTGGCGACGAGGGCGAGTTCGTGGACCGCCCAGCGGGGTACTTCCGTGGTGGCGCGGTCGTGCATTGGTAGCTCCTTGTGTGTGTTGGGTCGCATGGCTGGCGGCTGAACCCCGAGACTCGGCTCGGGACTAAGGCCGCGACTCGTGAGTCTGCGGCCACGAAGCCCTGCTACCCGCGCAGGATACACCCGCCTACGCGGGCTGGGAACGCCGATTAATCCGCAGCAGCGCGGGGATCGGGCGGCGTGATGCCATCGCGTGGTTCGAGGACGATGCGCAACGTGAGGTCGAGGGCGGCGGCGATCTTGCCGAGCGAGGTCACGCTTGGGAGATGGCGACCACTCTCGATCCGCGTGATCTGCGAGTGACTCGTCCCGGTGCGTTGTGCCAACTCTTCTTGTGTCAGATCGTTGTCCATGCGGTAGCGGATAAGTTGCCAGGCGATCTCGCGAGCGAGCGCTCGCGCCCCCCACTCGCGCGCGTATGCGAGATTGTTGGCCGTGCGGTGGCGATGTGCCGCGACTGCGGTGCTGCCGATAGGGGAGACATCGACGTGATGATCCTCGGCCATGATGCGTTCCTTTTGGCGAGGCGAAGGGCCGCCGGTTGAAACTGGCGCTAGGTGGCTGCGGCCACAAAGCCTACTAAAGTAGGCTAAATTCACCTGCGGCGCGGTGCTTTGCAGTCAAGGCAACGGGTTTCCGCCTCCCAGTCCACTCAAGTGGACTGGGAGGCCGCAGGCCACTTAGCCGGGGACTTGTCCCATGCGGAGTCATGGGGATTCAATCCCCGGTCCACCGCCTCGCCAGATCGCCACTCACCGGATTAATGAGCCAACCCCCACCAGCCGCCTGTTACCACGAGGCCACGTCATCCCCACCAAGCCGGTATAAAGCCTCGGATGCGCGAGTCTCAGCCCCTGTGTTTGTGGGAAAATGACTCGATCGTGACGGGTGAGTGGTCCTTACCCTCTACCGCCCCGACTGCCGGGCGACGGCAACCGCGCCGAGTGGCACCAGCCGTCCGACGGGTGCGCCGCCGGATGTGCCGCTCGTTTGCAGAATCGCGGCGCGGAGGGTGAAGGTGGCCCCGGCCAGGACTGTGGGATTGGTGCCTTTGCTGAGCACTTCGGCGATGTAGACGCCGGTCGGGCGAGAGCTGGCGAGGCTGAAGCCGCTGAGGATGACGCCGTCGCCATCGGATTGGAGATCGCTGCTGCTGAAGTTGATCGTCGTCTTGCGGTCTTCCGACTGCACGCGCAGGGCGTAAGCGGTGTTCGGGGCGAAGCCGGTGCCGGTGAGGATGAGGAGATCGCCCGCGCGCATGCGACGGCGTGACCGAGAGGGCGGGTCCGGCCTGCGGCGCGCCCGCCCCGGTCAGATTGAAGGGGACGCTGGCGACGACCGACCCGCCGGTGAGGGCGGTGGCGGCGTTCGCCACGTAGCCGCCCGCCGGGACCGAGCCGCCGAAACTGAACCCTGCCAGGACCACGCCGTCCTCGTCGCTCGCCATGCTGGGGTCGTCGAAGGTGATCTGGCGACTCCCATCGTGCGAGGCGATCCGCAGGTAGTAGGTCGCGTTCTTCGTGAAGCCGACGCCGGTGACGACGAACAGGGTCTCATTCGGCCCCTGGCGTGGCGTGATCGTGATCTGCGCGCCCGGTTGCGGCGCGGGGCTCGTCGAGGGAACGGGACTGGATGACGGGGCCGGGGTGGGCGCGGGCGAGGGGCCGCCGCCGTTGAGGAGGCGGCGCCCGAACTGGCCGAGGAGGATCGGGTTGGTCAGCCCGTTCTCGGGGTGGCGCTCGAAGCGCGCCCGCTCGGTGTATTGCACGGTGTAGGACTTGCCGTCTTCCAATTGCTCGGTGAACTCTTCGGTGAGCGGGAAGCCGAATTGCGACACCCCGCCATTGCGATCCCAGAAATCGAAGAAGTCGAGCGGCATGTTGTGGCCGGTCTGCGGGAAGAAACTGTGGGCCGGTTTCTGGGCCACGGGTGGGTCGGCGGGGTGGATGCGGCGACCGAACTGGCCGAGCAGCACGTCGTTCGGCGCGGCGTTCTCGGGGTGATACTCCATTCGCACCCGCTCGAACCACTGCACGGTGTACTGCTTGCCGTCCTCCAGCGTCTCCAGGCGCTCGCCGGTCAGCGGGAAGCCGTTAATCGGCAGGCTGCCGTGCGCGTCCCAGTAGGCGAGGAAGCGCCCGGAGATGCACTGATTGGTCTCCTGGAAACAGCGCGAACCGGTCGGCGGGCTCGAGGGCGAGGGCGAGGGCTGGGTTGATGGTGGCGGCGCGCTGGCGATGGCCCAGCCCATGTCGGCCATCATCCCCAGCGCGACCGGGCCGGGGTTGTAGTTGGTCTCGCCCCGGCTCAGGCGCGGGGTCATCAGCGAATTGAGGCTGCCGGGCGGGTAGGTCGCGTCGTCGAGGTGGGCCACGCTCGACCCCTGCTGGAACGGATTGGGGGCGAAGAGGCGCGGCATGGTGCCACCGTTCGCCGCGCGGGCGGTGGGGCCGCTGAAGAAGAGTTGGCCGCTCTGGATCGCCCCCGCCAGCCGGACCGAAGGGTTGGGATAGCGCGCCGTGTCGAGCAGGCTGGCACCGCCCTCGTCGATGACGAAGCGGTCGAAGATCAGCGGGTAGCCGTCGGCCCCCCAGCCGCCGACGCCGGAGTCGACGTCGAAGCTATCGGAGAGCCCCAGGCCATGGGCGAGCTCGTGGAGGACGACCGTGGCGAAGTTGTATTGCCCCGCCGGGGTTGCCCGGTGCCGAAATACCAGGGGATGCCGCTGCTGCTGAACTGGGCGATGACGTCGGGCTCGTTCGGGCGCGGGTCGCGATTCATCAGCTGCTTGGCGAGGGCGGTCGGATACCAGGCATTGCTGCTGGTGTTGCGGTAGAGGCCATACGGCCCCGCCCCGCCGAGGATCCCGCGATCCAGGGGCGTCCAGGTCGCGCGGATGCGGATCGGCACCGGCGCATCGAGGAGCGTTTGCCAGATGTTGACCGCGTGCTGGAACGACGCCTGTGCCTCGGGGGGGAAGCCCTCATATTGGACCGTGATCGTCGCCGCTTGCGCCCGGAGTTCGGTCGCCTGCTGGGGCGGGGCGAGATAGGTTTGCACTTCCCGATCGTCGGCGTAGAGGACCGGCGTCGCGCCTTTGAGCCCGAGCCATTGCCACTCCCCGGAGGCCGCCACCGGCCCCGACACGCCGCCGCCGACCGTCAGGAGACAGGCCAGCACCCCGAGCACCCGGAGCCACCACCATCGCCGCATCACTCGTCCCTCATTTCCCGCGTTATACCACCGGAGATCACGCCGTCCCTGAATTACGTCCGACCGCGTGAGCGTGTCACGCCGACGACGGGTCGGGGGGAGGCATTGATACACAGGGGAGACCGGTGGGCGGCACGCGCCGCCCGACGCCCACTTCGCTTGTGTGCATTCCTGAATATGCCCGCCGTGGAGCCATTTGTCAAGGCAGTAGGGATGGATCTCTCCCCGCCGCTTCGGATGCGCCGGATTCATCCTGCTGCAAGTCAGGATTCATCCTGCTGCAAGTCAGGACAATGCCCGGCGGCGACCTTCCCCTCCAAGGGAGGGTGGAGATTGTGGCTCCAATAGTGGGGGCGGTGGTGGGCGGGGGAGTGCCGCTCCAACTGCTGGGGAGGGCACAGGTCTTTGGGGAAGGGGATTGTGGTTGGGCGTAGGGGCGTATGGCATACGCGCGACCCACGCCGGGTTTGCTGTAAACGTTGGTGGTAGAACGACGGGCGGACGTATGCCATACGCCCCTACATCAGCGCAAGGCGTTGGTGGATCGCGGGGGGGGCGGCGAGTTCACAGAGGATCGAGGGTCACGCTGTCACTGGGGCGAAGTCGTGCGATGCGGCGAGGGCGGGCTCGACGAGCGTGCGGCCTTCCGCGAGCGGTCGGAGATCGTCGGGTTGTTCGCCAGCGCGGAGCAGCGCCGCGTTCGCCCAGGCACCGGGGCCGTCCTCCGCCACGCCCGCGCGCACCTCGGTCAGCCCAGTCTGTTCGTCATCATACGCCCCGAAGCAATTGCCGGTGTCGAGATTCCACATTTGGAATGCGCCGGTGGTCACCGTGCCCCCCTCTCCTCGACCGACTCGACGTCGATGATCGCATCGAGGCCTGCCGCCGGTGGTCCCCGAAGATCGAGCATCAGGCGTGGTGCGGAGCAAGAATGGAACGATCGCCAAGGTACGCAGTATAAGCGTACTGCCCCCTTGCTACAGTTCGCCATTGTCCGACTATGCGGCGCGCATCGCACCCTCGTCAATATGAACGTACACCTGTGGTATACTTCCCACAGTGCCGAGTCTCGCAAATGCTTGTCGCCCTGGCCGGGGCGAACCTCATCCTCCCCGTGTGGGGGAGGGTCGCCGCCAAGCGATGGGGTGAGGTTCGTCCCCACCCCACAACGCCACAAGTGTTTGCCAAACGAGCCACGAAGTATCTTCCTTGGGAGCGGGTTGGCGTGCGTGCGTCGAGGGGCGGTGATGGGCGACAACGGCGTGGGTGCGACCGGTGCGGCGGGTGCGGACGGGGTGGCGGAGCGGGTCGCGGCGCTGCGGGCGACCATCGAGCGCGGCAATTACGAGTACTACATCCTCGATAACCCGACGCTGAGCGACGCCGAGTGGGACGCCGCGCTGCGCGAGCTGCGCGCGCTGGAGGAGGCGCATCCGGAGTTGGTCACGCCGGAGTCACCGACGCAGCGGGTCGGGGCGACGCCGCAGGGCGCGTTCGAGCAGGTGCAGCACCCGCGCCCGATGCTCTCGCTCGGCAATGTCTTCGACGAGGCGGGCTTCCGCGAGTGGGCCGCGCGCGTCTTCAAGCTGGCCGGGCGCGAGGAGGGGCAGATCGCCTTCACCGTCGAGCCGAAGATCGACGGCTCGGCGATCGCGCTGACCTATGAGAATGGGCGGTTCGCGCGCGGCGCGACGCGCGGCGACGGCCTGACCGGCGAGAATGTGACGCAGAATCTGCGGACGATCAAGCGGATCCCGCTGCGCCTGCGCGACGCCGAGCCGCCCGCGCCCGTGACGATCGAGGCGCGCGGTGAGGTCTTCCTGCCGCGCAGCGCCTTCGAGGCGCTGAACCGGCAGCGCGCCGAGGCGGGCGAAGCCCTCTTCGCCAACCCGCGCAACGCCTCCGCCGGGTCGCTGCGGCAACTGGACCAGCGGATCACCGCCTCGCGCCCGCTCGGCTTCTTCGCGTACCAGATCGGCTATATCGAGGGCGGTGTGATGCCGCGCGGGCAGGCCGCCGCGCTCGACTGGCTCCGCGCGCTCGGCTTCCCGGTCAACCCCGAGATCGGGACGTTCACGAGCCTCGATGAGATCTGGTCGCGCTGCGAATGGTGGCGGGACCGGCGCGACAGCCTCGACTACGAGATCGATGGCGCGGTCGTCAAGGTTGATTCGTTCGGCTTGCAGGAGGAGTTGGGGACGGTCTCGCGCGACCCGCGCTGGGCGATCGCGGTGAAATTTCCCGCCGTGCAGGGGACGACCCGCCTGCGCGAGATTACGATCAACGTCGGGCGCACCGGCACGCTGAATCCGCTGGCCCGCCTGGAGCCGGTCGTCGTCGGCGGCGTCACCGTCTCCCGCGCGACGCTGCACAACGAGGAGCAGATCCGGCGATTGGACCTGAAGATCGGCGATTGGGTGATCGTCGAGCGGCGCGGCGACGTGATCCCGAAGATCATCAAGGTCATCGCAGAGCGACGCGACGGCACCGAGACCGACTACGCCTTCCCCGACACCTGCCCGGCGTGCGGCTCGACCGTCGATCGCGACGAGGGCGACGCGATGCGCTACTGCCCGAATATCACCTGCCCGGCGCAGTTCAAGGAGCACCTGGCCCACTTCGCCGGGCGCGGGGCGATGGACATCGAGGGACTGGGGATGGAGCGGGTCGTCGCGCTGGTGGAGGCGGGGCTGGTCCGCGACCTCGCCGACATCTATACGCTCACGCATGAGCAGGTCGTCGCGCTGGAGCGGATGGGGGACAAGAGCACCGAGAATCTGCTGCGGGCGATCGAGGCGAGCAAGAGTCGCCCGCTGGCCCGGCTGATCATCGGGCTCGGCATCCGCCACGTCGGGGAGCGCAACGCCGGGCTGCTGGCCGAGCGGTTCCCCGGCGTGGAAGCGGTCGCGGCCGCCAGCCTGGAAGAGTTGAACGCGATCCCCGGCTTCGGCGCGATCGTCGCGCAGGGGGTCTACGACTTCTTCCAGGAAGGGCGCAATCAAGAGCTGATCAAGAAGCTCGCGGCGGTGGGGGTGCGCCCGCCGGCAGGGAAGGTCGCCGTCGCCGCCGACGGCCCGTTGCTCGGCAAGACGTTCGTCCTCACCGGACGGATGGAGGCGCTCACGCGGGGCGAGGCGACCGCGCGCCTGCAAGCGCTGGGCGCAACCGTCGTCGGCACGGTCACGAAGAAGACCGATTACGTCGTCGTCGGCGAGGAGGCCGGGAGCAAGGCCGATCGCGCCGTCGCGCTGAAGCGCCCGATCCTCGACGAGGCGGCGTTCCTGGCGTTCCTGGATGAGCAGTCGCGAGTCGT
>CADCWN010000173.1 GCA_902806415.1 uncultured Thermomicrobiales bacterium | reverse complement strand
TTGGCCGATGTCCTCCCGCCGTACCCGAATCATCTCTGGACCCTGGCGAAACAACTCGGCGTGACCCACGCGGTGACTGGCGTGCCGGATTCGCCGGATGGCCCGCCGCCGTGGGATTACATGCACCTGCTGCGCCTGAAGCAGCGCTTCCAGGATGCCGGGCTGGAACTGGCGGTGATCGAGTCGGCCCCGCCGAGCATCCACGAGCCGATCAAGCTGGGCCTGCCGAATCGCGACGAGCGGATCGACCGCTTCTGCGAATTGGTCGAGAATATGGGCCGCGTCGGGATCCCGGTCATGTGCCACAACTTCATGGCCGGCTTCGGCTGGCTGCGGACCTCGATGTCCACGCCGACGCGCGGCGGCGCGCTGGTGTCGAGCTACGATCACTCGTTGATGAAGGACGCGCCGCTGACCGAGTGGGGCGAGATCACGGAGGAGCAGCTCTGGGACAATATGCGCGCCTTCCTGACGAAGGTGGTGCCGGTGGCGGAGAAGGCGGGCGTGAAGCTGGCCGTCCACCCGGACGACCCGCCGCTCTCGCCGATCCGCGGGATCGCGCGGATCATGACCAAGCCGGAGAATTTCCAGCGCGTGATCGATATGGTCCCGAGCCCGAGCAACGGGATCACCTTCTGCCAGGGCAACTTTGCGGCGATGGGCACCGACGTGCCGGAGACGATCCGCCACTTCGGGCGGCAGAAGCAGATCCATTTCGTCCACTTCCGCGATGTGCGCGGCACGCGGGAGCGCTTCTCCGAGACGTTCCACGAGGACGGGCAGACCGACATGTTCGCGGCGATGCGCGCCTACAGCGACGTCGATTTCGCCGGCCCGATGCGCCTCGATCACGCCCCGACCCTGGCGGGCGAGAGCAACGAGCATCCCGGCTACGAGACGATGGGGCGTCTCTTCGCCATCGGCTACATCAAGGGCCTGATGGAGGGGGTCAGCAAGACGGACGGGTAGTCAGTGGGGTCGAAGGTCGAAGGTCGGAGGTCGGAGGTCGAGGCTCGAGAGATTGTCCCTGCAACTTTCGACTTTCGACCTTCGACCTTCGACCTTCGACAGCATGGAGGCGTTGATGGTCTTTAACTCGCCGGAGAATATCGCGGCGCTGACGCCGCAGAACCCGTTCGGTCGGTCCTCGGATGGTCGGCCACAGGTTCCGGACGATCTGCTCGAACGGATGAAACTGGTCACGACCGAGGAAGCCTGGTCGGTCCTCGAACGCCGCCACGGGTACTTCTTCCAGTTCGAGGGGAACTGGCTCAACCTGCACCCGGATCGCGTGCTCGTTGGGCGGGCGGTGACGGCGCAGTTCGTCCCGATGCGCCCCGACCTCCATGCGGTCGTCGAGGGGGGCGGCAAGGCCGAGGGGCGCTCGGGCGGTCAGAATACCTGGATCATCGACACCCTCGGCCCGAACGATCTGCTGGTCGTCGATCTCTTCGGCAAGGTCAAAGAGGGGACGATGGTCGGCGACAACCTCTCGACCGCGATCCGCAGCCGCACCGGGACGGGGCTGGTCGTCGATGGCGGTATCCGCGACTACCAGCGGATCGAGCAGTTGGACGATTTCAACATCTTCACGCGCGGCACCGACCCGACGCCGATCATGAATGTCACCCTCGTCGGCGTCAATATCCCGATCCGGATCGGCAACGCGACCGTGCTGCCGGGCGACATCGTCCTCGGCACACGCACCGGCGTGATTTTCATCCCGCCGCAACTGGCACAGGAGATCGTGGAGGGTTCGGAGAACACCCGCGAGCGCGACGTCTTCGGGCAGTTGCGCCTGCAAGAGGGGCGCTACACCTCCGGCGAGATCGACGTGCCGACCTGGCATGAGGCGATCGAGGCCGACTATCTGGAATGGGTCAAGACACGGCGCTAACAACGCGATGCATGGGAGAGGGGGGGCGGTGCCGAGCGGCACCCCCCCCCCTCTCTGTGCGCCCCATCTGCCTCACGCCGGCTTTCAGTTCCCCGGTGACAGGTCCGATCGGCCGGCCCAGCCCTGTTCAGGCACCGCTCACGAATAAACTGCTCACCGATGCCCCGTTATGGATGCGGCGGATCGCCTCGGCCAAGAGCGGCGCGATCGACAGTACATGGAGGTTGGGCAGGCGCTTCTCGGCGGCGAGGGGTACGGTATTCGTGGTCACGATCTCGGCGATATCCGGCTGCTCGCGGAGGCGCGCGATGGCTGGGCCGGTGAACAGGCCGTGCGTGCAGCAGATCGCCACCCGCCCCACGCGCCGCTCGCGCAGCCGCCCGAGCAGGGCCAGGATGGTCCCGCCGTTGGCGATCTCGTCATCCATGACGATGACGTCCTTGCCGTCCACCTCGCCCACAATCGTATCGATGACGACCCGATCGTCGCTGAGGCGCTGTTTGCTGCCCGCCGCGACCGGGACGCGCAGGAGGCGCGCGAACTGTGTGGCGGACTTGGCATTGCCGAGATCGGGCGAGACGACGACGGTGTTGCGCAAGTCGCGATCGCGGAAGTGCTCGGCGAGCACGCCGAGGGCGTTCAGGTGATCGACCGGGACACTGAAAAAGCCGTGTACCTGGGGGGCGTGGAGCGTCATCGTCAGCACGCGATTGGCACCCGCCGTGGCCAGGAGATCGGCGACGAGGCGTCCGCCGATGGCGATGCGCGGCGCGTCCTTCTTATCGGAGCGCGCGTAGGCGTAGTGGGGCATGACGGCGGTGATGCGGGCGGCTGATGCCCCGCGCGCGGCATCGAGCATCAGCAGGAGTTCCATCAGGTGCTCCTGGACCGGCGGGACGAGCGGCTGGATGAGGAAGATATCGCTCTCGCGGCAGTTCGCGTTCAGTTGCACCTGGAGGCAGTCGTTGCTGAAGCGGCTGATTGTCGCCGGGTACAGCGACAAATCCAAATGGGCGCAGACTTCCTCGGCGAGTTGCGGATGCGCGCCGCCGCTGAAAATCCCGATCTCCCGCATCTGCTCCCCTTCGCGATCGTTCGAGTGGGCCGCTTACGTCGGAGGCATCAGCCCGATGGTAGCATGGGGGTATCGCGGGGGCAAGGTCACACCGCCCGCCGATTTGTCCGTGTCACCATCGGCGGGCGGTGCGACTGGGATGGGCGACCGTGGGGGCGTTCTACCGAACGCTCCACGGCGGGCAAGGCGCAGGATCGTCGCGCCGGTATCAGCGACGGGCTAACCTTGCGGCCCCAGCACGCGCTCGGCGTCGTCCTCGGGGCGGTAGCCGAGCTTCTCCATCGTCTCGGTGATGTCCCAGTGCCGACCGCCGTTGCCGGAGATGGCGTAGAAGATCCCGTAATCGACGTCGCTCTCGATCGCGCGCCAGGTGACCTGGGCGCAGTCGCGCGGGCTGAGCCACATGAAGCGACCGATGTCATCCTTCGGCTCCTGCAGGAACCAGCCGATTCGCAGGCAGATCACCGACATCCCGTGCTGATCGACGAAGTGGCGCCCCAGGTTCTCGCCGAACGCCTTGGAGACGCCGTAGAGGGAGTCCGGGCGGACCGGCTGGCTGCAATAGATCGGCCACTGGCGGTCGCGGTCGTACATCCCCATGACGTGATTGGTCGAGGCGAAGATGATCTTCTTGACCCCGGCCAGTCGCGCCGCCTCGAAGACGTTGTAACAGCCGACGATATTGGCCTCGTGAACATCGTCCCAACTGGCCCGCGTGTTCGGCTCGCCGGCCATGTGGATGATCGCGTCGATCCCCTCCATCGCGGGGGAGATCTGCTCGTACTTCGAGATGTCTGCCACCACATAATCGGCGACCGGCGGCTGCTCGGGGACGGTGCGGTTATATTGCAGGCGCAGGTCGTAACGATCTTTCAGCTGCTCGGCCAGCGACGATCCGATCCGCCCGGCGGCCCCGGTGATCAGGACCCGCTTACGCACCCCGTTCGTGCTCATCGGCTTTTCCCCCCTTCGCGCTGCGGCGTCGCCACGCGCGCTTGCCACAGCGTGTCCAGTTCGGCGCGCGCCGCCGTGAGCGCCCCGTGCGCGGCGACCACCGCCGCGCGGTCCTCATCAACTAATTGGAGGCGGTCGAGGTAATGCTGCGCGCGCGTCTCCAATTCGGCCAGGGTGAGGGCCAGCGGGCGCAGGATCGCGTCCGCCCGCTGCTCGCCCAGGTGGTACCTCGGATATTCTTGCCCTTGTCCCCGTTCTCGACCTTGTTCTCGCATCGGCGCTTCTCCACTCGTCGCACGGTAACTGCCCCGCAGTGGGCGGCAGCATGATACCATGCGCGCTGCGGAGGCCGTCGCTCGCGGGTTCCTTTTACAAACGCGGGTTGGGTTGCGAGGTGGGGTGACTCCTCCCCGCCGCTGCGGCGGCGACCCTCCCCTGAAGTGGGAGGGTGGGAATGCCCCGGCCAATTCCACGGATGTTTGCGAAATGGACTACTTACGGCAGGCATAGTAAGGGCGCACGCACGATGCGGGGATGGCAGATTCGACCGGCGGATGTGCACGAACTTGCGACGGCGTTTGACATCTATCGCGAGTATGAGTTCGGCGGTGAGCCGCAATCTGCGCCGCAGGATGTGCCAGCCTACCTGCACCATGTGCGCGAAACCGGTCGTGTCCTGGTGGCGGAGCAAGGGGGGACGATCGGCGGCTTCGCCGGCCTGGTGACGCGGGGCGGCGTCTCGTTCCTGACCGATCTCTTCGTGCGCCCGACGCTGCAATCGGCCTCGTTAGGGCGGGCGCTGCTGACCGCGATCCTCCCGGCAGGTGGTGTCCGCTGCACCTGTAGCACCACGGACCCTCGGGCACTGGCGCTCTACACCCGCGCGGAGATGCAACCGGTATGGCCACAGTTTGCGCTTTACGGCGAGGGGCAGATAGCTATTCCCGCGTCGGTGCGTGACATAACTATTAGCGCGGCCCGGCTTGATGACCCTGGCCTCATCGCCTGGGAGGCGGAACTCGGCGGTCGCCTGCGGGCGCAAGATCTCGACTTCTGGAATACGGCGCAGCGGGGTGTGGCCCTCTGGTTCCGGCGCGGCGGCAAACCGATCGGGTACGCCATCATGCGCTTGCGGGATGGCACGATCCGCCATCCAGGGGCGATCACGATCGGGCCGCTCGGCGTGTGCCGGGTCGAGGATACTGCCGCCTGCACCCTGGCCGCGCTCGGGTGGGCGCGGGGCCAAGGCGGAGAGGTTTGCCTCACCCTCCCCGGCCCGCACCCGGCGCTCGCGCCGCTGCTGGCGGCGGGCCTTCGGATCGAGGATTCGTATATCTTCGTCGCCAGCGACGGTGGGGCGTTCTCCGATCCGCGCCGCTACATCAGCTCGGGCGCGGATCTCTTCTAAGCGCGTGGCTGCGCACCAGTCGCGACCCGACGCGAGCGATCTTCGTTAACGAATTGCATATTGCGCCGGTCTGGCTCGCCACGCTCCTCTACACGCTTGGGCTCACGTTCACCTGGCTTTTCACCAGCTCTGAGGTGCCGAATACGGACAACACACGGTTAGTCCCTCCCGAAGGGCAGCCGTGGTCGGTGGCATTGGGGGCGCAAACGGAGCGTTGAGTGCGCGGCCTACTTTTTCGCCGCCTTGGCCTTATCCTTCGTCTCGGCCTTGATCTTCGCCGTCACTGGGTCACGCCCCTCGGCATCGCGCTTCCCCTTCGGCGTGGAATCGCTGTCGGTGTCGACCTTGGCGAAGTTATCGGACTTATCGGAGTCCCCGATCTTCTCTGCGGCTTTCTTACCGCCGATCACGGTGATCTTGGTCCCGCAGACCGAGCAGAGCCCCTGCATCGCCGCGCGGCCATTCTTCAACGTGACTTCCTTGGGCTCCTGCATCTCCCGCTTCTCGCGGCATTTCAGGCAATAACCTTGCATCGTGTCCTCCTGTGCCTTGCGTTTCCCATACCCTCCCCTGGGAGGGCGCATACGTGCGCCGGGAAGACGGTACGCAATAAGGTTGCCAGGAGCGAGACGCGGGCGACAAGGAGGCTGCCATCGCACCGCTGTCAGCGTCCCGCTGTCTCGACAATCCGGGCCACACCCTCATTCACCTGCTCGTCCAGCAGGGCGAAGAGGCGGCGATAAACTTCCTTCGCGGCCTCTTCCTCGGGGCGACCGGGCGTGGTGAACGTGGCGCGGTCGCCGACGACGATCAGCTTGGTCTTGGCGCGGGAGAGGGCGACATTGAGGCGGCGCGGGTCGGCGTGGAGCGCGCCGATGGTGCCCGCGTCGTTGGAGTTGACGAGGCTGACGAGCAGGATCTGGCGCTCGCCGCCCTGGAAGCGATCGACTGTGTCGATCCGCAGGGCGGGCAGGGCGGCGAGCGCCGGTTCGCGCGCGCCGATCTCGGTGCGCAGGCGGTTGTTCTGCTTGCGGTAGGCGGAGATGACGCCGACCTCGGCGGCGAGGCTTCCCCAGCGTTCGTGCGGCACCCGCCGGAAGAGCGCAACGAGCAAATCCGCGATGATCGCCGCCTCGCGCGGGTTGTCGCGGGACTCGTCCGCGCGCCACTGGCGCACCGTGTCGCGCGCCTCCGCGTCCAGGCTCGTATCCAGGAAAACGATCGGCGTATCGTCCCAGACCTCACCCGGCGTACTTCGTACTTCGTATTTATACCCTTCAGGGTAGTTCGTACTTAGGAAGTCCGAGAGGCGGGCGTTGGCGACGCTGGCCGCGCCGGGGTGGAGCGCGCCGTCGTAGAAGAGATCGCTGATCAGCGCGGAGATCGGCGCGTTCATCCGGTACTGCGCGGCGAGGGTGATCAACGCGCCGGGGTAGCGCCGCGCCAGCCGCTCGAAGAGGGAGATTTTCAGGCCGTGAGCGGGCGCGAAACCCGCCCGCGCCAGCGAGTCCGGCAGCGGGGGCAGGGGGAGGGCGTCGGCGATCTCGGGGACGACCGGGGGCAATTGCTGATGGTCACCGACAAGGAGCAAGCGCCCCGCGTAGCCCGGTGGCAAGTGTCGCAACGCCTGGAGCGCGGCTGGCTCGGTCGCCTGCCCCGTCTCGTCCACGATGATCGTCCCGAAGGTGAGGCCGCGCAACTCGGGTGCGTTGGCCGCCGCGAGGGTGCCGATGAAGATTTGCGCGTGGTCGTGGATGAGGACGCCCGCGCGGATGAGGCGTACCCACCGTTCGAGCCCGGCGGGGTCGTCGAGATCGATCCCCGCCAGCGCCTCGCGCACGCGCAGCCGCTCGCCGAGGATCTGCTCGCGCACCTCCGGCTCGGTCGCGGCGCGGGCGCTGCCGACGCGCACGAGGTAGGGGCGCAGATCGGGGAAGCGCGCCGCGATTTTGCGCGTCACCTCGTCGGCAGCGCGGTGCGTATTGGCGAGGATCAGCAGCGGGCGGCGCGTCGTGTCGTCCGGGTCGGCGAAGAAGTCGCGGTGGGCGATCGCACGGGCCAATTCGGCGATCATCGAGGTCTTGCCGGTGCCGGGTGGCCCCTGAATGAGCAGCAGTTCGCCCGGCGCGAGGGCCAGCGCCGCGCCGATCGCCCGCCGCTGATCGGCATTAAGGTCTGACATGTCGGGGATGTCGAGGTCGGGGGCGTCGTCGGCGAGCGGCGCGGGTTCCGCCGCGCCGAGGATGATCCGCGCCAGGCGCGGCAACTCCTCCGCGCCGAGTTGCCGCCCGCCGATCCCGCTGCCGCGTATCGCGCCGAGCAGGAAATCGGTCAGCCCTTGCGTCTGCCAGGAGGAGCGGAACGGCAGCAGATCGACCCGGTAGCGCCCGCCCGCGCTCGGCGGCAAGCTGTCGCGCAACTCCACGGCGACCGTGCGGACGTCGAGTCGCCGCAGCGTCCCCTCGACCGAGAGGAGTTCCCCCGGCGCGCGCCCCACCGGCGTGACGAGGACGCGATCATCCTCGCGCAGCCGCGTCTCGATCCGCGCGGCACGCTCGAAGGTGACGGTGTGCGCGCGTCCGGGGTCGGGGACGCGAGCGGCGAGGTCGCCGATGCTCACTCCCTCCTGCCCTTCGAGCGTGGCGAGCGGCGTGGTGGCGAGGTGGTAGAGGGCTTCGCGCCCGGCGCGCTCCTCGTCCTGCAACTGGCGGTGGAACCAGACCCAGTAGGCGTAGAGCTCCTGCGGCAAGTGGCGGAAGAAGTTGGCCGTCGGCGTTCGGCTCGTCGTGCGGGCCGACTCGCAGATCCCGCGCGCCGAGGCGGCGCAGATCTGGCAAGGGGTGGAGGACGCCTGGAGCGACCAGTCGCCGCCGACCCCGCGCACGCGCCGCCCGAGCCCGGCGATCGTGTCGATCCGGTAGCGGTCGTAGCCAGTCAGCAGCCCGGTGGTGACGAGGAAGCCGATGTTGCGCGCCTGCGCCAGCAGATCGACCGCGCGACTGTTGCCGCCGTCGGCTAGGCGGGCGCGCGCCCGCCGGACGATCGGGTGGTCATCCAGCGGCAATTCGCTCGCCAGATCGTCCGCGATCACCTCGATGAAGGTGTCCGGGTCGCCCGCGCCGAGCGAGCGCACGATCTCGCGGTAGGCGAGCGCCTGCAAGCCGCCCGGGTGGGCGATCCCGGTCAGCGGGTCTTTCTCCGCGCCGAAGCCGCCGCCGGTCTTGATCTCGTGCAGCGTCTCGACCGTGCCGCCGCCATCCGGCCCTTCCCGGTAGACGATCCGGTCGGCGCGGCCGCTGATCCCGCGACCGGGCGCAAAGAAGAGGCGTTCCTGCAAGAGCGCGCGATCGGCGTCGGTATCCGCCCCGCCCGCCGAGCCTTGCAAGCGGGCGAGGATCGTCTCGCGCGCGGCGAGCGGGCGCTTGTGCAACGCCTTCGGGCGACCGGTCGGGCGGTCGAGGAGGAGATGCGCGAAATCATCGGCCCAGGTGCGCGCGACCGCGTCGAGATAGGCGCGGCCGGTCGCATCCTCACCGCCGCCGCCGTCGTGTGCGATCGCGGCGTGGCGATAGCCGGCGTGGATGGCGTTGCCGACCGTGAAGGTCGGGGCGGTCGCGTCGCGTGTCGGGTCGCGATCGACGCCGACGAAGCCGGTGTAGAACGAGGCGAGCGGGCAGCCGTAAACGATCTCCAACTGCCCGCCGGTCATCGTCCATTCCGGCGCGATGATGAATTTCAGCAGAACCAGGATCGTGCCGCCCTTGCTCGTCTCGGCGGCGACCGCCTGCAAGAGTTGCAGGCGCAGGCGGGCCGGGCGACCGCTCTGTTCCAGCCCTTCATAGGCCCGCTCCAGAGCCGGCAGGTAGTGCGAGAACGGGACGCTGCGGTCGCAGCCGGGATACCAGGCGCCATTGAAGATGTAGGCCCGCCCGAGCGGCTGGCCGTCCTCCGCCGCCAGCTGCAACGCCAGGCGACCGCGCGTGGACCACTCGGCATCGCGCGTGGCGATGACCGGCAGATCCAGTCGCTGCGGCGTGCCGACCGTCGCCCGCAGCGCGCCGAGGATCTCGACCGGTGTCTCGGTTGACGCGGCGGTCGGTGCGGTCATCGAGCGCCTTTCCCGGTGCTGGTGGGTGCGGACCCCTCCCCCCCGCCCCAGCGGCGAAGGGCCATGAAGCGAGCGTGCGGAGAACTGCCGCGCGCGACTCGGCGGGCGATGGCAACGCGCCGATCAGTCAGCTGCTTGAGCGGTCGTCTCGTTCTGCCCTGCCGACGGCAGGGCCACTTGGTAGCCGTCGTAGGCCAGCGCACCGAGTGCGCCGAGCAGGGTGAGCAGCCCCGCCAACTCGCCGCGCCCGAAGCCCGATTCGCCCGGATCGCCGTCCGTCGCGAGAGCGGCGAGGCTTTGGTCGAGCAGCGCCGCGTTGAGCGCGAAGATCGTCAGGGGTGCGCCAGCGTCGCGCAAGACGGCGAAGATACGCCGGGCCAGCGGCAATTCGCGCGTCGCCGCGTCGATCTGGCGCGCGATCGCCGGGTCGCGCAACACGCCCTCGCCGAGCGGCGCGAGACGATACTTCTTGCCGCTCCGCCCGGCCAGTCCCTCAGCGAAGATCCGCGCGAAGCGGCACCCGTCGCGGAGGGGGCAGGCGTGCTCCGTGCAGGTCGGGATTCGCTGCCGGATCGGTTTCACCAGCCCCAGCGTCGCCAGGGGCTCGATCCCCAGGCCGATCTCGGCGCGCAGCCGATAGTGGCAGCCGATACCGTCGCCGGTCGCGCGCAGGGCGGCGTGTAGCGGCATATTCCCCCTCGCCATCAACCGGTTCCCCAGCTATCCACCTGGCAATCCCGGCGTTCTTGTCTTCGCGCGCCCGAATGTGTCCGTACACCCTGGAATTGTAGCACGCGCCCGGCGGGGAAGCCTCCCTATCGCCCTGTGATGGTGATCACACCCACGCCGTGATCGCGCGCATAACGCCCGGATGGTCCCGCGCCCTATGCTGGGTTCAGTAGACAGGAGCGGGACGGTCGGGGCGTAAGAAGAGTGCGGAGGGATCACCGATGGACGCGACGTGCGGGACGATGGGGACGACGCGGAACACCATGACCGTGCTGACGATGAATCCGAGCGAAGACGAGCTAGTATCGCGCGTGCGGGCTGGCGATCAGGAGGCGTTCGTGACGCTGGTCGAGCGCCACAAGCGGACGGTCTACAACCTGGGCTACCGGCTGCTGGGCAACAGCCAGGATGCCGATGACGCGGCGCAGGAGACGTTCATGCGCGCGTACACTCGCCTCGCCACCTATACCCCCGACGGGCGGTTCGGGGCCTGGCTCTCGGCGATCTGCTCGCACTGGTGCATCGACACGATGCGCGCCCGCAGTCGGCGCGTGCAGACGGTCGCCCTCGGCAAGGTGCCGGAGAGCGACCGCTTCATCAGCCAGCTAGAGGGGCCGGAGGAGTGGGCGCTGATCCGCGCCGGCCGCGACGAGGTGCAGGGCTGGCTCGATGTCTTGCCGCCGCAGTACCGCACCGTGCTGACGTTGCGCTACTTCCAGGATCTCTCGTACGGCGAGATCGCCGGGGTGCTGGGCGAGCCGATCTCTACCGTGCGGATGCGCCTCTTCCGCGCTCGCGGCCTCCTGGGACAGATCGTCGAGCGCGCCCGCAGCGAACAGCAGATCGCCTATCCGGCGGTCGGGCAGTTGCAGCTGGCGTAGAGTGGGGGCGACCCACCACGAACTTAGCGCCCGACCGTCCAAGGACCACGAGACGGAGCGAACCCGATCGGTGTGGCCGGTCAGCAGGGCGAGGCATTTGCCGTCGGCAGCCCAAATGATGATCGACGCAGTGCTCCCGCTCGAATTGCCGCGCTATGGATCGCGGCGCGGCGCTTGCAGCGCCGCCAAGACTGGCGCAAGTGCGGCGGGTGAAATCTCCGCGAGTGTGAGCAGCGGATCGGGGGTCGGTTCCTGCCAGAGCCAGGCGGGGTGGAACCAGAAGCCGAGGAGGACGGTGGAGTGGTAACGCCCGTCGCTATCGGGCAGGATAGCGAGATACTTCCCGTCCTCGGTCAGTCGGTAGAAATCGACCCGCTCCTTGCCCGCGCGGGGATCGAGGATCAGGTATTCCGGTATCCCGGCCTCCTCGTATTCGTAGAACTTCTCCGCGCGATCCCGCCGCACGCTCTCGCTCGACACGACCTCGATGACAAGGTCCGCCGGGCCGACGAGGCGCTGCGCTGTCAGCCGTTCCCGGTGCGCCGCCGTGACGAAGAGGATGTCGGGTTCGCGTGCCGAGCCGTCGGGTGTGGCACGCATCTCCAGCGGCGCGATACGAACCTCGCCGAGATTGAAGGCGCGGGCGAACAGGAGGATGAGGGTGTGGAAAAAACCGGCGATGACCTGATGTTTGTCACTCGGCGGCATGAAGACGATCACCTCCCCGTCCACCCATTCGGCGTGGATATCCTCGTCGGCCCAGGCCAAGAATTCTTCGTAGCTCATGGGGAGGCGTTGCTCTTCCTCGGATGCAGGCCCGCTGGGATGTTGCGCCACTGCCATCAGAACCTCCTTTCCCGCGACGGTCTGCGCCCATTCTAGGTCAAGCTGACGCGATTGCCTAACCGAAATGGGCGCGGCCCCGCATCTTTGCGGGGCCGCGCGCCGGTGTTGCGTCGGTGGTTCGTGTTTAGCGCGGGGTGATCGCGGAGTAATATTTCGCCTCGGGGTGGTGGATGACGATCGCGGCGGTCGATTGCTCGGGGATGAGTTGGCCCCCCTCGGAGACTTCCATGCCGAGTTCGTCGGCGGCCGGCAGGAGGCGGAAGAGAGTGTGGTGCTGATCGGTGTCGGGGCAGGAGGGGTAGCCCCAACTGTAGCGCTTCCCCTGCTCCTCCGGCACGCCCAGTTCCCCCCGAATATGTCGGTGGACCCACTCGGCCATCCCCTCGGCCAGCGAGACGCTGAGCCCGTGGATGTAGAGCATATCGCCGTAGTCGCCGCGCCCCTGCAACTCCTCCGCCAGATCGTCCGCCTCGCGCCCGACTGTCACCGCCTGGAAGGCGACGACATCTTTCTGCCCGGACTCGACCGGTCGGAAGTAGTCGGAGAGGCAGAGGAATTCGCCGCGACCCTGGCGCGGGAAGGGGAAGCGCGCGATCTCTCGCTCGTGGTCGTCCGGATCGTAGACGATCAGGTCGTCGCCCTGCGAGTTCGCCGGGAAGTAGCCGTAGACCGCCGCCGGGCTCAGCCAGCCGTCCGCGCTCGCCTGGCGCTGGAGCCGCGCCAGGGTCGGCTCGAATTCCTCACGCACGATCCGGTCCCACTCGTCGCCCTGCAAGCCGCGCCCGCCCCAGTGGAGTCGGTAGAGGGTCTTGAGATCGATCAGCGGATAAACCTCCTCCGGGGTGATCCGCACGGTGCGGGTTCCCCAGAACGGCGGCGTCGGCACCGACACGGTCGTCGAGACCGCCGAGCGCTCCGGGACGACCTCGGCGGGGCGGGCGGCACGGGCGGCGTCGAGGGTCGCCGTCCGGCCCTGGGCGGCGAACGCCTCGTCGATGATCTGCCGGCGGAACGGCTCGTGGCGCTGCGGGTCGGCCAGGGTGTCCATGATCTGCAAGCCCTCGAAGGCGTCTTGCGCGTAGAACAGGCCCGCCTCGTAGGGGACGCCCTCTTCCACGAAGATGATCCGCCGCCCGTAGCCGCGATTGATCGCCGCGCCGCCGACGATCACCGGTACGTGCATCCCGCGATGGTGCAATTCCTTCACGCAGAGGGGCATCTGCTTCGAGGTGGAGACGAGCAGCGCGCTGAGGCCGATCGCGTCGGCCTCCACCTCGGCCGCCTTCTCGATAATCGTGTTCAGCGGCACCTGCTTGCCGAGGTCGAAGACGGTGTAGCCGTTGTTGGAAAGGATCGTGTTGACGAGGTTCTTGCCAATGTCGTGGACATCGCCGAAGACCGTCGCCAGCACGACCTTGCCCTTGGTGTAGCCCTCCTGGCGCTCCAGGTACGACTCCATCCGGGCGACCGACTTCTTCATCACCTCGGCCGACTGGAGAACGAACGGGAGGATCAGTTCGCCCGCGCCGAACTTGTCGCCGACCTCTTTCATCGCCGGCAGCAGGACCGCGTTCAGCACATCCACCGCCGCCCCGGTCGTCGCCACGGCGCCCTCCTCCGCGAGGGTCGCCGTCGCCGACTTGCCGATCCGCTCGCCGATCGCCGCGTCGATCAGCGCCTCGACCCCCTCCTTCTTGCGGTGGAGGATCTGATAGTGGATCTTCTGGTCGGTCGTGAAGCCCGCGGTCGGGTCGGCGGCCTCCGCCTGGGCGGACGGGGTGTGGGCCTCGTAGAAGGTGATCACCCGCGCCAGGGCGTCGTCGCGCCGGTTGAAGACGAGGTCTTCCATCATCTCGCGCTGCTCGTCGTCGATCTCGGCATAGGGAGTGACGTGGGCGGGATTAATGATCGCCGCGTCCAGTCCGGCGGCGACGGCGTGATAGAGGAAGACCGAATTGAGGACGCCGCGCGCGTGCGGCATGATCCCGAAGGAGAGGTTCGAGACGCCGAGGATCGTCAGGACACCGGGCAATGCGCGCTTGATCGCGCGGATCCCCTCGATCGTCTCGACCGCCGAATTGGTGAATTCCGGGTCGCCGGTCGTCAGAGGGAAGGTCAGCGCGTCGATGAGCAGGGCATCCGGTTGCAGCCCGTACTCGCCGACGACGATGTCGTGGATCTTCCGCGCGACCTCAAGTTTGCGCGCGGCGGTCTTCGCCATCCCGCTCTCGTCGATCGTCAGCACGACCGTCGCCGCCCCATGCTCGACCAGGAGGGGCACGACCCGCTCGATCTTGCCGCGCCCATCCTCCATGTGGATCGAGTTGACGATCGCGCGGCCCGGATAGATCTCGAGCGCCGCCTTGATGACATCGGCCTCGGTCGAGTCGATCATCAACGGCAGCTCGATCCCCATCGAGAGCTTCTTGACGACCTGGCGCATCTGCTCGACCTCGTCGCTGCGCTCGGTCATCGCCACCGAGATGTCGAGGATGTGCGCGCCGGAATCGAGTTGCTCGCGCGCGACCGCGAGGACGCCGTCGTAATCCTCCGCCAGCAGCAGGCGCTTGATCTTGCGGCTGCCGGTCGCGTTGACCCGCTCGCCGACGAGCAGCGGCGCGGGCTCCTGGATCAGGCTGACGCCGCGCATCCCGCTGGAGACGCGCGGCTGGTAACGGACGGTGTGGGCGCTCATACGATGATCCGCTCCTTCGGGGCGCGCTCGCCGATCGTCGCGACGAGCGCGGCGATGTGCGCGGGGGTCGTGCCGCAGCAGCCGCCGACCGTGCTGACGCCGAAATCGTTGACGAACTCGGCCAGATCCCGCGCCATATCCTCCGGCCCGAGCGGGAAGACCGCCTTGTCGGCCACGTTGATCGGGATCCCGGCGTTCGGGATGACGCTGATCTTGGCGCGGCTGTGCTCGGTCAGGAAGCGGATCGGCTCGCGCATATGCTCCGGCCCGGTGCCGCAATTGAGGCCGATCAGATCGACGCCCGGCAGTGCCTCCAGGGTGGTCATCACCGCCTCGATGTCGGTGCCGAGGAGCATCCGCCCGCCGACATCGAAGAACGCCTGCGCCTGGATCGGGATCCGCCGCCCCAGGTCGCGGTTGAGGCGATTGATCCCGGTGATCGCCGCGCGCAGTTCGAGGATGTCGACCATCGTCTCGACGATGAAGAGATCCGCGCCGCCCTCGGCGAGTCCCCGGGCCTGCTCGTAGAAGATGTCGGTCAGCTCGGCGTAGGTGATCTTCGAGAGGGCGGGGTCGTCGGCGGAGGGGAGCATCCCGGTCGGGCCGATCGAGCCGGCGACGAAGCGCGGGCGCTCCGGCGTGGACCAGCGATCGGCCGCGCGCCGGGCGATACTCGCGGCCGCGCGATTGATTTCGAGGGTCTTGTCGCCGAGCCCCCACTCGTCCAGCTTCAGGCGGCTCCCCTGGAAGGTATCGGTCTCGATCACGTCGGCACCGGCCTCCAGGTACGCCTCGTGGATCCGCTCGATCACCTCAGGGCGCAGGAGGACCAGGTTCTCGTTGCAGCCTTCCAGCGCCACACCGCCGTAATCTTCGGCGGTCAGCTCCGCAGCGTGGATCTGTGTCCCCATAGCGCCATCGAAGAAGAGGACGCGCTTCTCCAATTCCTCCAGGTAGCGGCGGTCGTCCCGCACCCCGGTGCGCTCCGTCGTGTCGATCGTCGCCGTCATCGTCGTCGCTCCTCCCTTGCCCTGCGAGAAACCTCTCCCCCGGCCCCTCCCCGCCGCGGGGAGGGGCCGGGGGAGAGGTTTCTCCGGGCAACAAAAAACCTCTCCGAGTTAAGAGGAGAGGTCGTGATCGCCGTCACGGGGAAAGTCCCCCAACGACAACACCTCCCCGTGGGGGAGGCGCCTCTTCTCATCCCTGAGGAGGGATGAGCCTATCTCTCCCGATGGTGAGGCGCGGACTCGCGCTCCATCGTCCTCGGGCTGGTGGGCACCCGGCGCTCGGGTTGCCGTGACGGTCGGCGGGCCAGTCCCCTCGCGTCACTCTCGATAGTATTCGATTAATGATCAAGGCTAGCCACTCGGCGCCCCATTGTCAAGGGCGGGCGAGAGGATCGTCGGTTTTTATGTGCCGCCGAGCCGATCCATGATCCGGCGCCGCGCCCGCGACCCCTCGCCGCGCATGGCCACATCGGTCTGCCTGGTGGCCTGTTTCTGCGCGTACATCCGCTCGTCGGCGGCGGCGACGAGCGCGGCGGCGCGCAGGCCGTCGGTGGGGTAGGTAGCGACGCCCGCCGCGACGGCGAGCGGCATCGTGCCAGCACCGCTCTCCCCGCTCACGCGATGCTCTCGAAGTTGCGCGCGCAGGTGCAGCAGCAGTTGTTCCGCGTCATCGGCGGTGACGCTCGGGAGCAAGACGGCGAATTCGTCGCCGCCATAGCGGGCGACGGTGTCGTCCTCGCGCGTCACGGCGCGCAACACGCCCGCGACGATGCGCAGCGCCGTGTCTCCCGCCAGATGCCCGTGGGTATCGTTGAGGGCTTTAAGTCCGTTGAGGTCCATGATCAGCACGGTCAAGGGCCAGCCGCGCGTCTCGGCGGCGGCGAGTTCCTGCTCCAGGCGCTGATAGAAGTGGCGGTGATTGTAGACGCCGGTGAGGCCGTCGGTGATCGCCGCGCGCTTCTCGCGATCGTGCAGGCGGGCGACCGCGATCCCCGCCGCCAATTGGGTGGCGATCATCTCTAACGCCAGTTCGTCATCCGGCGTGAAGGTCGCCTCGCGCGGGCTCTCGATCACGATGGCCCCGATCGGCTGCCCGGCGTTGATCAACGGGGCGAGCAGCGCCGAGCGGTTCGCCGGTAGCCAGGCGGTGTGGCGCGCGTCATCGGCGATCCGCGGCACGTTCTGCACCCCGCCCTGCGCGAGCGCCTGGCCGAGCAGGTTTCCCTCCTCCCGGAAGCGTCGCCCGAGCAACGCCACCCCGAAGCCGCTGAGCGCGCGCACGATGAGTTCCGGCGTGTTTTCCTCGCGCAACAGGATCGCGCAGTCGGGATAGCCCAACTCCTGCTTGATCAACCGCACCACCGAGTCGAGGAAACGGTCGAGGTCGGTGATCGTGCTGACCGAGCGCGCCAGATGGTGCAGGACATTCAGCTCTTTGAGTTGCTGCGGGCTGATTTGCCCGGCCCCGCCCTCCGAGGGCGGGGAGGTGTGCTGCTCGGACTCGGCGAGGGTGAGCAGCCCGGTGGTGAAGTTCGTCGTGCCGCGCTCGCGCAAGGGGCGAAGATAGGGCGCGTCCACCGCCGCGTCTCGTTCGAGGGCGCGCATGAAGGCGTCGACCGCCGCCGGGTTGAACTGCCGCCCCGCGGAGCGACGCAACTCCTGACAGGCCGCCGCCAGCGTCCGCGCGCGGCGGTAGGCGCGGTCGCTCGTCATCGTGTCGAAGGCGTCGGCGATCGCGATGATCGTCGCCCCCAGCGGAATCGCCTCGCCCGCCAACCTATCCGGGTAGCCCGAGCCGTTGTACCACTCGTGGTGGTGCTTCACCAGCGGCACCAGCGCGGCCAACGCCACGTTCACTGAGAGGATCTCCGCGCCGCGCTTCGCGTGGGTAATCATCACCGAGATCTCGCTCGATGAGAGTTTACCGGGCTTGCCGAGGATCGCGTCGGAGATGCCGATCTTGCCGATGTCGTGGAGGAGCGCCGCCAATTCGACCGCCTCAACTTCCCCTTGCTCCAGGCCGAGTTCGCGCGCCATCTCCCGCGCGTAGAATGCCACGTTGCGCGAGTGGCGGTGCGTGTAGGCGTCGCGCGCATCGACCGTCGCCGCCAGGCTCTGCACGCCCGCCAGGTAGAGTTCGCGCGTGCGATTGTACAGGCGGGCGTTCTCGATCGCCGCCGCGGCGTAGTTGGCGTAGGTGCGGGCCAGTTCGATCTCCTCGGCGCTGGGGTGGTGCGGCACCGACCAGGCGGCATTTAGCACACCGAGGGGCGAACGACCCTTGCCGATGATCGGCACGGTGCAGTTGGCGACGACACCTTCCGCCAGCAGGGCGTCACGGATCGGATCGGGTGGGGCCTGGCGCAAGTCGACCGTGAGCACGCAATCGCGCGTGCGCAGCGCCACGCCGTGCTCGCCGCTCTCGGCGGGCGCGCGGAAGAGCGCCTCCACGAGCCGCTCCGAGAGGCCGAATCGCGCCGCCAGGGTCAGTGTCGTGTCGCTCTCGTCCAGGAAGCGCACCGCCGTCTTCTCCGCGTCGAGCAGATTCGCCAGGGCGCGGCAGATTCGGTCGAGGGTCGAGTCGAGATCGAGATCGGCGACGAGGTCGGCGGTCAGCCCCTGGAGGTTCTTGATCTGCTTCAACTGTCGCTGTACCCGCTCGAAGAGGCGGGCGTTCTCGATCGCGATCGCCGTCTGCCGGGCCACCGCCGCCGCCAGCCGCCGCTCGTCGGCGTCGAATCGCTCCCCGGCCGGGCGTAGCAGAGTGAAACAGCCCAGCGGCTCGCTGCCGCGCATGAAGGGGACGATCAGCATCGCGCGCGGGCTCCCCGCGACGCGCATCGGGGTCGTACCGCTCTCGCGATTCAGATCGGCGACAAAGCCGATCCGCCCGGCGCGCACCGTCGCCCCCACCAGCCCCTCGGTGATCGGCACCGGACTCGGCTCGGTCTCGGTCGCCGGCCAACCCTGCACCCCCATCGGCAGGAGGAGTTGCCGCCCCTCGTCGTAGAGGTGGAGCGTCGCCGTCGGGCAGGCGACGACCGAGACGAGCGCGCGCAACGTCTTGCGAAGGACCGCATCGAGCTGGAGCGACGAATTGAGGTCCTCGCCGACGCCGATCAGCAGATCGAGCTCGCGCACCTTCGTTTCCAGCGCAAGCTGCTGGCGACGCTCCGCGGTCACGTCGCGGGCGATCGACTGCAAGAGCGGAATCCCCTCGGGGTCGCTGGCGCGCAGAGGGCGTATCCGCAGGTGCAGCAAGCCGGTGGACCCGATCGCGCGGCGATAGCGGAGTTCCGCGTGCGTATGGGGCGGCGGCGAGGCGAGTGCTTCGTCAATCAACTCGCGCAGGGTCGCCGCAGAGGCCGGATCGAGGTAATCGGTCAGGTGGGTCCCCGCGAGCCGTTCGGGCGGCAGGCCGAGCAACTCGCTCGCCGCCGCATTCGCTTCGAGCAGTCGGCCCTCGGCGGTGTGTACCAGGATCGTGTCCGGCGATTGCTCGACCAGATCGCGCGCGCGCGCTTCAGTCTCCGCGAGGCGCGCGTGGAGCCGACCGCGCAGCAAGGCGGCGGCGACACCCCCGGCGAATGTTGTCGCCGTGGTGATCTCGTCCTGGTCGAAGGGCATCGTCACGGGGCGGTAGCTGGTGAGGACGCCCAGGATCTGACGCTCGGCCAGGATCGGCACACTGAGGATCGCAAAGCGGGCCTGCGCTCCCCCACCCTCGCCGATCTCCGCGCCCCGCGCGAGGCGCGAGGCGTCATCATCGACCGCTGGGGGGTGTTGCCAGGCGTGGGCATGACGCGCGCGGGCCGTATGCGCGGCGATATCGCCATCGAGGAGGAGCGGGACAGCGGGGATCGCCTGATGTGGCCAGAGACCACGCGGCTCGTAGCAGTAGCGCCAGCGCAGCCGGAGTTCCTGCTCACCGTGGGTGGTCGGCTCGGTCTCGAAGGTATAGCAGGTGATTACGGGATCGCCGACGAGGAGGCTGCGCAGCAGGCTCGCGGCGAGGGGGACGAGCATCTCTTCGTCGTGGGCATCACTCGTCTGGAGTTGGACCTCCGCTTCCAGCAGGAGGCGATGGGCGTGGGCGCGGCGCGCCAGTGCTGTGTCGCGTCCCCACGATATATCGGCGGAGGGTTCCCCGGTGAGCAGCGACATTGGTCCCTCACCCCGGCGTATTTCTGCGGCACGCGGCTGAGCGCGGCGGGTCGTCGTGTCAACGATAATGCTGCGCGGCGAAAGGATGCCGTGCGATCTTTCTCCGCCGGAGAGATTCGTCCACTGAGTATAGGTGCGCGCTATGAGGGGCACTATGGGCTGAAAGTCCTATGCCGGGGACGCCATTCCGACCGGCGTACAGGAGGACGATCGGACCGAAGTTGGGCCGCGCCCAGGGCTGACGGTGCCATCGCGGGGTGTGGTACCACACTCGTCACTGCCCGCCGCGACCGACGCCGGGAGTCGATGCGTTGCGTTGTGGGTGGCGATGTGATCGAAGGCCCGCTCGCTCAGCCGGCGGTCGCGCGGTCACTATCGGCGGCGAAGGTGATGGTGACGGTGGTCCCGCCGGTGTCGTTCCGCTCGGCGGTGATCGCGCCGTGGAGGTCGGCGCGCACGAGGGTGCGCGCGATCTTCAGACCCAGACCGGCGCGCGCCTCGATATCGAAACCGTCGGGCGGACCCTGGCCGTCATCCCGGACTTGCAAGATGATCTGCCCGCGCGGATCGTGGTCGGCGATGACGCTGAGGTGCCCGCGCTGGCGCCCTTCCAGCCCGTGCCCGATCGCATTCGCGACCAACTCATTGATCAGCAGCGCGAGGACCGTCGCCTGCCGCGAGGAGACGGTGACCCCTCGTTCCGGCACATCGTAGGTGAGGGCGAGGCTGCGCGGCACCAGCGTGGCGCTCGCCTCCTCCACGACCTTCTGCGCCACCGCCGCGACGGTGGTATGGCCGATATCCTCGCGGCTGAGGAGGTCATGGACGGCGGCGATCGAGCCGATCCGGTTGACCGCCTCCAGCAGTGGCGTCTCCCAGTCCGCCCCATCGCTCCGCCGCGCCTGCATCGAGAGGAGCGCAGCCACCGTCTGGAGGTTATTGCGGACCCGGTGATGCATCTCTTGCAGGAGGGCCGACTTGACTTCGAGGGCGCGCTTCGCCTCCTGGTACAACTCGGCCCGCTCGATCGCCACGGCGGCCATGTTGCTAAAGGCCCGCAGCAGCGCGAGTTGATCCTCGTGCGGCGCGATCTCCGGGCCGAAGCGCAGGCAGATACCGCCAAGGGTGCCGCGCGCACTCCGCAGCGGCACGCAGAGGAGACCTTGCGCGACCTGCTCGACCGGTAGATCGCCGCGCGTCGAGCCCATCGCCGTGGTCAGCGTCCGTTGCACCTGCTCGGTGTTGAACGCCTCGCTCGAGTCACCATCGCTGGCGAGGAGGGTCATCGAGCCGCCGCGCGAGCGATAGATCTCGACGCGCTCGGCGTGCGCGAGATCGCAAGCTTGCTCCGCGACGATCCCCAGGGTCTCGGCGAGGTCGATCGTGGAGGCGAGGGTCGCCGAGATCTGTTGGAGGGTGGTCAGTTCGCGCACCTTGCGGCGTAGGCGTCGCCCGGCGAGGCCGTAGAGTTGGGCGTTCTCGATCGCGATCGCCAGCTCCCCGGCAACCGTCCGCAGAAATTCTTCCTCGTCGGGGCGCAATTCCTGCCGCTCGCGCTTGTGGCAGTTCAGCACCCCGATCAGGCGGCGCTCCGGGCCGAGCAGCAGCGGCACGGAGACGTGCGAGTGGTACGGCTCCTCGCCGAGCAGCGGGTCGTAGAGATAGTCCGGGTGCGCCGAGGCGTCGGAGGTGGCGATCAGTTGCCGGGTGCGCGCCGCCTGCCCGGTGATCCCCACGCCGACACGCATCCACGTCTCGTCCACGGCGTCCTGGTTGAGCCCGACGGTCGCGCGCAGGGTGAGGACGTCCTCCTCCGGGTTGTAGAGGTAGACGGCGCAGGTATCGGTCCCGGCGGCCTCCGCCACGACCGTCACCACCGTTTTCAGCATCTCTTCCAGATTCAGCGAGGCGGTCGCCGCGCGGTTCACCCGGTGGATCGCCGCCAGGCGCGCCAACTGGCGCGAGAGGGATGGAGCCCCACCATCATCGCTGAGGGAGAGATCGAGCGGTGTGCTCGTTACTTCGCGCATTGGGTCCTCACACTATAGGCTCGACTGGTCGGGGGGGAGGGGTGGTCGGGCGGTGGGAGCGCGGGGGTATACATTCAGTCCTCGGCCCCGCCCGTCCGGCTGAGTGCCGGCTCGACCGCGGGTGTCGCGCGCTCCGGCACGTCCGCGTTCACGGGCGTGGTCTCCACCACCGTCCCGACGACGGCGGGGCCGGGCTTCACCCCTTGCAGGCGTCGCGGCAGGCCGGTCGGTCGCCAGTTGAAGACCGGGAGCGTCGGCGCGCTTTCCGGCGGCAGCGCCTCGCGGTGGCTCCGCACGAGATTCGTGATCATCACCTGGATCGCCGCGGCGATCGGGATGGCGATGATCCCGCCCGCCGGCCCGAGGAGTGTCGCCCCGACGAGCACCGCCAGCACGACGAGGAGTGGCGAGAGGCCGACACTCCCCTTCATCACGCGCGGCACCAGGATATTCCCTTCCAGCATCTGGATCACGATGATGAATGCCGTGACGATCAAGGCCAGCCGCCACGACTGGGTCAGGGCGAGCAGCACCGCCGGGACGCCGCTGATCCACGGGCCGAAGAACGGGATGATCTCGCAGAGGCCCGCCAGCACCCCCAGCAGGAGGGCGAACTTCACCCCGAGCAGGCTGTAGCCGACCGACGCCACCACGCCGATGAGCCCCATCAGGATGAGCTGCCCGCGAATCCAGCCGCCGAGCTTCGTCTCGATGTCATCCCAGATGGTCAGTGCCTGGTTGCGGCGCTCGTCGGAGACGAAGAAGGAGAGGAAGACCCGCTTGATGATCTGCTTCTCCGTCAGCCAGTAGAAAGCGACCATTAGGGTCGTGACGATCGTGATGATCCCCTGGATAAGATAGCCGAAGATGCTCGGCAGATAGGTCGCCAGCGTCAGGGCGCGCTCGGTGGGGATATCGACCTGGGCGATCCGGTTCTCGATCTGGTCGAGGAAGTAGGGGCCGTTCTCGCGGACGAAGACACTCTGGCTGGTGCGCACCGATTCGCGCAGATCCTCGATCAGCGTCGGGGCGGCGCTGAAGAAGCGCACGGCCTCGCCGATGACGGTCGGGACCAGGATCGCCAGCAGGCCGCCGAGGATGACGAAGAGGAACGCGTAGACGATCAGCACCGCCTGGCCGCGCCCGAGGCCGCGTTTCGCCAGTTGCCCGACGATCGGCTCGATCGCCGAGGCGAGCAGGATTCCGATCAGGAAGAGGACGAGGATCTCTTTCACCTGCATCAGAATGGCGGCGACGAGCAGCACGGCCAGGACGGCCATCGTGTTGAGGGCCATCCGCCAGGGGCTCAACCCCTCGTAGCGCCGCTCTTGCCCATCCTTCTGCCCCGCCCCGTCGCCCTGCGCCTGCATCGCCCCGCCCTGATGCCGCTGAAGTGCCGCCTGTCGGCCCATCCGCGTTCGCCGCCGCTCCCTGATTCGCGCTCAAATTGTAGCACGCGGGCTGTTCCCTTACCGATCAGCCTGCGCCACCCGCCTGGGGAAACAACTTCACTCACGACACGTAGAACTGGTATAAGATGGGCTGAGCAAGGTCGCTATGGAAATGGGCGGATGGACGAAGGCTTAATCGGCGGGACGCTGGGGCGCTATCGGATCGAGGGATTGCTCGGTCGCGGTGGCATGGCCACCGTTTACCGCGCCCTCGACCCGGTCTTCGATCGGACCGTCGCGATCAAGGTGCTGTCGCCGCAATTGGCGCGCGAGGCGCAGTTCACCGAGCGGTTTCAGCGGGAGGCGCGCTCGATGGCGCGCTTGCAGCACCCGCATATCCTACCGGTCCACGATGTTGGGGAGCAGGGTGGGTCCGTTTTCCTGGTGATGCAGTATGTGGAGCGGGGCAACCTCCACGAGCACCTGAGCGCCCAGCGTCGCGCCGGTGAACTGTATCCAGAGCGGGCGCTAGGTATCCTCGAAGCGGTCGGCAGCGCGCTCGATTACGCGCATACGCGCGGGATCGTGCATCGCGATGTCAAGCCGCAGAATATCTTGCTGACCGCGAACGGCTACCCCTATCTCACCGACTTCGGCATCGCCAAGGTGCTCGATGGGGAACAGCCAGTTGCGGCGATCTCCCTGGCCAACGCGATCATCGGCACCCCGGAATATATGTCGCCGGAACAGGCGCAAGGGCAACCGCTCGACGGGCGTGCCGATCTCTATTCGCTCGGCGTGATCCTCTACGAACTCTTCACCGGTCGGACCCCGTTCCGCGCCGAGAGTGCCGAAGATACGCCGATCACCATCCTCATCCGCCACGCCGGGGCGCAGCCGCCCGCGCCGAGCGCGCTCAACCCGACCCTCGGCCCGGCGATCGAGGCGGTCTTGTTGCGGGCGCTGGCGAAGCGCCCCGACGAGCGCTATCCCGACGGGGCGACCCTATTCGAGGCACTCCGCGCGGCCCTTGCCGTGTCCGGGCAGCGGTCCACCATCCTCGCGTCGCCATCGGGGGCGACGCGGGCCACCCCCCTGCCGCCCCTGCCGAACCTGACGTCGCCGCCCGCTCAACCCGCGCCGGTCGGTACGCCGCCCCCCCAGGCGCAGCCACTCGCCGATCCGCCCGCGAACAGCTCGGCGCGACCGCGCCCACGCGCGCTCCTCGCGGCCCTCGTCGGGAGCGCTGCCATTCTCCTGGCGCTGCTCGGTATCCTGGTCGCGCGGGCCGCGATCGGCGCGGGCGGGACGGTGACGGCGACAACCGTTGCAGGCACGGCTACGCCAGTCGGCACGACAATCGCGGCGGGCGGCGGGGGTGGCACGGCGACTGTGGAACCCCCCGCCCCCACAGCCACGAGCGGCGCGAGCGCTGCCCCCGTCGCGGCCAGCACCGCCACCCGGCCCGATGCCACGCCGAGTGTCGTCGGGGGCGGGGTGGCAACGCCGCCGACGACCGGGCGGCGTGAGGTCGTCCTCTTCTCGTCGCATCGCAACGGCGTGCACGACTCGCAAATCTATATCATGAACCCGGACGGGAGCGGGCAGCGCCAGCTGACCTTCACTCGCGGTCACAGTTGGGGGCCGCGCGTTGCGCCCGACGGCAAGTTTTTCGTCTTCTCCTCGGTCGCCCCGGGCGAGCACGTCGATCACTCCGTGACCGGCGGCGGGCGCATCGGCCAGGGGCATCACGAGGTCTTCCGCGCCAACGCCGACGGGTCCGATATCGTCCGGCTGACCGCCACGACCGCCTGGAACAATGCCTGGGCTTGGGCACCCGACGGCCAGTCGCTGGTCATCGCCTCCGACCGCGATGGCGGCTGGGAACTCTACCGGATGAGTGTGAGGGGGGACCAGGATCGGATCGCCCGGATCACGACGAATCCTGCCCTCGATGGCTGGCCGTCGTTCACCCCGGATGGGCGGCAGATCGTCTTCGCCTCGGATCGGGCGGGCGGGCTGTCGCAGATCTACATCATGGACGCCGACGGCGGGAATGTGCGGCGGCTGAACTACTCCGAGTCGGCCGACACCCTGCCCAGCGTCTCGCCCGACGGGCGCCGGGTCGTCTACGCCGTGCAGACTGGCAGCGACCGCACGGGGATCACCAGCGACATCTACGTGATGGACATCGACGGCGCGAACGCGACGCGACTGACCCGCGACTCGATCGCGGTGAACACCGATCCCTCCTGGTCGCCCGATGGCACCCGGATCATCTTCTCATCGGATCGCGAGGGGAATAGCAATATCTACGCGATGAACGCCGATGGCGGCGGCGTCACGCGCCTCACCAGCGACCCCGGCGAGGATGTGACGCCGTTCTGGGCGATCATTCAGACAGCAGCGAGCGGGGCGGGCGAGACGAGCGGGCCGATGGGCGAGTGGACGAGCGGGCCGGTGGCGGGGCGCGATGCCGTGACAACGTTCGCGCTCGCCCCCTCTTCGTCGCACTGGCCCACCGGCCCACTCGCCCACTCGCCCACCGCCGTCACACCTCCATCTGCGCGGTCCGCTCACCTTTCTTATAGGAGGCGGCGGCGGCCTTGATAGTGCCGAGGGCGAGCGTCGCGCAGCGCGGGCGGCTCATCACCACCTCGCGTCCGAGCTCGTCGATAATCGCGTCGTAATCCAGCTCCAGCACCTCGTCAAGCGGTTTGCCGGTGACCATCTCGGTGATAAGCGAGGCGGCGGCCTGGCTGATCGTGCAGCCCTGGCCCTCGAAGCTCACCTGCTCGATCCGCTCCTGGTCATCCACCTTCAGGTAGATGGTGACGATATCGCCGCAGCCCGGATTGCCGCCGTTCGAGACGACATCGGCGGGGTCGAGCTTCCCGTGATTGCGCGGGTTCTCATAGTGATCCAGGATGAATTCGATCTGCGATTGGCGATCCACGATCGCTCCTTTCGGTCGTTGCCCTGTAAGTGCCGAGTGCCGAGTGCCGAGTGCCAAGTGCCGAGTGGTGAGTCGTCAGTCGTCAGAGAACGTGGTGAGTGGCGAGCAGGAAGAACCCAGTTGACGGCCCCGCACCCAACCGAGCGGCACGTATATGGTACATCAGGTTAACGCCAGAGGCCGTGCGGGCTATTCCAAACCCGCGCGGCCCCTTGCCTTGTGCGCGTTGATAACGAGCCGGGCGCTTAGTTACCGGTGCCTTTCTCGATCGGGGCGCGGACGAGGGAGCCCCACTCGGTCCAGGAGCCGTCGTAGTTGCGGACGTCCGGGTAGCCGAGGAGTTGGGTCAGCACGAACCAGGTGTGGGCGCTGCGCTCGCCGATCCGGCAGTAGGCCACCACCGGCTGATCGGGCGTGACCCCTTTGTCGCCGTAGAGTTGGCGCAGGGTGGCGGCATCCTTGAAGGTGCCGTCGTCGTTGGCGGCGGTGGCCCAGGGGATATTCTGCGCGGTCGGGATATGGCCGGCGCGCTGCGCCCCTTCCTGGGGATAGTTCGCCAT
>CADCWN010000172.1 GCA_902806415.1 uncultured Thermomicrobiales bacterium | reverse complement strand
TGCCCATCCGGGCCGACGTACTGGCGCTCGTCGTCGCAGATCGGGCAGTTCGCGGGCGGTGTAGAGCTGGCGGGGAACTGGGTGCCACAGGTCGCGCAAATAGGGTATTGCATGAGCATCCCTCGCATCGTTGCTGGCCGATCCTCGCGACGGCCTGACGCGGCTCTCTTTATCTTGCAGTATAGGCCGCCTATTCACTCCGCGATACTGGCGGGATAGACAGGAGGCTGCGGCGAATAGGCTATGATGGCACGCGGGGACCGCCGATCGGCTGCCGTTGTCGGCAATAACGCTGGAGAGGTGAGCGATGTTTGAAGGACCGGCGGAGGGATTCACCCGCTATTTGCGCCCGCACGAGATGGAAGCGGAGCTGCGCGGATTGGCGACGGCCTATCCCGCACTCGCCACGCTGGAGCGGATCGGCGAGAGCGGCGAGGATCGCCCGCTCTGGGCGATGACCTTGACGAACGGCGCGACGGGCGCGGCGGGCGACAAACCGGCCCTCTACATCGACGGCAATCACCACGCCGGCGAGGTCACCGGCGAGATGGTCTGCCTCTATACGATCTGGCAACTCCTGACCGGGCATGGGCGGGACACTGCATTGACCGAACTGCTCGATCGCTACACCTTCTACATCCGCCCGATCGTTTCGCCCGATGGGGTCGAATTCTATCTGACGACCCCCTACACCCTCCGCTCGACCCCGCAGCCCTACCCACGCGCCAATCGCGCGCCCGGTCTCCACCCGGAGGACATCGATGGCGACGGGACGATCGCGCAGATGCGGTTCGCCGACCCCGCCGGCGAGTGGCGGGTCAGCGACGGCGACTCGCGTCTGTTGGTGCGGCGGCGCGAGGATGAGCGCGGCGGCACCTATTATCGGCTCTACACCGAGGGGCAGATCGTCCACGACCCCGCCGATGGCCCGCTCGACCTGATGACGATCACCAACGCCCCGGCCTACTGGGGTCTGGATTTTAACCGCTCGTACCCCCACAACTGGCAGCCCGAGTACCGCCAGTCGGGGGCCGGGCCGTACCCGCTCTACCCGTCCGAGACGCGCGCGGGGGTCGAATACATCCTGGCCCGCCCGAATATCGGCGCGATCGTCAACTACCACACCAACGGCGGGTTTTGTTTCGTTCTCCCATCCAGCCGCGCGCTCGGCGAATACCCGCACGACGACCTGACCGGCGACTACCGCCTGCTGTCACAAAAATTCGCCGAGTTGACCGATCAGCCGCTCTTCCAGAGTTATACCGAGGCGACCAAGACGGCGCGCTTCGGCTCGATGATGGACTGGGCTTACAACCAGTTCGGGATCTTCGGCTGGGTGCCGGAACTCTGGGACATGTGGGGCGCGGCGGGCGTCGATCGCACCGGTCAGGATTTCGCCAAGTTCTTCGGGGGCCGGACGGAGGAGGAGCAGTTAAAACTCCTCGCCTGGAACGATTCGGCACTCTCAGGAAAGGGCTTCATCCCCTGGCATGCGTTCAATCACCCACAACTCGGGCCGGTCGAGATCGGCGGCTGGACCTATAAGTTCACGACGCAGAACGCGCCGCCCGCCTACCTGCCGGAGATCTGCGAGCGCCACGCCCGCTGGACCGCCTACCTCGCGCGCACCCTGCCGACCCTGACGATTGCGGAGGCGCGCGTGGAGCCGTTCGGGGATGATGGGCGGTTGCGGCGTGTCGTCGTGCGCGTGCGCAACGACGGCTTCCTGCCGACCAATCTCAGCCAGCAGGCGATCCTGACCAAGACCGCGCGCCCGGTCGAGATCACCCTCACGCTGACCGGGGCGACGATCGTCGATGGACCGGCGCGGCAGCGGCTCGGCCATCTGCCGGGGCGCTCTGTCCGCGCGGTGCCGTCGTGGCAAGCGCCGACCCCGACCCTGTCGAGCGGCGAGGCCCGCTGGATCGTGCGGCTCGATGGGGATGGGGCGACTGCCGAAGTCGCGGCGACCAGTCCGAAGGCGGGCACGGCGCGAGAGACGATTTCGCTGGCTGGTGCGTATTGAGAGCAGCAACGGATGGCACGCCCCGCCCGTGCGGGGTGTTGCGGAGGGGATTGAATGGGGTGAGGCGGGCGGATGAGCATGACAGCGGATAGCGCGATCCCTGCCGAGGCCGTCGAGAGTGTCCGGGCCGGGCTCGCGGCGCTCGATGACGGCGACTTTCAGGCGGCGGTCGCACACCTCACTGCGGCGGCGCGTGTCGCGCCCGCCGTCGTCGCCATCGGTCGACGGCTCGGCGAGGCGCAGGCCGCCGCCGGGGATCTGGCCGGGGCGCGGGCCACACTGGCGGCGACCGCCGCGCGCGCGCCGGATGACGCGGCGATCCTCGTCGATCTCGCCCACGTCTGCCAGATCGACGGCGATGGCGCGGCGGCCCGCGCGGCGATCGAGCGCGCCGCCGATCTCGACCCGACCGACCCGACGATTCGCCTGGCGCAGGCGCGTCTGTATGAGTCGCAGGGCGAGATGGCGCTCGCGGCGCGGGGGTTCGCCGCGCTGGCGCGCACGGCACCCACGCCGACGATCCTCAACGACTGGGCGCGGATTTCACTCGCCCTCGGAGAGTACCGCGAGGCCGATGCCGCTTTCCGGCAACTCGGCGCGCTCGACCCCGACGCCGAGCTTGTCGCCCGGCACGGGCGGATTTGGAGCCAGATCGGTCGCGGCGATTGGCGCAGCGCGCTCGAGCAGGCGCTCGGTGCCGCCCGCGTCGATCGCTACGATCTGACGACCGCGTTGCTGGCCTACGCCCGCGACCGGCTCTTCACGCGGATGCCGCAGCCCGCGATCGCGGCGCGCGAGGCTGAGCTGGCGGCGCGGTTCGGGGCCGAGTTGCGCGAACATGCCGAGATCGCGGCGCGCGAGGGCGACTTGATCGGGCGGATGAGCGACGAGAGGGAGGGGGCGCGTGACTGACGGGACGGCGACAGGGAGCCTGAGCACGGTTGCCGACCCGCGTCCGCTACCGAACGCGGCGGCACGCTGGACGAAATGCGTCAACTGCGAGGCGTTCGTCTACTACAAACGCCTGGAGAAGAATCAGAAAGTCTGCCCGGAGTGCAGCTATCATTTCCGCCTCTCGGCGCGCGAACGGATCGATTTCCTCCTCGACCCCAACTCCTTCGCCGAGTTGGACGCTGAGTTGATGCCGGGCGATCCGCTCGGCTTCACCGACAGCAAGCCGTACCCGACCAGGATCGCCGAGAACCGTCGCAAGAGTGGCGCGCGCGAGGCGGCGATTTATGGCACCGGCACCGTCGGCGGCTTCCCGCTGGTCATCTGCGCGCTCGACTTCACCTTCCTGGGCGGCAGCATGGGCTCGGTCGTCGGCGAGAAGGTCACCCGCGCGGCGGAACTCGCCGCCACGAGCCGCACACCGCTGCTGGTCTGCTCGGCCTCGGGCGGGGCGCGGATGCAGGAGGGGACGATCTCGCTGATGCAGATGGCGAAGACGGCGGCGGCGCTGGCGACCCTGGCCGAGCGCGGCGTGCCGTACTTCTCCCTGCTGTCCGACCCGACCTACGGCGGGGTCAGCGCCTCGTTCGCCACGCTGGGGGATCTGATCATCGCGGAGCCGAAGGCGCGGATCGGTTTCGCCGGGCCGCAGGTGATCGAGCAGACGATCCGCCAGAAGTTGCCCGCCGATTTCCAGACGGCGGAATTCCTGATGGAGAAGGGGCAGGTCGATCTGATCGTCCCGCGCGGCGAACTCCCGTCGATGGTGAAGAAGCTGCTGCGCTACCATCTGCGGGAGGAGTCGTCAGAGGAGTCGTCAGTCGTCAGTCGTACCTTGCCGGGCATAGATCAGTCGTCAGGTGTCGGATCGGCGATGACCGCCATCGGGGAAGTCGCGCCGGGCCTGTCGGCGTGGGAGTCGGTGCAGTTGGCGCGGCACCCCGAGCGACCGAATCTGTTGGAGTATATCGAGGCAATCTTCGACGACTTCACGGAGTTGCACGGGGATCGGACGCTGCGCGACGACCCGGCGATCGTTGGCGGGCTGGCCTTGCTCGCCGGGCGTCCGGTGATGGTCATCGGGCAGCAGAAGGGGCGCGGCACGCGCGAGAATATCGCCCGCAACTTCGGGATGCCGCACCCGGAGGGTTACCGGAAGGCGCTGCGGCTGATGCAGTACGCCGGGCGGCTCGGCCTGCCGCTGCTGACCCTGATCGACACGCCGGGGGCGTACCCGGGGATCGCCGCCGAGGAGCGCAACCAGAGCGAGGCGATCGCGCGCAACTTACTGGTGATGTCCCGCCTGCCGATCCCGATCGTCTGCACGATCATCGGCGAGGGGGGCAGCGGCGGCGCGCTGGCGCTCGGGGTCGGCGACCGGGTGCTGATGCTCGAGAACGCGATCTACTCGGTGATCAGCCCCGAGGGCTGCGCCACCATCCTGTTCAAAGACGCCACGAGCGCGCCGCGCGCCGCCGAAGCCTCGCGCCTGACTGCGCGCGAACTCCTCCGCCTGGGCGTCGCGGACGCGATCATCCCGGAGCCGTCGGGCGGCGCGCAACTCGACCCGCAAACGACCGCCGCCGCCCTGAAAGCGGCGCTGATCGAGCAGTTGGCTGGCTTGCACGGCACGTCCGGCCCCGACTTGATCGCGGCCCGCTACGCGCGTTTCCGGGCGTTCGGCGATTTCACCGAAGGGCGCGCGAGCGCGGGTACTGCGGCGTAATGGCGAGTCGGGACGGAACAGGAGCCACGGAGACACGGAGGGGGCGGGGAGGGATGAAGTACGAATACGAGATCTTCTCTCGGCCCTCCCCGTGTCTCCGTGGCTCCTGTTCCGCGACTCACGCATTCATCACTGAAAAGGGGGATCGATGGCTGATCAGGAGTCGATGCCGGATCTGGCGACCGTCCAGCAGGTGCTGAAAGAGGCGAAAGAGCTGGTGCGCGCCCTCGAAGGGACGGCGACCAGCCGGGTGCGGATCAGCGCGGGGGTATTCGCGATCGAGATCGAGCGCGAGGGTGCGCCGATCGTGGGCGGTCCCGCTGGCGTGGCGGTCGCTGCGGGCGGCGGCGCTGGCGCTCCCGCCGCCACGCCGGGGCTGCTGCCGGTCCTCGCGCCGCTCGTCGGCGTCTTCTATCAGGCTGCGTCGCCGGGGGCCAAGGCGTTTGTGCAAGTCGGCGATCGGGTCGAGCGCGGCCAGGTCATTGGGATCGTCGAGGCGATGAAGGTGATGAACGAGGTCACCAGCGACTATCGCGGCGTGGTCAGTGAGATCCTGGTCGAGAATGGCGAGGCGGTGCAGTACGAGCAGCGCCTGATGCTGATCGACACCAGCGGCAGCGAGTGAACGGGGAACGCGGAAGTCGGAACGCGGAACGCGGAATAATGGCCGGCGGATCGGCGGCGCGCTTCGTGGATTGCCTCCCCCGTTCTGCGTTCCGCGCTCCGACTTCCGCGTTCAATCGGAGGCTCTTGTGTTCAAGAAGGTGCTGATCTGCAATCGGGGCGAGATCGCGCTGCGGATCATTCGGACTTGCCGCGATATGGGGATCAAGACGGTCCAGGTCTACTCGAAGGCCGACGCGGACTCGCGCCCGGTCGAGTTGGCCGATGAGGCGATCCTGATCGGGCCGCCCGCCGCGGGTCGCAGTTACCTCAATATCCCGGCGATCATCCAATCGTGCCTGATGACCGGGGCCGATGCGGTCCACCCCGGCTACGGCTTCCTCTCGCAAGATACCTATTTCGCCGAAATCTGCCGCGATTCGGGGATCACCTTCATCGGCCCCTCGCCCGAGGTGATGGAGCAGATGGGGGACAAGTCGTCGGCGCGCAAGCTGATGGCCGATGCGGGGCTGCCCGTGCCGGGCGGCACCGAGCGCCCGCTGGCGGGGTATGATGAGGCGCGGAAACGGGCCGAGGAGGTTGGCTACCCGATCATCCTCAAGGCGTCGGCGGGCGGTGGCGGTCGTGGGATGCAGGTTGTCTGGGAGCGGGCGGAGTTGGCCGAGGCGCTGGAAAATGTGCGGAACACCGCGCAGGCGGTCTTTAAGGACAACCGCGTCTACCTGGAGAAGTTCATCCGCAGCGCCCGCCACGTCGAGATCCAGGTCATGGGCGACCGGCACGGCAACGCCATCTATCTCGGAGAGCGCGATTGCTCGATCCAGCGGCGGCAGCAGAAGCTGATCGAGGAGTCCCCCTCGACCTACATCGACGACGATCTGCGTCGTCGGATGGGTGAGGCGGCGGTGGCGGGGGCGCGGGCGATCGGCTACGAGAGCGCCGGGACGATGGAGTTCCTCGTCGATCCCGACAAGAACTTCTACTTCATGGAGATGAACACGCGGATCCAGGTCGAGCACCCGGTGACGGAGATGACGACCGGTCTGGACCTGATCGCGCTGATGATCCGCGTCGCGGCGGGCGAGCCGCTGCCGTTGCGGCAGGAGGATATCCGACCCACGGGGCACGCGATCGAGTGCCGGATCAATGCCGAGGACCCGGCGAAAGACTGGGCCGGGGCGAGCGGCACGCTGACGCGCTTCATCCCGCCCGGTGGGCCGCGCGTGCGGGTCGATACCCACGGCTACAGCGGCTATACCGTCCCGCCCTATTACGATTCGCTGCTGGCGAAGGTGATCGTGCGGGGGAAGGACCGCGAGGAGGCGATGGACGTGATGCTCCGCGCCTTGCGCGAGTTCGCCTGCGACGGGATCACCACCACGATCCCGTTCCATCGGCAGCTGCTGGCCCACCCCGTCTTCCGCAGCGGGGAGTATCATCTCGATTTCCTGGAGAAATACATGGGCACCGACGGCAATCTGCGCGCGGAGGCCGCCGACTGACGGCTCGGCGGGGCGATCCTTGTCGCGCCCGCCCACAGATTATCTCGACCCGGCCGATGCACCGCCGAGAAAGGGGAACCGATGAGCGAGCGGATTAGCGCACTCGAACTGGAGTTGGCCGAGGAGCGGCGGGCGCGGCAGGCGCTGGTCGAGTCGAGCGTGCGCCTGAACTCACTGCTTAATTTGCCGGAACTGCTGGGCGCGATCATCGAGTCGGTGACCCATTTGCTGGACGCCGAGACGGGCTCGCTCCTCCTGCTCGACGAGGAGACGAACGAGCTGACGTTCGAGGTCGCCGCCGGGGAGTCGGGCGAGGGCCTGCGCGAGATGCGCGTCCCCGCCGAGCGGGGGATCGCCGGGTGGGTCCTCGCGCACAACGAGGCGGCGCTCGTCGCCGATGTCGCCGCCGATCCGCGCTTCTATGGCCAGATCGACGCATCGAGCGGCTTCCAGACCCGCGCGATGATCGCCGTCCCGCTGGCGATTCGCGAGCGCCCGATCGGCGTGCTCGAGGTGATCAACAAGCGGGGTGCGGGCGGGTTCACCGCGCGCGACCAGGAACTCGCCGTCGCCTTCGCCGCCCAGGCCGCCGTGGCGATCGACAACGCGCGGCTGTATCGGCAGTTGGCCGATGCCGTGGTGGAGTCGCGGATGAGCTACCGTTTGTAGGGAGGCGGTCGGCAGTACTCTGTAGGGCATAAATCGGCAGGCGGCAGAAGAAAGTCCGTAGTACCCTGTAGGGTATAAATTCGCGGTCCGTAGCGTGACCGATTACAGGGTGCGGGCTTTCGCTGAATGCCCTAACCTTGCAGCGCCGCGCTTCCTCGGGACTGGGGGTGCCACCTGGCTTCGATCGCCCGACATTCCCTGGCGCAGAAACACCACGCCCGTTCGCACGTATAGCTGTGTGGAAGGCCCGACTGGTGCGGGGGCGTCGCGAGTCACAGCGGCGTGTTCCACAGGTATCCAGGTTCGTCGCCCTGTGACGATTGGCCTGTGATGGGAGAACGGATTTCAACGCGTCCCCGCGCGGCTTCCCCGCGCTGTGGAGGGATAATGGGATGGTAGTCGGGCAGCAGAGTAGCCAATCGGGACAGGAAGCCGTTGTCGCTTTCC
>CADCWN010000171.1 GCA_902806415.1 uncultured Thermomicrobiales bacterium | reverse complement strand
TCGCCAGCTAGTCGCTCGACCCGCCGTCCGCCGCACGACCCACATCAGCACGGAGATCTAGTCCAATGGGTGTATCGCTCGTAGAGCTCTACCACACCATGGGTGGCTTCGCCAAGGGCATCGTCTTCACCCTGGCCATCATGTCGGTGTGGTCGATCTCGGTAACCTTGCGTAAGTGGTGGGAGATCCGGCAGGCGCAGGCCCAGACCAAGCGCTTCGCGCCCGAGTTCTCGCAGTTCCTCGAGGAGGACAACCTCGGCGAGGCGATCAACCTGGCCGACCGCTACAAGAAGTCGCACGTCGCCCGCGTCCTCGGCGGCGCCCTCGGCGAGGTGAAGCCGCTGATCCAGGACGGCTCGGTCACGGTCGCCGACATCAATTCGGCGGAGCGCGCGGTCGAGCGCGAGATGCTGATGACGCTCGTCGATCTGAAGCGCGGTCTGGCGGTGCTCGCGACCGTGGGCTCCACGGCGCCGTTCGTCGGCCTGCTCGGCACCACGATGGGCATCGTGAACGCGTTCACCGGCATGGCCTCGTCGGGCTCGGGCGGCTTCGCCGCGATCTCGGCCGGCGTCGCCGAGGCGCTCATCACCACCGCCTTCGGTCTCCTCGTCGCGATCCCGGCGGTGTGGGCGTACAACTACTTCTCGACGAAGATCGACAACCTCAGCGCCGAGATGACGTACACGTCGAAGGAGATGATCGACTACCTCATCCGTGGCGTCTCGGGCGAGTTCGGCCGCAGCCGCTTCACGCGTGAGTTCAACGCCACGAGCGGCGGCTCCACGCCGATGTCGCAGTAAGCGCCGCACCACCACTCTGGCAACTCTCGCAGGAGATCCGTAATGGCGATGTCAGCAGGAGGGGGCGAGGGCGTCAAGGCGGAGCCCAACGTGACGCCGATGATCGACGTGATGCTCGTGCTCCTGATCATCTTCATGATCGTGGTGCCGGCGCTCACCTCCGGCTTCCAGGCGACCCCCCCCCAGGGGCAGAACCTGAAGTCGCACCCGCCCGAGGACGAGGATCAGATCCTCGGCATCGACCGGAACGGGCAGTACTACATCAACACCAAGCCCATCCGGAACGAGGACCTCGCCGCGCAGGTGAAGAAGATCTACGACGTCCGCCAGATCGATAAGATCATGTACATCAAGGCGGACAGGAACCTCGACTACGCGAAGGTGCTCGACGCCGTGGACGTGATCGCGAAGAACGGCGTGCGCGTCACCGGGATGATCGCCGACCAGGCGCCGGGCACCGAGTCCACGGTGGCGGGCGACGACCCCACCCAGAAGGGAGGGAAGTAGCATGGCGATGAGCGCAGGGGGCGAGGGCGGCGGGGGGCTGACGAACGAGATCAACGTCACCCCGATGATCGACGTGCTGCTCGTGCTGCTGATCATCTTCATGGTGATCGTGCCGGCGCAGCGGAAGGCGGTGGACGTGCAGCTCCCCGACCCGAACCCGGCGGTGGCCACCCCGAACGCGAACAGCCAGCAGATCGTGCTGGAGGTCCAGCCCAACGGCACCTTCTCCATCAACAAGGAGTCGGTGACCAAGGCGCGCCTCGCGGGGCGGCTCAAGGAGATCTACGACCCGCGGCCCGAGAAGATCATCTTCATCAAGGGCGACCCCAAGGTGAAGTATCAGGACGTGATCTACGCGATGGACCTCGCCCGCGGCGCCGGGGTGAAAGTGATCGGCGTGCCGCCCAAGGACGCCGGGACCTGAGTCTCGACGCCAGGCAGGAGCGCGGCACCGTGCGGCGGGCGAACCTTCGGGGG
>CADCWN010000170.1 GCA_902806415.1 uncultured Thermomicrobiales bacterium | reverse complement strand
CGCAGCAGCTGCGCGCGGCGACGCCCTTCGAGCAGCGCCCCCGCTACCTCATCCGCGACACCGACAGCAAGTCCGGGCGGGAGTTCGCGCGCGTGGCCGAGGCGAGCGGCAGCGCGATCCTGCGCACCGCCTACCGCTGTGCTGGCTACCGTCGCCTTCCGCAGTGTGATCTTGGCACTCATCATTCGGGATTGCTAAGAATCAGACGCGGATGGCGACGGTAGCCAGCACAGGCACGCCGTTCGACGGCCCGAACGTGACGCGGTACTTCCAGCGCCACCTCAATCGGGTGGGCCTGCCGCACCTGCGCTTCCACGACCTGCGCCACTCGGCGATCTCCTTCCTCGCCGCCGCTGGCGTCCCGCTCGAGGTCGCGCAGCGGATCGCGGGGCACTCCGACGCGCGCCTCACTGCGAACGTCTACCGCCATATCCTGCCCGAGGAGCACGACCGCGCGGCCGAGGCGATGGAGCGGCGCTTCGGCAAAGGACAATAGGCTTCGGGGAAGGCCGGGGCGGCACATCGCCCCGGCCTTCAAGAACACGGGGCACAGGGGTGCCCTTTTTTTGTTAACGACGCGCGGCTCGGTTGGCCCGCGCAGGTTGGATACCTCCGACCAAGGGCAAGTGTGCGGGGAAGTGGGGAGCGAATTGGGGTACTGGAGCGAATGGGGGTATGAATGGGGGTAAACGCCAAAATCGAGGCCACTGGCCTGATCGCCAGTGGCCTCGATTTCGTTGCTATGACTTGGGTTTTCCGTGGAGCCGACCAGGGGACTCGAACCCCTAACCTGCTGTTTACAAATGTCCTCGCCCTCTATATATCCGATCCCGTCGAGTGCCGACGGGTAGTGGTTTACTCAGGCATAGCATCAAGAATGGAACCAGGCCCTACCCGGCGGCACGCGCCACGCGTCCCCGTCATGCACCAATAGGGTGTCAGATAGGGTGTCGGCGGCGGATGGGCACAGTCATGCTGCGTATACCTCTACAGCACCACTTCGCCCGCGGCACCGATACTGGCACGTCCCGCCGTGTTTCAGGGCTGTAGTGCCTGCCGCCGTTGGGGTATACGGACCAGATTAGCGAGTACGCTCAACGGAGAGAGCGCAGCCCCGCCGAAAGCGAGCGATTCAGCGAAGTGGCGCTGCAGGGAGGTATCAGCACGGACCTTGCATGGCGGGCCAGCTCACACACCGTCGGTTGCAATCCCTGGACGCGGCGCCGACGGTGGTTTATGCTGCCGCCGGTAGGGGCCGGCGGCGGGGCTGGGTGGCGGCGGTACTGGAGATAGCCATGCGCGTGCTCTACATCGACATCGACAGTCTGCGCCCGGACCACCTGGGCTGCTACGGCTACGGTCGACGGACCAGCCCCAACATCGACGCGCTCGCCGCCGGCGGGGTCCGCTTCGACCATTGTTACATCACCGATGCCCCCTGCCTCCCCTCCCGCACGGCGCTGTGGAGCGGGAGGTGCGGGTTCCACACGGGGGTCGTGAACCACGGCGGCACCGCGGCGCAGCCGTTCGTCGAGGGGCCAACCCGTGGCTTCTCCGACCTCTTCGGCACGACGGGCTGGATGGCCGCGCTGCGGCAGGCCGGCCTGCGCACCGCCACGATCAGCTCCTTCGGCGAGCGCCACTCGGCCTGGCACTGGTACGCCGGCTACAACGAGATCCACAACCCCGGCAGGCGCGGGATGGAGATCGCCGACGAGGTCAGCTCGCTCGCCCTCGACTGGCTCCAGCGCCACGCGCGCGCGGATGACTGGTTCCTGCACGTCAACTACTGGGACCCCCACACCCCCTACCGGACGCCGGCGGCGTTCGGCAACCCGTTCGCCGATGATGCCCCGCCCGCCTGGCTCACCGATCAGGTCTGGCGGCGCGCGTGGGAGGGCTTCGGGCCGCACAGCCCGCAGGAGCCGTTCGGCTTCGCCGACGAGACGCTCGCGCACGAGTTCGCCTATCGGCGCTTTCCGGGCAACCCCGACCAGATCGACTCGCCCGCCACGATGCGCCGCTGGATCGACAGCTACGACACCGGCATCCGCTACGCCGACGAGCACGTCGGCCACCTGCTGAATGCCTTGGCCGACGCGGGCGTCCTCGATGAGACCCTGGTCATGGTGAGCGCCGACCACGGCGAGAACCAGGGGGAGTTGAACGTGTGGGGCGACCACCAGACCGCCGACGCCATTACCTGCCGCGTGCCACTGATCGTCCGCATGCCGGGAGCAAGGGGCGAGGCGCGCGTGGACAGCGCCCTGCACTACCACTTCGACTGGGCGGCGACATTGATCGAACTCGCGGGCGGCGAGGTGCCGGCGAACTGGGACGGCGTGCCCTTCACCGCCGCCTTCCGCACGGGGCGCGAGGCGGGCCGGCCCTTCCTGGTCACCAGCCAGCAGGCATGGGCCTGCCAGCGCGGGGTGCGCTTCGATCAGTACCTGTTGTTGCGCAGCTACCACGACGGCTACAAGGACCTGGAGCCGGTGATGCTCTGGGACCTCAGCGCCGATCCCCACGAGCAGCACGACCTGGCGCCCCAGCGCCCCGACCTGGTCGAGCGCGGGCTGGGCCTGCTGGCGACGTGGTACGGCGAGATGGCCCTCTCCGGCCGGCACGACGCGGACCCGATGATGACGGTCTTACGCGAAGGTGGTCCCCTGCATACGCGGGGGATGCTCCCCAACTACCTGGCCCGCCTGCGCGCGACCGGCCGCGCCCACCACGCCGAGCGGCTGGCCGGGCGCCACCCGCGCGACGTCTGACGCCGCGTCCCGCCAGGTCGCCGATGAGCGTCGGCACCGGATCATCATTGTCGTGCGAGGCGCCGGGGGGAGGGCGGTGATGGAGCACCCGCGCGAGGTCGTGGCCGCGGAGGATATTGAGGGGCTGGTGGACCGGCTGACGCTCGCGGAGCAGGTGGCGCTCCTGGCCGGGGCGGACTTCTGGATGACCATCCCGATCCCGCGCCTGGGCGTCCCGGCGCTCAAGGTCACCGACGGCCCGGCCGGCGCACGGGGCGGCGGCCCGCTGATCGGCGGCAAGCGCACCGCCGCTTTCCCCGTCGGCATCGCCCTCGGCGCGACCTGGGACGTGGACCTGCTGCGGGAGGTCGGGCGGCACCTGGCGCGGGAGGCCCGGGACAAGGGCGCCGGGGTACTGCTCGGCCCGACGGTGAACCTCTTCCGCGGCAGCCTCAACGGCCGCAACTTCGAGGGTTTCGCCGAGGATCCACTGCTGGCGGGGCGGCTCGCCGCCGCCTACATCCGGGGGCTGCAGGAGCGCGGCGTCGCGGCGACGGTGAAGCACTTTGCGGGGAACGAGTCGGAGTACCAGCGCGGCACGATCAGTAGCGACATCCCCGAGCGCGCCCTGCGCGAACTCTATCTGCGGCCCTTCGAGATCGCCGTCAGGGAGGGCGGAGCCTGGGCCGTGATGAGCGCGTACAACCGGCTGGACAGCACCTATTGCAGCGAGCATCCCCGGCTCCTGACCACGATCCTGCGCCAGGAGTGGGGCTTCGACGGGCTGGTGATGAGCGACTGGGGCGGCACGCACTCGGCCGGGGCGAGCGTGCGCGCCGGCCTCGACCTGGAGATGCCCGGTCCAGCGCGCGCGCGCGGGGCTGCTTGCCGAAGCGGAGACGGACGAGGCCACGCGAGCGTCGGTGCGCGCGGCGGCCCGCAACGTCCTGCGGCTCCTGGCGCGCACAGGCACGCTGGCGGAGCCGTGCGACACCGGCGAGGCGGCCGAGCGCGACGAGGAGTACCCCGACACCCGCGCCCTGATCCGCCGCGCCGGCGCGGCCGGGACGGTCCTGCTGAAGAACGACCGGGGCCTGCTGCCCCTGCCGGCGTGCCCGCGCGTCGCCGTCGTCGGCCCGAACGCCGCCGTGGCGCAGGTGATGGGCGGCGGCAGCGCCCAGATGAACGCCCACCGGCGCGTTTCGCCGCTGGAAGGACTGCAGGAGGCGCTCGGCGCAGACCGGGTCAGCTACGCTCCCGGATGCGACAACGACCGCTTCCTCCCCGTCGCGACCGTGCCGCTGGCGATCGAGTACCGCGCTGCGCCGGGCGAGGCGGTTCTCGCGCGGGAAGCGCGCCCGAACGGGGAGGTGATGTGGTTCAGGCCGCCCGCCGGAGTCCCGGCCGGTTTCCATGCCCGCCTCCGCGCCACGATCCGCGTCGCGGAGGCGGGCGAGTACGACCTCAGCCTCATCAGCACCGGTCCCAGCCGCCTGGCGCTCGACGGCGAGACGGTCATCGATACCTGGACGGACTTCCGGCCGGGCGATACTTACTTCGGCTACGGCAGCGACGAGCGCCGTGTTGGACGCTTTCTCGACGCCGGGGAGCACACCGCCGCCGTCGAGTTCACGCCGCGGGCGACGGAGGTGGGGATCGCGTCGCTGAGCGCGGTGCGCCTCGGCTTCCGCCGCCCGTTGCCGGAGACGAGCGTGGCGGACGCGGCCAGGGTCGCCGCGGCGGCAGAGTACGCGCTCGTCTGCGTCGGCACGAACGGCGACTGGGAGACCGAGGGCGTGGACCGCCCGGGCCTGGCCCTCCCCGGTCGGCAGGACGAACTGGTGCGCGCGGTGGCGCGGGCGAATCCCAACACGGTCGTGCTGCTGCAAACCGGCGGCCCGGTCCTGCTCCCCTGGCTCGGCGAGGTCGGCGCGGTGTTGCAGGCCTGGTTCCCCGGCCAGGAGGCCGGTCACGCCATCGCGGACGTGCTGCTCGGCCGAGCCGACCCCGGCGGGCGACTGCCACAGACCTTCCCGGCGCGCCTGGAAGATGACCCGGTCCACCCGGAGCGCCCGGATCGTCAGTATCCGGGCGAGAACGGGCACGTCGAGTATCGCGAAGGGCTCTTCATCGGCTACCGCCACGCCGACGCCGCCGGCCTCACCCCGCTCTTCCCGTTCGGCTTCGGCCGCTCCTACACCACCTTCGCCTACAGCGACCTGCGCCTGGGCAGGTCCGCGATCGGCCCCGACGAGACCCTGGCGGTGACGATCGACGTTACCAATACCGGTGCGCGAACGGGCCAGGAGGTCGTGCAGCTCTACCTACGGGACCACGCCGCGAGCCTACCGCGGCCGGAGCAGGAGTTGCGCGCCTTCGCGAAGGTGACGCTGGCGCCCGACGAGCGCACGACTGTGACCTTGCCGCTCGGGCGGGCGGCCTTCGCCTACTTCGACGACCGCACCAGCGAGTGGATCGCCGAGGCGGGTGCGTTCGAGGTGCTGGTCGGGGCGTCGTCGCGCGACATCCGCGCCCGGGTAAGCGTCGAACTGACCGCGACCGGGCGCTGGCCGGCCTGAGCGGGGACTAGAGCGACAGCGGTCTTGTAGCGGTGGGCGGGGAACAAATTCCGCCATGGCCCCGGGTGCGCTCTGGGGCAGCCGGTCGAGGTCCTATGCCGGCTGCTTCCATCGTTCGACCTGCGCCCATGGCTGTGCTGGCCGTTTAGTCCGTCCAGGGCCAGATCCTGGCACACTGCCACGCGGACTGCCAGAACGTTACGCCGGATAGTGTAAACGGCCAGGACAGGCGACGCGGATGGAGACCTTCCTGACGGGCGGCCAGTAGCTTACCGCGGCGATTGACACGCGGGATAAGATAGAGGCAGGGGAGGCATCTCCCTGCCCCACCCCGCCGCCGAACGTCCGTGAAAGGATTTGCCATGGCCGGGGTGACGATCCGCGAGGGCGGGGCGATCCCGCACAAGCAGGTGGCCGACCTGCTGATCGCCCTCGGGCGTGCCGAGCAGGTGGCGCGCCTCGACGGCCGGCTGGCCGACCTGCTCAACAACTCGACCTACGTCGTCTCGGCGTGGGATGGGTCCATGCTGATCGGGGCGGCACGCGTCGTCTCGGACGGGGTCGCGGTCACCATCCTCCAGCACGTCGGCGTCCACCCCGACTACCGGCACCACGGGCTGGGGGGCGCGTTGCTCGGCCGCTGCTTGGCGCGCTTCGGCCACACCGCGATCACGGCGTTGGTCGACGACCCGGCCGACGCGGGGTTCTACGCGCACTTCGGCTTCCGGGCCACCGACCGGGCCATGGTCCGGGCGGCCGACCCCGACCCGTCGCCCTAAGTCGGGTGGCGCCATGGGTTCATCCCGCGCCCGCGCTCAGTTCCTCGGCCGTCGGCCCCCACGCGGGTGGGTCATCATCGCCCACCGCGGCGAGCCAGGCCTCGACCTGCTCCTCGTACCCGCTGAGCGCGGCGACCAGCGCGCCCAAGTCCAGCGCGTCGGCCTCGACGCCCAGTAACCCGCGCATGATCATCCCCAGGGCGTCGCGGTAGCCCCGGCGATAGTCGCGACCATCCGCGCGTACCCGCTCGACCATCACCAATCCCCCCACGTGCGGGCGTGCCCACGCCCATCTCGATCAGGGCGGTCGCCTAGCGGTCGTCGTCATCCCCGCCCGCGGCGAACGGGTGGACCGCCCCGCGGTCGCCGCCGCCGAAGGGCACGAACCAGTCCTTGAGCGCGAGCGAGCCCATCCCGAGGTACGCGCCGACCGCCGACGCCTCCAGCCCGTCCAGCTTGGGGTCGAAGAGGAGCAGGAAGTCGGTGTCCTCGTAGAGGTCGTCGATGAACAGGTCGAAGT
>CADCWN010000169.1 GCA_902806415.1 uncultured Thermomicrobiales bacterium | reverse complement strand
TGGCAGTCGCCTTACTGGTCGTCTCGCGCGCCTTCTGGCGGCGCGGCCTGCGGCAATACTCCGGGGCGTCGGCGTGAGGCGTTGCGCTATCAGCGGCGACGAATAGCGCGGCGCAGTACGGGCGCGCCCTACGTCAGCAACTCCTCGATCCGTGCCACACCTTCTTGGGCATCGGTGCCGAGGAAGTGGCCGTGGACCCGGGCGCGCAGGGCGACGTCCGCGTTGAAGGGGGCACCGCCGAACGCGACCAGCGGGCGCGGCACCGGGAGCTGATTGATCGCCTCGACCGCCGCAGTCAACGTTTGCGCCGTGCGCGGGTTCATCGCTGATACGCAGATCAGCGCCGGTTGGAGTCGCGCACAGGTCTGCACGAGATCGGCGATCGGCACGTTCGCGCCGAGATAGATGACCTGCCAGGCGTGGCGCACCAGGAAGACCGACAGCATCAGGATACCGAGTTCGTGCAACTCATCGGGCGCACAGGCGGTGACGATCCGCCCGCGCCCGACCGTCGGCGCGTAGGCCTGGAGGAGCGAGGTCAGGCGGCGCTGGATGAAGTGCGAGGCGAAATGCTCCTGCGCGACCGTGGCCTCCTTGCGATGCCAGCGCTCACCGATCTCGATCAGGACCGGGCTGAAAATCTGGAGGCAGACCTCTTCGATCGGGTAGAGCGCGAACGCCTCGCCGACGATGGCGCTCGCCGGCGTTTCGTCGAAGGCGAGCAGGGCAATGAGGAGTTCATCCGCCAGGGCCGACGGATTACGCGGCCCGTGATCGCGCTCGGGCGACGGCTCGACGAACGCTTCTTCGCCGAGCCCTTGCAGTTGCTGGATCGCCTGGCTGATCGTCATCCCGGCGGCGGTACGCTCCCGCAGCCAGCGGATCGCGGCGATATCGTGCTCCGAGTAGAGTCGCCGTCCCGTCTCGGTGCGCTGGGGCCGGGGGACGCCATAGCGCCGCTCCCAGGCGCGCACCGTATCGGCGGGGATGCCGGTCTTCTGAACAATCGCCTTGATGTTATAAATCGGTTCGGTAGAGAAGCGCCCATATCTACGGTCGACCACAGCGACCTTCCCCTATTCTTCCCAAAAACGTGCCGATCCACGGCAAGGATACCGTACCTGCACAACCCCTGTCAATTATTTGCAAGACAGGCCACGGGTGGGGAGGAGCCCTACACCGGTTTCTCGCCCCCGGCGTGCGTCCCGGGCTTAATTACTTTCCGCGCCCCGCCCCCTTTCCCACCAGGGGGGCACGATCAGCCGCGAGGCACCGGCGGGGAAGCGGTTGGCAACGCGCAGATAGCGCGCCTCATCCCCCTCGATGAGGAGCTTGTGCATGATCATAACATCGGGGTCAGGGACCCAGCGCGTCGGCACGACACACAGGCGCATCGTCGCGACCCCCTCTTCGATCACATCGACCATCCCCTGGACGGCGGGGACGCGGTAGAGGCGACCGGGGATCGAGGGGCTGGCGAGTTCCAGGTAGCCGCGCAGCACGACTCGCTCATACTCCTCGTCGCCGAGGAGTTGGCGCAGGAGGAGGTTCGCGCGGCCTTCGGCCAGCTGACGCTCCTCTTTCGTCGGCTCGATCGGCACGCCGAGGCGGCGCAGCAGGCGCTCCGGCGGCCGCAGCACGCAGAGGAGGCCGACAGCGACGAAGATCGCGATCAGGATCAGGGTCGCCTCGCCACCGCCGAGCGCCATCGCTCAGCCCCCGGCGACGCGCGGGACCATGATGATCTCGGGGGCGGTACTGTCGAACTGCTCGATCCGCTCGGCGGGACGCCCTGGGAGGGTGCGGAAGGCGGTCGCCCCGCGCGCACGCTCGGCAGCGAAGATCCGCTCCGCTTCCTCGATCGCGGCCAGCGACTCCGCATCCCCGGTGGCGGCACGCTCCGCATCCCAGGAGATTGCCGAGTCACCGAGGTGAGAGAGGACACGCAACACACTCATCGGGACTCTCCTTCGCGTGGCACTGCTGCGGGGCTTGCCACGCCCGCGGCTTCGCCGACAGTACCGATCACCCGAGGGCTCGGGGGCCGGGGGTTGCGATCACGCCCCGAGCTTCGGGCAGCACCACACCGCGATTAGGCAAGGGTATGCGTGACGGGGCGGCATCGTCACCAATCGCCGCGTACATTGACTATAAATCATACCCCCCGTCGGAAGTCAAGCTATTGCCAGGCGTATCATTCGTGCTTCCCTATCACGACATACGCGGTGCGGCGTCGATAAGAATAGGACTTACGCGGTTGAGGTCAGGGTGTAGCGCGGATGGGCCAGGTAGTGCCGGATGGCGTCGCGGGTGAGGCTGGTTTTGGCCTCCCACCAACTCGTGCCGGTGACGAGGCGGTGCTGCTCCAAGCGCAGGCAGG
>CADCWN010000168.1 GCA_902806415.1 uncultured Thermomicrobiales bacterium | reverse complement strand
CTGACGCAGCAACCCGCCACCCTTCCGCGCCCGCCAGCCCTCTCTCACCGCGTCGGGGTGGCTGTGCCGGGTCGCGTCGCCGGGGCCGCCTGGAGCGAGAGGATCATCACCTCCAGGGTGCTGGCGAACGGGAGGCTCGACCGATCGAGGGTGAAGAGGGTCGCGCCGCACGCGAGGGTGCCGAACGACTTGAAGTAGAGGCTGCCGCGCCCCGGCTGACCGCCGACGGTCGCGGCGTAATCGATCCGGTAGCCATCGCCGGTCCGCTCCGCGCTGGTCTGCCGATAGCCCTGGATGACCTGGCTGAGGGTCGTGGTGGCGAACCGCTGCGCCAACTCCTCGGGGGTGCGGGTACCGTTCTCGGTGTTGAAGACGTCGAGCGCGGTGAAGCCGGTCTGGTCGGTCGCCGGGTAGTAGCCACCCTGCGGCGTCTCCTCGCGGAAGCCCGGCGGCAGCACCATCGCGCAGCCGCCGTTGGTGACGAGCGGGCGTTGTGGGGTGGCGACCGTCGCCGCGCGTGTCGCCGTCGCGGCGCGCGGCGTGGCGGCGGCGACCGTGGCGCGCGGTGCCTGCGTCGGCGACGGTGCTTGCGTCGGTGAAGATGCCTGTGTCGCGCGCGGCGCGACCGTCGGCGCGACCGTGGCGGTCGCGACAACGACCGTCGCAGTTGGCGGGGTGGCGAGCGGCGTCGTCGCGGCTGAAGGGCGAGATGCCCGGAAGACGATCCCGGCGCTCAACAGCAGCAGCAGGGTCGTCCCGGCCAGCAGCAGGGCCGCTCGCCGCGTCAGTCCGGTCGGTTCGCGCCGGGTGCGCCGGCCTGATTCTCGCGGTCGCACGCTTGTCCACCTACCGTGCCGAGTGGCGACTCGGGCCGATGATTCCAATGTCGCAGGGCTTCGTGATCCAGTGCGCGGGAGCGTGTTGCGTTGTCAAGCCGGTATGGCCCCGCCCCGCCGCCCCGGCGGCGATCCGCCCTTGAAAGGGGGATGGGAATGGCCTCGACAGACCGATAGGCCCTGGCGCGGCGCGGCTCGCCCCCGCGTACTCTCCCTATCTTACGCGCCGCGATCGGCGAGGACAACCGGTACTATCGGGTCGGATGTCGGGCGTACATCGGTCGGTGGATATGGCGTTAGCATGGGGCGGTGTGGATTGTACCCACTCGTGGTAGGTCAGACAGGGCTGTCGGCATTCCCCTGCCTACCACGCGGGGGTCGCGCCCCTGGATAATGGAGCATGATCCCTGGTGGTTCGCCGCTGCCGCCGCACCGGTACTCACCCTTCGCCGCCGAACCTCCCGGGACTCATCTCTCATTGTCCCGCGCCGCGCCATTTGTTAATGTGGTGGGGGGCGAAAGGTTGGGGGAAGGCCGACACGAGATCGGTGAGTAGATAGGGCGGGCGTGCTTACGAGAGATCCGAACACCACCTCCGCCGCGCCGGGCGCACGGGCGCGCCGCGCGCCGTCGGGCCAGACGAGTCTGCTGGGCGATCTGGTCGAGCCGACGACACCGCAGGTAGGCGCGGCGAAGCGGCGTGCCGGTTCCTCGCCGCGCGTGTCGGGTGCGGGGTGGCGTTGGCCCCTCTCCTACGTGCAGCGCGGCGAGCGCGACCCCCGCTTCGATCTGCTGCGCGGCCTCTGCCTGCTGGCGATGATCGTCAGCAACCTCGGCGGGAACTCCTGGTTCTCCGCCATCAGCGGTGGTCCCTTCTACATCTCGGCACCCGAAGGGTTCGTCTTCATCGCCGGGTGCGTCCTCGGGATCACCGCAGCGCGCGAAACGCTCGGCGAGACCGTGCGCCACCTGGTGGCGCGGCTCTGGATCCTCTATCGCCTCGCCATCGGGATCACGCTCGGCTTCGGGCTCCTGGCCGCGACCGGGCGTGCGGCCCTCTGGTATCCGCTGCCGCCGGCGACCGTCGCGACCTACGCCGATCGCCCGGATGCGTTCGTGATCGGCACGCTCGGCCTGGCGGTTGGTTATCACGGCGGGGAATGGCTGATCCTCTTCATCCTGCTGCTGGCCGCCGCGCCGCTGGCCCTGCTCGCCTGCGAGGAACGGCGCGGCTGGCTGGTGCCGCTCGTCTCGGTCGGGGTCTATCTGGCGGCGCAACTCTACCCGGATCAATTCCGGTTGCCGTTCGCGACCCCCGTCTCGATCGAAGCCTGGCAACTGCTCTTTTTCGGCGGGCTGACGATTGGCTATCACCGTCGCCAATTCGGTGAGCAGATCGCGCGCTTCCGGCCCTACTCCTTCGCCTACGCCGCCGCAGTCGTCGTCGCGGCGCTCGCCCTGCTGGCCCTCCACCGCCAGGGGACGGCGCCCGACTGGCTCTTCGATCGGCAGAACGTCGAGGCGGCGCGGGCCGCGCTGACGCCGCGTCGGCTGCTCCCGGTCGCCATCTTCCTCCAATTCTTCTTCCTGCTCGCGACGTGGTTCTGGATCCCCTTGCGCGCCGCGCTGGGCTGGTTCGTCCTCTCACTGGGGCGCAACGCACTCTGGGTCTACGCCTTGCATCTGCCGCTGATCGTCCTCTTCCGCAACGTCACCGCCCTCGCGACCCTCGACCGCAATCTCGGCACAGTCGCCCAACTCCTGGCGATCCTGGCTCTCTGGGGCTCGATTAAACTGCGCGGCTGGCTCAACGACGCCGCCTACCGCAGCGCCCTCCCCGCGGCGCGACCGTCCAGGGGGTTGGCGTAGAGGGCGGGGGAGCCGTAGTCCGTAGTCCGTAGTCCGTAGTCCGTAGAGAGGGAGCCCTGGCTCCTCACTGGGTAGCAAGCGCGGCGCTGCAACGAGACTCCACGGACTACGGACTACGGACTACGGACTCTCTCACCCTGCTACAATCCATCCTCCGCTCACCGAGCGGCGTGTGCGCCTTGCGCTGAGGATGGGAGAGACAGCTATGGTTGACGCGGAGGGGCAGGCCCGGCAGCGGGCGTTTGTGGAGGAGTTGCGGGGGCGGATCCTGCCGCTGCGACGGCGGGCCGAGGTGCGCAATGAGTGGCTGCGACAGCGGCTCGACGCGATCATGCCCGAACTGCTGGCGCGCGAGGGCTTCGACATGTGGATCGTCGCCGCGCGCGAGTACAACGAGGACCCGGTGATCATGACGCTGCTGCCGGAGCCGTCGATGGCGGCGCGGCGGCGGACGATCCTCGTCTTCGCCCGCCGCCCGGATGGCGGCGTCGATCGGATCACCCTCGACCGCTACGGCTTCGGGGAGTTCTACCAAAAGGGCTGGGACGCCGATAGCGGCGAGGACCAGGACGCCAGCCTCGCGCGGATCGTGCGGGAGCGCGACCCGCAGTCGATCGGGCTCAACGTCTCGGAACTGTTCGCCTTCGGCGACGGGCTGACCTACCATGAGCACGGTCAGGTCGTGTCGGCGCTCGGCGAGAAGTATGCCGACCGCACCCTCAGCGCCGAGCGGTTGGCAGTTGGCTGGCTGGAGCGGCGGATCCCGGCGGAGTTGGCGATCTACCCGTCGATCACGGCGCTCGGCCACGCGATCATCGCCGAGGCGTTCTCGCCGCGCACGATCACGCCGGGGGTCACCACGACCGACGATGTCGTCTGGTGGATGCGCCAGACGATGCTCGACGCCGGCTTGCAGACCTGGTTCCAGCCGTCGATCTCGATCCAGGCACCGGGGCAGGGCTACGACCGCCCGGCGCAACTGGCTGAGCAGCCGAAGCCGCGCACCCTGATCCAGCCGGGCGATCTGCTGCACTGCGACATGGGCTTCTACTACCTCGGCCTGGCAACCGATCAGCAGCAGAACGCCTACGTCCTGAAGCCGGGCGAGGCCGACGCGCCCGCAGGGCTGAAGGCGGCGCTGGCGGCGGGGAACCGCTTGCAGGATATCCACATGGCGGCGATGGCGGTCGGCAAGAGCGGTAACGATGTGCTGCGCGAGGCGCTGGCGCAGGCCAACTCCGAGGGGCTGCTGCCGAGCATCTACAGCCACCCGCTCGGCTACCACGGCCACGCCGCCGGCCCGACGATCGGCCTCTGGGATCAGCAGGGCGGCGTGCCGGGTCGCGGCGACTACGAGCTGTTCGACGAGACCTGCTACTCGATCGAACTGAATGTACTCCACCCGGTCCCCGAATGGGACGGCCAGGAGGTCCGCATGGCCCTCGAAGAAGACGCCATCCTCAGCGGCGGCACGATGCACTGGCTTGACGGTCGCCAGGAAGCGCTGTACCTGATCTAACGAGCAGGACGGATCACCGCAGAGACGCAGAGACGCAGAGGGCCGCAGAGAAGAAACGAGAAAATAGCTCGTCCTCTCTGCCAGTCTCTGCGTCTCTGCGTCTCTGCGGTGATCCGTCCCTCCTATCCTCGCGCCTTCTTCCACGCCTCGTATTCGGCGAGGGTCGCGGCATCCGGCGGGTAGGTGCCGACGATGCTAGCCCCGGCGGCGATCTTGCCGTAAATGAACTCTTCCTTGCGTTCCTGCTCCAGGCCGTCGCGCGCGATCTCGTCGGCGATGGCGGCGGGGACGACGATCACCCCCTCGGCGTCGCCGACGATCACATCGCCGGGGATGACGGCGACCCCCGCGCAGGAGATCGGCACGTTGATGTCGGCGGCGTAGTGGACGGTGAACGAGATGTTCGGGTTCTGGCCGCGCGCGTAGGTCGGCAGATCGATCTCCCTGATCCCGGGGCTGTCCCTGAACGCGCCGTCGGTGACGATCCCCGCCGCGCCGCGCGCCTTGATCCGCCCGACGAGGATATTGCCGAGGGTGGCCGCGCGGGTGTCGTTGCGCGCGTCAATTACCAGCACCTCGTCCTGCCCGACCGTCTCGACCGCAATCCGCTGCTTGTTGGTCAGGTTGTTGAACTCGCCGCTCGCCATCTGCTCGTCGCGCGCCAGGTCCTCGCGCGCCGGGATGAAGCGTAGGGTCACCGCCTGCCCGGCCATCCGCAGCTCGGGGCGCAGCGGCATGAGGCCGTGCAGGAACATTTGGGCGTAGCCGCGCTTCAGCAGTTGGGCGCTGAGGGTCGCCGTACTGACCTGGCGGAGGGTGGCGAGGGTGTCGGGGGAGACGCGCGGTGGGGTGGTGGACATCGGGTGGCCTCCTTTTGGCTTGGTAGCGGACGTTTAGGATTGATACGCCAGGCAGTTAGATGCACAGTAGCGGGCGGTTGAACCCTGTGACCCGGCACAGGACGAGACCGCGCCTGGGGGCGCGCGCCACGAAATACCCCTGAAGGGCACAATGCCCGCCGTCGCGGGTTAGGACGGGATGAGAGGCGATGCCTCATGGTCAAGGCGTCACGCTGGTAACGGACCTAACCGAAGACGGTCGGTTTCGTGGTGTCCGCAGGCACCCCCAGGCGCGGTCTTGGTCCCGAGCGTAGTCTCGGGGTTCAACCGCTTGCCTACCTTTCAGCCGCCTCTTACCATCCTGCTTGATAATGTCCGCCTATCGCTCACGAATACCATTGCCGCATCTGGTCCGGGGTGCGCAGGCGGTAGTCGTAGCGGTCGTGCGGCAGCAGGGCGTACTTGGCGAGTTCGGCGTGGTCGAGCTCGATCCCCAGGCCGGGCGCGGTCGGGAGGGGCATATGGCCGTCGATCGGCTCGATCGCTCCGCGCACGACCGTGTGCCGCCAGGGGACATCGCGGAAGCGGTGCTCCAGGAAGCGGGCGTTCGGGGTAGCGGCCATGACGTGGATGTTCGCCAACTCGACGATCGGGCCGACCGAGCCGTCATGCGGTGCGTACTGGATCCCCGCCGCCTCGGCCATCGCCGCCACCTTCTTCAGTTCGGTGATCCCGCCGAGCCGCGTCGTCTCCGGCTGGAGGAGGGCCAGCGCGCCGGTCTTGAGCTGATCGTAGACCGACCACTTGTGGAACAATCGCTCGCCGCCGGCCAGTGGTACCGCGACCTTCGCGGCGACCGCCACCAGGGCGTCGAGTTCATCGGGGTGGGTCGGCTCTTCGAGGAAGGCGGGGCGGAACGGCTCCGCCGCCCGCGCCAGCCGCACCGCCGCGTGGACGGTGAACTCGCCGTGGCCGTGCAACCCGATCTCCACATCGTCGCCGACGGCCTCGCGCAGGGTGGCGATCGTCTCCGCCGAGGGGTCGCACTTAAACGCCGTGTAGCCCTCCGCGATCAGGGCGCGGGCCTCCTCCGGCGTGCTGGCGTGGCCGTAGACGCGGATCTTCTCGTTGAAGACGCCGCCCAAAAGCTCGTAGATCGGCACGCCGAGCGCCTTGCCCTTGATGTCCCAGAGGGCCATGTCGATCGCGCTCTGCACGCCGCCGCGCACCGCGCCGGTCAGCCCGTGGCCGTGCAGCACGTCGTAGATCAGATACCAGAGTCGCTCGACGCGGGTCGGATCCTGGCCGAGCAGGAACGGCGTGATCTCCTCGATCCCGCGCGCCGTGACCTCCGGCCAGCCGCCCCCCTCGCCGACGCCGACGATCCCGGTGTCGGTCTGGATCTCGACGAAGAGCCAGTTGCGACCGCGCGGCCGCTCCGCCGCGCCGCCGCCGTTCGCGCGCACGAGATAGGGTGTGATCCCGGTGATCTGCATTACCCCTCCTCCTTACCTGTGGGCTTCTGTCGCGGCATGGTCGGCGACCACCGGCGGTGCGGTCGCGCCTGCGGGACCGGCGCACTATAGACCGGACGTGGGGGTTGGGCAAGGTGGGCGGGATGGAACGGGTTGAACCACAGAGCACACCGAGCGCACAGAGACGAGGAGGGAGGGGAGCAAGGGGGAAGACGAGGGAGGGGAGAGGACTGGCGAACGTTGGGGGACCAACGGTGCCACGACTGTACGGGCCGGTTCTCACGCCGGCAAGTTCCCGTCTCGACCAATGGTGCCGCCCTGCGCGCGCTCGTGCTAGACTGGCGGCGCGATCGGGGGAACGGATCGGCAGGGGAGGGTGGCGCATGGCCGAGAGTCGGCGCGAGGCGTGCGAGGCGACGCTGCGCCATAGTGCGGAGTGGCTGGCCGAGCGGGCGCAAGTCCCGGTGGGCGGGCGGGCGGCAGCGCCGTTCGACGATCCGCTCGATTATCCGCACGGCGATTACGCGGGGGCGATCCGCACCGAGTACGACACCAAGACCCGACGCTGGTCGATCAACGGCCCGACCTGGCACGCGGGGCAGGCGATCCGCGCCCTGCTCGTCGCCGAGCGTCGGCTGGGCGATCCACGCTATCGTGAGGCTGCCCTTGCTGCGGGCGAATTCATGCTGCGCGAGCGGTTGACCGCGCCCGCCGAGGTCGCGGGGATGTTGCTAACCTACGAGGGCGACAATGTCCACGTCAACGTGGAGGTCGGTTTCGAGGGGATCAGCGGCCTGCTCGATCTGCACGCCGCGACCGGCGAGGCGCGCTGGCTCGACGCCTCGCGCGCTGCGGTCGACGCGCTCTTGGGCGGCTATCTCCCCGACGAGGGGCTGGCGCGCGACCATTATCATGTGGGGCGCGGCGAGTTTGTCGGCGACCCGGAGAACCCGAATCCGGGCCGCGCGATGCTCGACGACGCGACCCTGGCGCGGCTCGCCAGCGTGACCGGCGAGGCGCGCTACGCCGATCTGTTCCTGGCGATGGCCGAGCGGCTGATCCGCGAGGAGGGGCCGACCGGCACCTGGCTGCGTTTCCCGCCGTGGCGACCGGAGCTCGGGCGCGTCCACGGGCGGAAGTCGTGGTGGTGGGGCTGGCCGCTGCTGGCCGCCCACGACCTGGCGCGCGAGCGCGGCGGGGCGGAGGCTGACCGCTTCCTGGCCGGGGCGATCCGCGCCGCCGAGTGGTATCTGGGCGGGCAGAATCTCGATGGCGGGGCGTATTACACGCCGGATACCGAGGGGCGGCACAACAGCTACGGGCTCTGCACGTCGGTCGCCGCCGTCTCGATCCTCTTCTGGGCCGATCTCTGGCGGCGCACCGGCGACGAGCGCTGGCTCCCGGCGATCCGGCGCGCGGTCGGCTACCTGCTGCGCGCCCAGTTCGCGCAAGACGTCGAGGATGCGGAGGTGCGCGGGGCGTTCTTCGAGAGCCCGAACAAGCCGGATGGCAGCCTCGCGCCCGGCTTCCAGGTGCGTGACATCGCCACGATCTTCGGTATCCGCGCGCTCGATACGGTCCTCGATATCCCGGAACTCCTCGCCGCCGAGGGCGAGGAGTGGGCGGATACGACGATGAAGTGGTGAAGGAGTGGCAGTCGGTAGTCCGTAGTCCGTAGTCCGTAGTGGCTGGGCGGTGGTATTCCAACACTACGCCGGCAAGTAGACCCCTACTACGGACTACGGACTACGGACTACCGACTAGAGTGGAGCGAACCATGCCCTACCGCATCGCGATCGGCGAGATCGCGCACGAGACGAATACGTTCTGCGCCGCGCCGACGACGGTCGAGCCGTTCAAACGGTACCAGTGGCAGCACGGCGCGGCGATCGTCGCGGCGCACGCGGGGAATCGCTCGTATGTCGGCGGGATGCTCGACACGGCGGCGGCGCTGGGGGTGGAGGCGGTGCCGGTCTTCTGCACGATGGCCTACCCGTCCGGCACGATCACCGCCGCCGCCTATGCGGAGATGCTGGGCGAACTGCTCGGCGGGATCGCGCGGGCGTTGCCGATCGACGCCGTCTGCCTCTCGCTGCACGGCGCGGGCGTGGCCGAGGGTACCGACGATCTGGAGGGCGACATTCTGGCGCGAGTGCGGGAATTGGTCGGGCCGGACGTGCCGATCGCGGCGGCGCTGGACCTCCACGGCAACCTGACTCAGGCGATGCTCGACGCCGCCGATGGGCTGTTCGGGACCAACTTCTACCCGCACACCGACAGCTACGAGCGCGGCGCGGAAGCGATCACCTTCCTGCGGCGCGTCCTGCGGCGGGAGATCAGGCCGACGATGCACCTGGAATCGTTGCCGATGATGATCCCGACCTGCTCGACCGACCTCGAACCGGGCAAGCGGCTGAACAGTCTATGTTGGGAGTGGGAGGCGCGCCCCGGCGTCCTCGACTGCACGATCTTCCACGGCTTCCCCTACACCGATGTCCCGGCGGTCGGGATGTCGGTCCTGGCGATGGCCGACGGCGATCCGGCGTTGGCGCGCGACGTTGCGGAGGACATCGCCCGCGCAGTCTGGGCGGCGCGCGAGGAGTATCGCCCGGTCAGCCTGACGCCGGAGGAGGCGATCATCGCCGCGCTGGCGGTCGAGGGCGGGCCGGTGGTGATCAACGACACGTCGGATAATCCGGGCGGCGGCTCGCCGGGTGACAGCACCCACCTCCTGCGCGCGATCCTCGACGCGGGCTTGACCGACGCCTGCTACGCCTTCATCTACGATCCGGCGGTCGCCGCGCTGGCCCACGATGCAGGCGTCGGCGCGACGATCCGCGTCCGGCTCGGCGGCAAGACCGACACGCTCCACGGCGCGCCGATCGAAGCCGAGGCGTATGTGAAGGCGCTGACCGACGGGCGCTTCCGCCTCACCACGCCGATGGGGCGGGGGATGGCGACCGACCTCGGGCCGTCGGCGCGCCTGCGGATCGGCGGCGTGGAGATCATCGTCGCGTCCGAGCGCAATCAGGTCCTCGACGACGAGGTGTTCTTGCTGCACGGGATCGACGTGCGCCGCCGCAAGATTGTCGCGTTAAAGTCGAGCGCCCACTTCCGTGCCGGGTTCACCCACCTCGCCGCCGCGATCATCGCCGCCGACGCGCCCGGTGCCACGACCCTGCGCCTGGACAATTTCACCCACCGCCGCATCCGCCGCCCGATCTGGCCGCTCGATGAAGGGGCGGCATACGGGGGATGAGCGACGAGCGTTGTCGGCATTCCACAAATGTGGGCGGCAGGACGACGGGCGGGCGTATGCAATACGCCCCTACAACCGCTGGTGGTTGGCCTTCGGCGCATCGCGGGTGGTGTCCCCCGGCGTTAGGGACGCCACGCCGCTGTGGTTATTGGCACTGCGGTCGGTTGTAGGGGCGTATTGCATACGCCCGCACGTCGTCTCGCCACCCACATCCGTAGACATCGTGGGCGTGGATGGGCATAGGCAATCCGCCCATCCACGCCCGTAACGCCACGGCCCCCCTCGAATCGCCACCGCGCCCGCCCTCCCGCTCATTTGCGCGCGACCGGGCACGATGCGAGACTCCACGCGCAATGTGGAACACAGTTCGATACGCTGGTGAAAGGGGTGGGTGATGGCCGAGGGGAAACTGGCGGGGAAGGTGGCGATCGTCACGGGGGCGTCGAGCGGGATGGGCCGGGCGACGGTCTACGCGCTGGCCGCCGAGGGGGCCAAGGTCGCTGTTGTCGCACGGTCGGCGGATGTCGTCGTCGCAATCGCGGATGAGATCAACGGCGGGGGCGGGGTGGCGCTGGCCCTGCCCGCCGACGTGGCCGACGCGGCGGCGGTCGGGGCGCTCGTCGAGCGGGTCGTCGGCGAGTGGGGGCGGATCGACCTCCTCGTCGCCAACGCGGGGGTGAACACCAAGGAGCGCGCCCTGCACAACATCTCCCAGGAGCAGTGGGAGTACGTCATCGGCGTGAACCTCAACGGCGTCTTCAACTGCGCGAAGGCGGTCCTGCCACAGATGCGCGCCCAGCGCGAGGGGACGATCATCACCGTGGCGAGTATGGCGGGTCGGCGCCCCGGCACCTTGTCCGGGATCGCCTACGGCGCGTCGAAGGCGGGGGCGATCTCGGTCTCTCACAGCATCAACGCCGAGGAGAAGCCGAACGGGATCCGCGCCACCACTATCCTCCCCGGCGACACGGCGACCGCGATCCTCGACCACCGCCCGAATCCGCCGAGCACCGAGGCGCGCGAGACGATGTTGCAGTCGGAGGATATCGCGGCGGCGGTCGTCTACGTGGCGACGCAGCCGCACCGCGTCACCGTGGACGAGCTTTGGCTGACCCCTACCGTGGGGCGCTAAGTCGCCGCGCCCGATCGTGGCACGCCGGTTGCATATATAGGGAAGGTGCTGGGAGCGGGGTGACGCAAAGCGCCACCCCTTCCCACTTTCGCCAGACTTGACGCCCCTCCCCTTAACGTCTACAATGATGAATAACGTTCATTCATTGACGTGATCGGGTAGTTATGGCGCGGGCGATCGATCCGCAGAAAAAGGCCGACATTCTCGCGGCGGCGCGGGCGGTCTTCGCGGAGCAGGGGTTTGTCGGCGCGCGAATCGCCGATATCGCGACCCGCGCGGGCGTGGCGACCGGCACCGTCTACCTCTATTTCGCGTCGAAGGAGGCGCTGGTCGCGGCGCTGGTCGATGACCTCCTGTCGCGATTGACGGTCGAACTCTGCGCCGTCCTTGATCGCCCGACAACGGTCGCGCCGATCGACGAGACGATCCGGGCGGCGCTGGCGTTCTTGCTCAGTGAGCGCGATCTGCTGAGTCTGCAGCGCCTCGACCTCGGCCTCAAGGGTCTCGCGCCATATCGCCCGCTGCCGGGCTACCGGCAATTGTGGCAGGAGCTGGCAACCCGCCTGGCGGCGCGGATGGCGCAGGGGCAGATTCGGCGCTACGACCCGTTGACCCTGGCGGCGCTGCTGATCGGCACGGTCGAGTGGGTCGCGGAGATCGGGCTGCTGCGCGGCGATGGCGATGTCGCCAAGTACGAGGCGACGGTCCTGCAAGTGATGAACCAGGCACTCCTCCCGCCCGAGGAGGGCGGGGTGAGCAGGGTGGCGTGACGGCGCGAGTCGCCGGGATAGTGGGATAGGGAGAGTTTGATGGTCAGTATGCCGATCGTCCTGCGGGGGCCTTGGACACGCGAGGCGCGCGAGCGGGCCGCGTCGGTGGAGGCGCGCGAAGCCTTCATCCGCTACTTCCATAAGATGATGAAGGAGCGGAACTGGCTGCCCTGGGACGATCTGCCGCTGGATGAGATGCGCGCGTTCGGCGACCGCCTGAGCGACGACACGGTGAAACTTATCGAGGCGTTCTACGGCCTCGAAAGCCAGGTGGCGAACTATGTCGCCGACGGGCTCGACATGCTGCACAAGATTCGCGAGCGGCGCAACCTCCACCTTTCCTGGGGCCTGGAGGAGTTGAAGCACTCCGAGACGTTCGAGCTGGTCCTGGCCCACTCGGGGCGGCGAACCAGGGAGGAACTCGAAAGCTTCCGCGCGGCGGCGATGGAGCGGCGCTGGCGGATGCGGGACGAGGATCCCGACCTCGATAACCCGCTCGGCTTCATCTGCTACGGTCTCCTGCAAGAGCGCGCGACCTTCTACAACTACGACGAGCTGCGGAAGCGGATCCGGCGCGAGTATGGCCTCCCCACCGAGCCGGGCGAAGAGGAGCGCGAGCGCGGCGTCGAGATCGGCGCGGCGGGGGCACTCGGGCGGGTGGCGAATGACGAGCGCGCCCACTACGACATCTTCCTCGAATTGGTGCAGATTTACCTGCGCTATCTGCCACAGGAGACCCTCGACACCCTCCAGCGCGTCTTCGACAACTTCCGCACCCCGGCGCTGCGCCTGCTGCCCGACCCCGCGCAGTTGACGGAAGCGCTGGAGCGAACAATGCTGTACACGCCGTTGAAGTACGTGCGCAACGTCCGCAATGTCGTCCTCGACGCCCTCGGCTTCGAGAGCACGCGTGCGTTCGACTGCGCGGTCCGCGCCGCGAAGCAGCTCTCGGCCTCCCTGGATCCGGGGACGTTCCGCATCGCCCGCAACGGGCAGATCATCCCGCTGACGGACAGCGAGGGCGTCGGGAAGTAGCGCGACGCCGCGCTCGCCGCCGCGCAACCGTGGCGGGGGATGATCACGGCTCGACGGGAGGGTAGTCGCGACGAACAGTCGCCCCGCGAGGCAGCGGCATGAAACGTCTGCGCGAACCGGTGAACGGCCTGACCCATCTGGCGGGGGCGATTTTGGCCCTCGTCGCCCTCGGCTCCCTGATCGGGATGGCGGCGGCGAGCGGGAAGGTGCGCCACCTGATCGCCTTCCTGATCTTCGGGCTGAGCCTCGTGGCGCTCTACACGTCGAGCGCCCTCTACCATCTCCTCCCCCTCTCGGCGCGGGGTCTCCAACGCCTGCGGCGGCTCGATCACATCATGATCTTTTTCCTGATCGCCGGGACCTACACCCCTTTCGGCCTGATCGCCCTCCACGGTCCCTGGCGCTGGGGACTCCTCGGGGCGGTCTGGGGTTTCGCCCTCGCCGGGATGGTGATGAAGTTCCTCTGGCTGGACGCGCCGACCTGGTTCTCCACGGGCCTCTACTTCCTGCAAGGGTGGGTCGCCGTGGTGGCGATACCGGGGCTACTACCGGTGTTGCCGTTCGGCGGCTTCTTCTGGCTGACGCTGGGCGGCGTCGTCTACAGCATCGGGGCGGTCATCTTCGCGCTCGATCGCCCGACGATCCGGCGTGGCGTCTTCGAGGCGCACGAACTCTGGCACCTCTTCGTGCTGGCCGGCAGCGCCTGCCACGTCTGGACGGTCGGGCGCTACCTCGCGCCTCTGGGGTGAGACCGCTCCCCGCCTCCCCGGTGGCGAAGGGCTCGACGTGGGGAGGTTGGACTATCTATTCTCCAGTCGATAGTGAAACGCGACGTCAGGGCGCGTCTTGCGTGTACTGCGCGGGGACAAAGCCGTTCTTGCCGTCCGGGGTGCGCACCTGGTGCCAGGTGAGCCCGCCCGCCTGCACATCGGGGCCGATCTGGGTCAGCCGTGTGCCGTCCTCGTAGGCGGTGTCGCGGTCCTCGATGTTGGCCGTCCGGCGCAGATAGACCCCCTGTCCGCCGGTGTTGGCGACAACGAATGCCCTGGCGACGAAGGCCGTTGTCGGTGTCCGGGACGGGAGCACCTGCGGTGCGATCACCGCGGTCGCGGTGGCCTGGGTGCTCGCGAGCGGTTGTACCGTCGTCGCCTCGACCGCCGCGATCGTCGGCTCGCCGTCGGCAGGCGGGTCGGTGCCGCGCTGGAGGAGGGCCGCGATCACGCCGCCGAGCAGCAGGGCGAGCAGCAGGATCCCGACCACGCCGCGCGCGATCGGCGAGAGGGTGCGCCGCCGTCGCGGCGGGGCTGGTGAGGTGTCGGGTTGTCGCGGCACCGTCGGCACCGGCTCGGGGTCTAGGGCGGGCGCTGGCGCGCTTTGCACGGGCGGGATTATCGGCCGCGGCGGTGGGGTGTGCCGGGCTGATGACGGGGTCTGCGCGCGCGGCGGGGGCTGGTAGGGGGGCGGGGCGGTCGCGGTCGGGGTCGGCATGGCGATCTCGACGATGGCGACGTTGCCCGCGCGGCGCGAGAGGAGGCGGAAGGTCGGGCGGAGCGCCCCCGCCGGGATACCCAGCGGCGGGGTGATCACGATCGCGGCGATGGCCTGATCGCCCGGCTGGAGGAAGACGGTCGGCGGTCGGAAGGTGACCCAGGCGGGGTCGATCTCTCGCACGCTGAGGCGAAAATCGTCCGGCACGGTGCCGAGGTTGACGATCTGCGCCGTCAGCGTCGTCTCGCGCCCCGGCTCGATCCGCTGTGGTCCACCCACGATAGTCAGTGAGGCATTCGCGCTCATTCGCCCCATTTCCCCTTTCCATGGGGGAATAATAGTCGATTCGGAGGGCGAAAGTCGGCATGGGTGCTGGTGGGCCGGCGCGGGTGCCGCTGGGCCGATGGGGGTAAGCGTGGCGGGCGCTTCAGCCGCCCGCCACGCTCAAGTGCTACCCCGGCAGCGCGTCGAGCAGGCGGGCGATGTCCTCCTCGGTGTTGTAGAAGTGTGGGGAGACGCGCACGCCGCGCGGGCGTAGCGCGACGACGATCCCCAGACGCTCGAATTCCGCGACGAGGGCTTCGTCTTTGGCGCGGTCGCCGAGGGTGAAGACGGTGATTGCCGAGCGCCGCGCCGGGTCGGCGGTGCTGACGACGTGCACCCCCGGCCTGCGCCGCAACTCGGCGTAGAGCGACTCGGCCAGCGCTGAGGTGTGCGCCTCGATCGCGTCGATGCCGATCTCCTCGATCAGGCCGAGCGAGGCCCCGAGCGCAGCGAGGCCGGTCCGGTTAAGGCCCCCGGCGGCGTAGCGCGCCGGGCCAGGCTTCCAGTTGAGGTGCCCCCCGAAGGCGTCGCCATCGCCGTCGATCGCCTGCTCGCCGATGAAGGTCGGGGCGATCTGCCCGACCGCCTCGGGGGCGACGTAGAGCGCGCCGAGGCCGAAGCCGGCCATGACCCACTTGTAGCCGTGCAGCGAGAGGGCGCTGATCTTCGCCGCCTTCACATCGACCCGCCGCGCGCCGACCGCCTGGATCCCATCCACGATCAGCAGGACGCCGCGCTCGGCGCAGGCCGCCCCGAGGGCTTCCAGGTCGGCGCGCCAGCCGGTGTTCCAGGTGATCGCGCTACAGGAGACGGCGCGGGTCCGCCCATCGACCCGCGCCATGATCTCGTCCACGGTCGGGCCGGCGTCGGCGAAGGGGACGAAGCGGACCTCGACCCCGCGCTCGCGCAGGTGGAACCAGGCATAGGCGAGCGAGGGGAACTCGTGCTCCGGCAGGACGACGTTGTCGCCAGGCCGCCAGGCGATCCCCTGCGCGCAGATATTCATCCCGTGCGTCGTGTTGCCGGTGAAGACGAAGTCGCCGGGATCCGCGCCGATCAGGCGGGCCAGGCGCTCGCGCATGATCGGCTCGGCGCTCGGCACCGCGCGGGCGGTGTTCGGATACTGCGCCGATTCCGCAGCCTCCGCGATCGCGCGCGCGGTGCGGTTCGGGATCGGCCCGGCGGCGGCGGTGTTGAGGTAGGTGTACTCGCGGAAGATCGGGAACTCCCGCTCGCGCGCGGCGGCGATCGCGGGCGGGGTGGTGGTGGTGGCGGTCATGGTGCTGTGTTCCTTTCTCAACGTGGGGATGACCTCTCCCCGCCGCCTGCGGGCGGCGACCCTCCCCTACAGGGGAGAGTGGAGAGCGGTTAAGCGGTGCAGATGAACTCGACTTCGTTGCCGTCGGGATCGTTGACGTAGAGGGTGCGCGACGGCAGGACCGGGTGCTGGCCGCCGCGCGTGGCGTGGCCGTGCGACTGTACATGCTCCTGCAAACGGTCGAAGTCGGCGGGGGCGACGGTGAAGGCGAGGTGGTGCAGGGTACGCGGCGGCGTGAACGCCGGGCTGGCGGCGGGCAGGGGGACGAGGACGATCAGCTGCGGGATACCCGCCTGCTCCGGTCCGGCTTGCAAGAAGATCGGGCCGGGCCGGTCGGGCGGCGAGATGGGCGTCAGCCCCAGCAGATCGCGGTAGAAGCCGAGCGCGGCCTCCCGATCGCGCACGCTCAGCACGATCTCGGCGAGTCCCTTGATGGCGGTCATGGTTCACTCCGTTCGTAGTCGTGAGTCGTGAGTCATGAGAAAGCCCGCTATTAGTCGGGTGCCTTTCTGCTAGCACCGCCTACTCTCACGACTCACGACTCGCTACTATTCTGGCACCACGATCGGCGTGTCGTCGCGATTGCCCCACTCGCCCCAGGAGCCGAGGTAGTTGCGGACGCGCGGGTAGCCGAGCATCGTGAGAACGAGGTAGGTGTGGGCCGAGCGGTAGCCGCCGCCACAGAACGGGATGATCTCCTTGTCGGGGGTGATCCCGTGCGCGGCGAAGAGGGCGCGCAACTCGTCGGCGTCGCGGATCATCCCATCCTCGTCCAGGTGATTGGTCCATTCGAGGTAGACTGAGCCTGGGATCGTGCCGCTGCGCCTGGTGCGCCGTTCCTGGCCGAGATATTCGGTGATCCGCCGCGTGTCGAGGATCACGGTATCGTTGTCGCCGAGCCGATCGATGATGTCGCGATAGGTCGCTAGCTTCGCGCGATCGAACGTCGGCGCGAAGTCGCCCCGCGCGACCGTCGGCACGTCGGTCGTCAGGGGGCTGCCACTCTCCACCCAGGCGGTGAGCCCGCCATCGAGCATCTGCACCGAAGGGTGGCCGAAGTAGTCGAGAACCCAGACGCCGCGCGCCGCGTTGGTCAGCGACTGCTCGTCGTAGACCACGACGGTCGAATCGGCGTTGATCCCGGCGGCTTGCAGGGCGGCGAGTTGACGAGCCTGCCAGTCCGCCACGCCGGGCGGATCGGTGTCCTCGGTGCGCAGGGCGTAGAAATCGACATTGGTCGCGCCCGGCAGGTGGCCCTGGGCGTATTCGCCCACCGGGCGGGCATCGATCAGCCGCAGGCGTGGATCGTCCAGTCGCGATTGGAGCCAGGGCAGGTCGATCAGGAACTGCTCGTGCGGATAGCCCTTGTTCGTCATCGGTCCTCCGTTAGTAGCGGCATTTGTGCCGCGCATCGTAACAGAGATCGTGCGGCGCGTGTTCCCCGGCATCACGGCGATTAGCCGCCAGCCGCCCTGATGATCCCCGCGCGTCGTGGCGCGCGTGGTACGATGCACGCGCGATTATCTATTGCGATGAGAAGGCCATCTGACGAGGAGGAGGGATACATGAAGGTTGGCGTTGTCCTGCCGATCAGCGAGAACCCGCAGACGGGCGCGATCCCGAGCTACCGCGAGATCCGGGACCTGGCGCGGAGTGCCGAGGGGGCGGGCTTCGACTCGCTCTGGCTCTTCGACCACCTCCTCTACCGCTGGCCGTACCGCCCGACCTCCGGCCCCTGGGAGTGCTGGACCCTCCTCTCGGCCCTCGCCGACGCGACGGAGCGCGTGGAGCTCGGCACGATCGTCCTCTGCACCGCGTTCCGCAACCCGGCGGTACTGGCGAAGATGGCGGTCACCCTCGACGCGATCTGCGAGGGGCGGCTGATCCTCGGCCTCGGCGCGGGCTGGCACCAGCCGGAGTTCGACGCCTTCGGGCTGCCGTTCGACCACAAGGCCGGGCGCTTCGAGGAGGCGATCAAGATCATCACGCCGCTGGTCAAGGAGGGGAAGGTCGATTTCCGGGGCGAATACTACAGCGCGCCGGATTGCGAGATGCGCCCCGCCCCGCGCGCGGGCGGTATCCCCGTCCTGATCGCCTCGAAGGGGCCGCGGATGCTGCGGCTGACGGCGGAGTACGGCGATAGCTGGAACAGCGCCTGGTTCGGTCGCCCGACGCAACTCCTGCCGCGCCGCGCCGACCTGGAAGTGGCCTGCGGGGAGGTCGGGCGTGACCCCAAGACGCTGGAGGTGACGGCGGGCGTGCAGGTTGCCTACCCCGATCTCGGCGAGGTCTCGATGCCGACCGACGACCCGGACAAGGTACTGACCGGCTCGGCGGCGGAGATCGGCGCGGGCCTGCGCGAGTACGCCGATCTCGGCGTCGGCCACGTCATCGTCAACCTCGCGCCGAACAATGCGGCGGCACAGGCACGGTTCGCGGAGGCGTTGCGGGCATATCGGGCGGGTGGCGAATGACGAAACGGGGTCCAAGGTCGAAGGTCGAAGAATGGACCTTGGACCTTCGACCTTCGACCGGCTTCGCAAGCGAGTAGGCCGTGAAGATGATCGAGCATCAGTTCACCGAGGATCGCCTCGCCGCCTTGTATGACCGGTTCTACCCGCCGGCGCGACGAGACGACTTCGCTTTCTACCTGCGACTGGTGCTGGCCGCAGGGGCGGTGCTTGACGTGGGGTGCGGGACGGGCGCGCTGTTGCGCCTGGCGCGGGAAGGCGGCCATGCCGGGCGGCTCTGCGGACTCGACCCCGCCGCAGGGATGCTCAACCAGGCGCGGCAGCGATCGGATATCGAGTGGGTCCACGGCGACCTCGCGTCGGTCCGCTGGGAGCGGGAGTTCGACCTGGTCGTCATGACCGGCCACGCCTTCCAGGAGTTCGTCGAGGACGACGAGATTCGCGTCGCGCTCGCCACGATCCGGTCGGCCCTCACCGACGATGGCCGCTTCGCGTTCGAGACGCGCAACCCGCTCGACCGCGCGTGGGAGCGCTGGGCCACGGACTATTCGGGCGAAGTGACCGACGCGACTGGTGCCCCGGTGCGATGCGAGTACCGGGTGGAGCTGCCGGTCGCGGGGAACGTCGTCCGCTCCGTCAGCACGTTCACCAGCCCCGGCTGGGATGGGCCGGAGGTGAGCCGGGGGGCGCTCCGGTTCCTCGACGCGGCGGCGCTCGCCGCGTTCCTGTCTGGCGCTGGCCTGACCATTGAGGAGCGGTTCGGAGATTGGACCGGGGCGCCGCTCACCGAGACGAGCCCCGAGATTATCACCATCGCGCGCAAGGGCTAGGCCGACGATGTTCCTTGACGACCAAGCGCAGAGGAGGTTCCGATGGCGGCGTATCCTGCGCCACAGACCTATCGACCGGCGATTGTTGGCAGTCGCTACATGGCGGCGACGGGACACGCGCTGGCGACGGCGGCGGCGGTGCGAATCCTGGAGGGGGGCGGGAATGCGACCGACGCGGGGGTCGCCGCCGGACTTTGCATCAACGTCTTGCAGCCCGACATGACCAACCTCGGCGGGGTCGCGCCGATCATCCTCTACAATGCGCGCGAGGGGGCGGTGCGGACGATCAGCGGGCTCGGTTCCTGGCCCGCCGCGACTGACCCCGAGTACTTCGCGCGCGAGTGCGGCGGCGCGATCCCGGTCGGGGTGCGGCGCTGCGTGATGCCGGCTGCGGCGGATGCCTGGCTGACGGCGCTCGGGCGCTACGGCACCCTGCCGTTGGCCGAGGTGGCGGCCCCGGCGATTGCGCTGGCCGAGGGTGGCTTCGCGGCCTACAACTTCCTCTGCCAGAATATCGCCGACGAGGCCGAGGGGCTGGCGCGCTGGCCGTCGAGCGCGGCGGTCTTCCTGCCGGGCGGTCGCCCGCCGCATCCCGGCGAGCGGTTCGTGCAGGCCGACCTGGGGCGCACGTTGCGGATGCTGGTCGAGGCGGAGGCGGGGGCGGGGGGCGGGGGGCGCGAGGCGGCGATCCGGGCGGCGCGCGACCGTTTCTACCGGGGCGACATCGCCGAGCGGATCGCCGCGTTCCACGCGGAGCAGGGGAGTTGGCTGACCCTCGACGATCTGGGTGCGTTCAGCGTGGAGATCGAGTCGCCGGTCTCGGTCCGCTATCGCGGCTACGACGTCCTCGGCTGTCGCCCGTGGTGCCAGGGTCCGACCGCGCTCGAAGCGTTGTCGATCCTGGAAGGGTACGATCTCGCCGCGCACGGGCAGGGGTCGCCCGAGGCGCTGCACCTCATCCTGGAGGCGCTGAAGGCGGCGTTCGCCGACCGCGAGCGTTTCTACGGCGACCCGCGCTTCGTGGATGTGCCAATCGATGGGCTGCTGCACCCCGAGTATGCGGCGGCGTGGCGTGATCGTATCGACCCCCGGCGGGCCTCATCGGGGATGCCGGAGGCGGGCGATCCGTGGCGGTATGGGGGGGGCGGGTTGGCGACAGCCGCCGTCGCCGCACCGCGCGCGTTCGACGCGCCGGTCGAGCCGGATACCAGCTTTCTCTGCGTCGTGGACGAGTGGGGCAACACCTTCGCGGCGACGCCGAGCGATGGCGGCGGGGCCTCGCCGATCATCCCCGGCCTCGGGTTCATCGTCTCCGGGCGGGGCGTGCAGTCGTGGCTCGATCCGGCGCACCCGTCGGCGATCGCGCCCGGCAAGCGCCCGCGCCTGACGCCGAATCCGGGGCTGATCATGCGCGACGGGCGGGTCTTCGCCCCCTACGGCACCCCCGGTCTGGACGTGCAGCCGCAGGCGATGGTGCAACTCGTCGTCAACATGATCGACTTCGGGATGGAGCCGCAGGCGGCGATCGAGGCACCTCGCGTGGCGAGCTTCAGCTTCCCCGCCTCGACCCACCCGCACCCGTACCAACCCGGCCTCGTCCGCACTGAAAGCCGTATCCCCGCCGAAACGTTGGCCGAGCTAGAGCGACTCGGCCACCGCGTCGAGCGCTGGCCCGACTGGGCGGCGCAAGCGGGCGCGCTCTGCACCGTCGTCGCCGATCCCGGTCGCGGCTTCCTCACAGGCGCGGCCGATCCGCGCCGGATGGCGTACGCGATGGGGTGGTGAGGGGACAGGGGTATCCGTTCGCTGTAGAGTCGGAGCGCCACCCACTCGCCGCGGATTATTGCTCTCCATAGATGCCCCGATGACGAAAGCAACAATACCCCCGACCGGCTGAAGCGGCGGTCGCAGTGCGCGCTATGGCTGGCCCAATTTCCATCGACTCCGACCGATCATGGTGGGCGACGGCCCTGCCCCAATCCGGCCTCCAAGGCCAGCAGCATCAGCTTGGCCCGGTCGGTCGCCTGTACCTTGAGGAGGACGTTGGAGACGTGATTGCTCACCGTCTTCGGGCTGAGTCCCAGCCGCGCAGCGATCTCCGCGTTGGTATCGCCGCGGGTGAGCAGCTCGAGGATCTCGCGCTCGCGCCCGGTCAGCTCGTCGAACATCTGGGCCACCGCCGGGGCGGGCGGCGGAGAGTTCGACAGGTACTGCAGGACGCGCCCGGCGATGCCGGGACTAAAGATGACGCCCCCGCCCGCGACTGTGTGGATAGCCCGCAGCAGTTCGGCCTGATCGGCATCCTTGAGGAGGTAGCCGCGCGCGCCGGCACGGATCGCCGGGAAGACTGAGGTGTCGTCCTCGAAGATGGTCACGACCAGGATACCGATGCGCGGGTTGACGCGGTGGATGCGCCGCGTTGCCTCGATGCCGTTGATGCCCGGCATGCGCAGGTCCATCAGGACGACGTCCGGCTGGAGTTCGTCGGCGAGCGCGACAGCGGCGGCCCCGTCCGCCGCCTCGCCAACGAGTTCCAGCCCTGGGACCGACGCTAGCAGGCTGCACAGCCCGCCGCGCGTGATGGCCTGGTCATCGACGATGAGGACGCGTACCGGCTCCATGGTTCACTCCACGATCGGCAACTGGGCGTGGACGTGGGTGCCGCCCGCCGCCCCGCGCGTTACCACACAGCGCCCGCCGACCTCGGCCGCGCGCTCGCGCATCGACGCGAGTCCGAGTCCGGCGCTCGCTGCGCGGTCCTCCGCATCCAGGCCGCAGCCGTCATCAGTGATCTCCAGTTGGAGGCTCCGCCCGCCCGTGAGGGCCGGGGTTAGCCCTTCCCCCGTGTCGTGGGAAACCACGGCGAGATGGACGCGGCACCGCCGCGCTCGGGCGTGTCGGTGCATATTCGTCAGCGCCTCCTGGGCGATGTAATAGGCGGCGGCCTCAACGGCGACCGGCAGCGGTGGCAGCACCTCTGGCACCTCGACACGGACTTGAACGCCATCATCGCTCCGCCCGGTGTAGCCCTGCGCGCGCTCATGCAGCGCCCCGGCGAGGCCGAGGAGTTCCAGTTCCGGTGGATGGAGCGCGTGCGCCAGGCCGCGCACTTCGGCGACGGCGACCCGCGCCTGTCGGGTGAGTTCGTCGAGCGCCACTTTGGCCGCACTGGGGTCGCCGTCGAGCAAGTTGCTGGCCGTTTCCGCGCGGCGCACGAGGGCGGCGAGGCGATGGCCCAGGCCGTCGTGCAGGTCGTTGCCGAGACGGCGGCGCGCCTCCTCGCGCGCGGCGACGATGCGCCGACGCGAGCGCTCCAGATCGGCCGTGAGGAGGACGGCGTGGGCGGCGACACCCGCCTGACGGGCGAGTTCAGCGAGGAGCCGACGGTCGGCTGCAGAGAACGGCTCGTCGGGCGCTCGCGGGGCGAGCGCCAGCTCGCCGATGGTCTCGCCGCCGTGGGTGAGCGGCAGGCGCAGAAGGCACGGCTGTGGTGCGCCGTGGGCCGCCGCGACCCGGCCTGCACCGTCGTGCGCGAGCGTGATGGCGGCGTAGGGCAGCTTGAGCGCCTGGGCGACTGTCTCCACCAGAACCGGGAGCGCGGCGGCGGGATCGAGCGTGGCCTCCAGTCGTCGGCCAAGGCGAGCGATGACCGCGTAGGGCTCGTCGCGCTCGCCGTATAGTAGGCGGTTGACCCGCCGCTGCAGCCACGCGCGCAGCGGCTGGAAGAGGACGGCAACGAGGCCGGTGGCGACCAGCGAGATGGCCAAGTTGCCGCCGGTGCGGAAGAGCGTGCCGAGATAGCCGACCACGAAGATGTAGACGCCGACGACGCCGGCGGTGAGGGCGCCGTAGACGAGGGTGCGATTGAGGAGCAGGTCGATGTCGTACAGGCGGTGCCACAGGACGGCGATGCCGATCGCTGCGGGGAGAGCGGGAAACGCCACGGCGAGCAGGATCCCGCTCAGGAGGGTGTCCTCGATGAAACCCGACGGGTCGAGCGCCGCCGGGGCGAGGATCGCGCCGACCAGCAGGGCTGTGGCGTAGGCGACCCACTTGAGCTGCTGGCGCTCCGACCCCCTAGCCCCGCGCAGGCGCATCGCCGCGGCGGCGACCCCGGTCGCCAGGCTCGCCAGCGCCGTCAGCAGGGCGAGGAGGTCGACGCCCCACCGGATTTCCTCCGACCACGCCGGGGCGAACGGGTTCGGCACCTCCGGCAGGCTGGCGTTGACGGGAGCGGGACTGAGAATGAGGGACAGGGTGAAGAGCGCGGTGGCGAGGGTGCCCAGCCAGGCCAGGGGGCGCCAGCGCGCGGAGGGCAGGCGACCGTTCGGGAAGAGCAGGGGCAGGAACACGGCGGACGCCGCAGTGGGCGGGATCCAGACCCAGAGGTTGAGCCAGGCCACGAGCGCGCCGCCTGGGAGGGTGCCGGGCCGCGTCACCAGCGCGTAGCGGGCGTACTGCCCGGTCCAGGCGGCCACGCCGATGCCGACACCCGCCGCGCAGCAGAGCCAGCCGACCCCGTTGCCGGGGCGGCGCGCGACGATGATCGCGCCGACCGTCGCGAAGGCCAGCGCGGCGGTCACGTTAGCCACGACGTATTCGGCGAAGAGGCGCGCCGGGGCCAGGCGGTTCAGGGTCGCCAGCGACAGCCCGAACGCCGCCTGTGCCGAGGTGAGCGCCAACAGGGACCAGGCGATCCACCGCGCGGCGCGCACTGCGGGGTAGCGGGGGAGGTGCGCAAATACCGCCCCCATCGCTCGCGCCTCAGAAGCATCCATGACTGCCCTCGTGCCCTGTTGTCGGTGTCGTCACGCCGGGTGAGCCCGATCGACATTGTGCCACACCGCGCGCCAGATCGCCTTGTCCTGTGTGGGAGACCATCGAGTTTACCGATCATCCGCCCTCTTCCCTCTCGCCCGGTATCACCGAGGCGATGGCCGCGCGTGCTGACGTCTCCGATAACGTTACCGACGTTCCTCTTCGTCAGATTCGTGGACGTCTAACTCGCGGGCATCAGTTGTTGTGCCGCAGCCCGCCAGGACCAGAGCGCGTACCCCAGACCCAGCCAGAGCAGGCCCATCACGATGACGCCAGGGTAATCCCCGGAGTTGCTCTGCGCTTGCAGTATCCCGCCCGTGAGCGGCCCCGCGAGCGCCGTGAGCGGTAGGGCGAGGATGAGTGCCGCGCCGCACCAGCGCGGCAACACCCGTCCCCGCAAGGAGGCGATGCCCAGCACGACGAGTCCGCCCAGGAGGAGTAACCCCCCGACGATAAACAAGAATCCCCCAAGGAACGCACTCCCGCTTGCCACAGCCAGCGCGCCGAGGAAGGTGGCGATAGCCCCGACCACGATCGACCCTGCTCCGCCGCGTCCCATCAGGCCGTAGCGACCCTCCTGCACGGCGTGCAGTCCCGCCACCGGGATTATCGTGGACAGCCAGGCGACGCCGAAGATGACGTCGAGGTGTGCGGCCGGTTCCGAGGTTGCCAGCGAGATGAGGCTCAACACGGTGAACAGCACACCACTGAGGATAGCCCCCGGTACCCCCCACCGGATTGCGGTCGACCACGACATGCCTACACGCTCCTTCCTGCTCACCGCCCCAGTTGCCACCGCCGTGGCATCCGGCGGGCGAGACGGCGGCGGACGGTCTCGATCCGCCCACGGTGGCCGACCTATCCGCGCCGCAGCGCCCTGCATCGAGCGTAGCACGCCCATTACTGGGCGAGAAGGGGCGTCCTTCCTGACTCGCTCGGGAAAGATTCTCGGGAGATCGGCGAAGCTCCGCATCAGGAGATGTGAGCGGTGTGCTTGGGCGTCGTTCCGGGGCTCAATGGCCGCGGAATGCCTCTTCGAGCCAGGCCGCGACCACGGTGGGGACCACCTTCGCGTCGAGGACCAGCGCCCCGCCCCGGCCCTCGGTCAGCCACGCCTCTACCGCGCGCAGATCCTCGGGTGCGCGAACGGTCACGCCCGCCAGCCCGACCGCGCGCCCGAGCGCCGCGAAGTCGACATCTGGGAAGCGCACCAGATCGAGCGAGGCACCCTGCGGCCCGAAGTGATGGACTTCGGCACCGTAGGCGGCATCGTTGTAGATCACGATCAGCATCCGCAGGCCCAGGCGCGCGACCGTCTCCATCTCCGAGAGGCCCATCAGCGCGCCGCCATCGCCGAGGGCGGCCACGGTAAGCCGGTCGGGGCGGGCGACGGCGGCACCGATGGCGCTGGCCAGCCCCAGCCCCACCGCCTGGAACGCCTGCGTGAAGACGAAGCCCCGAGCATCCGGGACGCGCAGGTACATCGCCGGGTAGCCCATGAAGTGGCCGGAGTCGGTCGCCACGGTCCGCCCCTCCGGCAGGAGCGCGTCGAGCGCGCGGGAGAGGGTGCGAGGGTCGATGCGGCCGTCGGCGCTGGCGTCGTCGAATGGCTCGTTCTGCCAGGCTCCGGCGCGGATTCGCGCCGCAAGCGCTGGTGTCCGCCAGGGGGTGGGCGTCGCCGCCTCGCGCGCCAACTCCTCCCCGATCGCCCGCGCCGTCTCGGCGGCATCGCCCGGCACGGCGAGATCGACCCGATGGTGCGCGCCGATCGCCTCGGCCTCGTGATCGACCTGGATGATCGTCACGTCCGGGCTGAGCAGGTGTCCGTGGCGCGTGGTCCACATATTCAGCGCCACGCCGAAACCGAGGACCACGTCGGCCGCGCCGATCAGTTCCGCCGCAGTCGGCGAGGCGAAGCCGCCAGCGATGCCGAGCGCCCACGGGTTGCCCGCGAAGAGGCCGTTGGCGACCGCCGAGGTCGCGAGTAGGGCGCCGCTGCGCTCGGCGAGCCGCTCCAGCGCCTCGCGCGCCCCGGCGAGCGCCGCCCCGCGCCCGGCGATGATCAGCGGGCGCTGGGCGCTTGCCAATATCCTCGCCGCCTCGACTACCGCCGCCGTCGTGGGCTGGGCCGGTCGCAACGCGACTGCGGGTGGTGGATTCCCGGCGGGCCAGGGACAGTGCCCGGCCTGGATATCCAGGGGGAGCATCAGCACGATCGGTCGTCGCTCGACCTGCGCCCACCTGTAGGCGCGCACCGTGTCGGCGATCGCGGAGGCCGGGCCGTGCAGGCGCTCGGGCGCGGCCCCGACTGCGGCGACGAGTTGGTCCTGGGCGATGCGGAAGTTCGACCGGATCGCGGCGGCGGCGGTGTCGGCCGCGAGCAGCAGCAGGGGAGTGCGACTCTTCGCCGCCTCGGTCAGGCCGGTGATCGCGTTGGTGAGCCCGGGTCCCTGGTGGACGGAGCAGAGGCCGACCTCGCCGCTCACGCGCGCGTAGGCGTCAGCCATCGTGATCGCGCCACCCTCGTGCCGCGCCGCGACGAACGGGACACCGGCGGCGACCAGCGCGTTGGTCACGGCGAAGTTGCCGCTGCCGATCAGCCCGAAGACCTGGGAGGCACCGAGCGCGGCGAGGGTCCGGCCCACCGCCACGGGGACGGGCAGATCGCCCATCTCAGCGCTCCACGAGGGCGAGGGCGCGCGCCGGGCTGCCGGTCCCGCCGACGATCGGCAGTGGCGCAACGATCAGCATCGCCCCCGTCGGCGGCAGCGCGGCGAGATTGGCGAGTTGCGTCAGGCCGTACTTGCCCGCGCCGAGGAGGAAGGCGTGACAGGGGAACGGCGGGTCGAAGCTGTGGGCGAGGCCGGCATCGGTGCCGACCGTCTCAACGCCGATGCCGACGATCGGCGACTGCTCGGCGAGCCAGCGCGCGCATGCCGCAGAGATACCCGGCGTGTGCGACCCCGAGGCGTCGGCGTTGAGGAAGGCGGCCTGGTCGTGGGCGCGCGCGTCCCAGCCGGTGCGATAGAGGAGCCAGCCGCCCGATGGCAACGGCCCGTGCTCGCGCTGCCACGCTTCGAGATCCTCGATCTCGAGCAGGAAGTCGGGATTCGCTGCGCACTCAGCGCTCTTGTCGATCACCGCCGCCGGGCCGATGAGATCTGTGGGCGGGACTTGCGAGACATCGCGCCCGTCCTTGCCGGTGATCCAGTGCGTTGGCGCGTCGAAGTGGGTGCCGACATGCTCGCCCATCGCGATGTCGTTCCAAGACCAGGCCGGCCCGCGCTCATCGAAGCGGCTGACCTCCCGCAGTGAGAACCCCCGTGTATTCGCGAACGGCGGGGGCAACTGCAAGACCGGGGTCCGCTCCGAGAGCGGCATCGTCAGGTCGATGATCGCGACGTTCCCCGCCGCGAGGTCGCGCAGCAATCCGGTGATCGCGGGCATGGTCCCTCCTACTGGTTTACCCCGGTGCGGCAGCGGCGCACCGATCGCGAAGGCAATTTATCGCGCGATCATGAATTGTCGCCGCGCGCTTGCAAAGGGGCGTGATCGGTTCGCTGCCGATCCTCATTTGGGGTTACTGATTACTCATGCGGGGGGGCGCACCTTGTAACGAGGTGCGGCCCTCAGTCGCGGGCCTTGCTCAGCGGAACGCGGGCAACACTTCCTGCCCGAAGAGCTCGATATCCTCGGTGTCGGTGAAGCGCGGGAAGACCAGTTGGAAGAGGTCGAAGCCGAGTTCGTGCAATTGGTGCAGGCGCTCGACCAGCCCGGCGGGGTCGCCGACGTAGGCGGGATCTTCCGGGCGCATCGGGTTGCCGCCGACCAGCTTCTCCGCCTCGGCGCGCGTCTTCGCCAGGTGGACGCGCAACTGGAACGTCTTGCGGATGCTGTCGTAGTCGCGCCCGACCGCCGTGCAATGGTCCTTGAGAACCGCGATCTTGTGCTTCAGGAGTTCGTCGCCCCGGCTGAACGGCAGCCACCAGTTGCCGTGCTCGGCGACCGCGCGCAGCAGGAACTTTTCGCCGTCGCCGCCGATCAGGATCGGGATCATCGGCTCCGGCTGCGGCTCGCAGACCGCGTCGCGCAGCTGGTAATATTGCCCCTCGTAGGAGACCGGCCCGCCGGTCCAGAGGGCGCGCATCACCTCGATCCCCTCGACCATTTGCGCGATCCGCACCTTCGCGGAAGGGAAGTCGTAGCCGTAGGCCCGGTACTCCTCCTCCGCCCAGCCCGCGCCGTAGCCGAGGACGAACCGACCGCCGCTGAACGCTTGCAACGTCGCGGCCATCTTGCCGAGCAGCGCCGGTGGCCGGTACGAGTTCGCCATGACGGTGTTGCTGAAGAGCTGGTCGGGGTAGCGCGCCATCAGCCAGGTCAGCTGGGTCCAGCACTCCATCCTGAAGCCGCTGTGGGTCATCAGGTGGTCGGAGACCCAGAATGACGAGAAGTACGGCTTGGCGACATCGAGCACCGTTTGCAGATCGCGCGTGAACGTCGCCGGATCGATCGTCTCCACGCCGCGATCGCCGGTCGGCGGGTTGTAGCCAAAATCGATCCGAGGTTTGGTGGTCATTTCTCCTCCCGAGTCAGTAGCAATGGTGAGCGGGACGGAACAGGATCCACGGAGTCACGGCGTGGGCGGGGAGGGAGACGAATAAAAATCTCTCCCGGCGTCCTCCGTGACTCCGTGGCTCCTGTTCCGTTTCTTATTCGGCAATCTCGAAGATCACCTCAACCTCGACCGGGACGTTGCCGGGCAGCCCGGCCATCCCGACGGCGGAGCGGGCGTGGCGACCGTTCTCGCCGAAGACCTCGACGAACAGTTCGGAGAAGCCGTTGATTACCTGCGGCTGCTCGGAGAAGCCGGGGGCGGAGTTGACCATCCCGAGGACTTTGATCACCCGCTTGATCCGACCCAGGTCGCCGAGGGCCGACTTGGCGGCGCAGAGCTGGCTCCAGGCGACCTCGCGCGCGGCTTCCTTCCCCTCCGCCGTCGTGTACTCCTTGCCAACCTGCCCGTTCCACGCCTTGCCGGTCCGATCCGGTGTACGCCCGGACATATAGAGCAGATTCCCCACCTGCACCCACGGCAGCAGCCCCACCGGGCCGACCACCACCTCTTTCAGTTCCAGCCCCAGTTCGGCCATCTTCTGCTCAGGTGACAATGTAAACCTCCTGCTGTTGATATGCAGTCGTGAAGTACGAAGTACGAACTACGAAGTACGAACTTGCCGAAGCATTGCGCCCTTACTTCGTTCTTCGTCGTTCGCCCTACCGCCACTGTAGGAATTCGACGAGGTTGCCGTCCGGGTCGCGGTAGAAGACGGTCTGGACCTCGCGATCGACGCTGGGGAAGTGGGTCTTGTTGAGCGGTCGCTCGGGGGTGTGCCCGGCGGCTTGGAGGCGATTGTGGACCGCCTCGACATCTTTCAGCGCGATCCCGATATGATCGAGGATCGCGTGGGGGTTCTCGCCGGGCTCGACCTCGCGCCGCCCGAGTTGCACGCCGGGCAGCCAGACCATGATCGGGTTGTCCTTCTCCCCGGTCCAGCGCAAGATCGGCAGGCCGACCAGATCGCGGTAGAAGGCGAGCGCGGTGTCGAGGTCGCGCACGCGGATCGCGACGTGCAGATTCTCGTGGTCGATCGCGGCGATGAACGGTTCGGCCATCCTCTTTCCTCCCCCGTGGCACAGTCGATCAATCGGCTTCGTGTGGCGGCAAGGCACCGCGATATGCGGCGCGCTCACTCTCTCACGCCCGCCCGATCTCGGCAACCGTCGCCTCGATCGCTTCCAGAGTGTGCGCGAAGTCGGCCTCGCTGTGGGCGGTCGAGAACCCGGCGTGGCCGGGTGCGCCGCTGCTGGTGTAGCCGTGGAAGTAGACCCCGCGCGCGAGGCAGCCGAGGACGAAGCGGCGGTGCAACTCGTGGTCGTGGCCGAGCGCGTCGGTGAGGGTGCGGACCGGCTCGCGGATCCCCATGTAGAGGCCGAAGCGGGTGCCGAGCCCCTGGATGCGGGCGGGGAAACTGTGGCGGTCGAAGATCGCCTGGATGTCGCCGTAGAACTGCGCGGCTCGGGCGTTGAGGCGATCGTAGAGGCCAGGTTCGGCGAGGTGTTCGAGGGTGGCGATGGCGGCCAGGACGCTCAGCAGGTGGCCGGAGTAGGTGCCGCTGTGGACGACCGTGCCGGTCGGGGCGAGTTGGTCCATCAGGTCCGCGCGCCCGGCGACCACCGAGAGGGGCATCCCGTTCGCCAGCGCCTTCGCCAGCGTCGTCAGGTCGGGCGTGACGCCGTAGTGGGCCTGCGCCCCGCCGAGCGCCATGCGGAAGCCGGAGAGGACCTCGTCGAAGATCAGCAGGCTGCCGTGGGCGGTCGCGCGCTCGCGCAACCCGGCGAGGAAACCGGGTGCGGGGAGAATGCAGCCCGCGTTGTACCAGACCGGCTCGGCGATGATCGCCGCGATCTTGCCGGGGTGGCGCTCGAAGGCGGCGTCCACCGCGTCGAGATCGTTCCAGGGGGCCATCACCACGTCGGCGGCGGCGGTGTCGGTGACGCCGCCGGATGACGGGATAACGTCGTCGGACTCGGCGCACGGGTCGGCGCGCTTGAAGAGGAACGGCTCGGAGAGGCCGTGGAAGTGGCCGTCGAATTTGAGGATCTTGGTGCGCCTGGTCGCGGCGCGGGCGATGCGGATGGCGACCATCGTCACCTCGGTGCCGGTCGAGGCGTAGCGGACCCGCTCGATCGCCGGGATGATCTCGGCCAGGGTGGCTGCGAGTTGGTCGTGGTACGGCGTCTCGGCGGCGGCGATGATCCCCATGTCGAGCCCGGTCCCGATCGCCGCGCGGACTGCGGGGTGGTTGTGGCCGATCATCGTCGCGCCGTTGGAGACGTTGTAGTCGATGTAGCGCCGATCGTCGAGATCGTAGATGTACGCGCCATCGCCGCGCACATGGTAGAACGGGCGACCGAGGTAGGGGTGCAGGCGCATCGAGGCCGAGACGCCACCGGCGAGCGAGCCTTGTGCCTTGGTGAAGAGTAAGTCGGCTGGGGTGGTGGGCATGGGAGGGGCTCCTTTCTGCTGGTGGAGAGTTATAGGTGGCGCGGGCGGTTGTGATGACGCAGGCGGTTGAACCCTGTGGCCCGGCACAGGACAAGACCGCGCCTCGGGGCGTGCGCGCCACGAAACCGACCGTCGTCGGTTAGGTCGCGATGAAAGGCGTTGCCCCGCCCATGAGGCATTACACCTATAACGAACCTAACCGCCGCAGGGCGGTTTCGTGGCGGCCGCGCCGCCCCCGGGCGCGGTCTTGTCCTGTGCCGGGTCACAGGGTTCAACCGCCTGCCTACTCAACCGCCTGCGTCATCACAACCGCCCGCGCCTCTTCACCTCCCTACCCTTGCTCCGGCCTCCGCTGCTTCCCCTCCTGCTGCGGCGGCAGGGTCGCCCAGATCATCCGCTCCCGCTCCGGGAGGCGCGGCAACTCCTCGCCGTCAAGCAGGGTGAGGGTGTTGACGAGCAGTTTTGTCCCTTTGCGTGGCTCCATCTGGATGTCGTAGAAGGTGTAGTCGCCCTCCTCGACGCGGAAGAGGGCCACATCGGCCACGCTCCCCGGCGTGATCGTGCCAAGGTCGGGGCGACCCATCGCGGCGGCGGCGCGACCGGTCGCGCGCTCGATCACATCGGGCAGCGACATCCCCAGGTTGAGGAATTTCGAGAGGGTCACGGGTAGGTCGAACATCGGCCCCTGCACGGCCATCTGGTGGATGTCGCTGCTGATCACGTCGGGCAGGAAGCCGTCGGCCAGCGCCGCCTCGGTCGTGGCGTAGCTGAACGAGCCGGTGCCGTGGCCGATGTCGAGGATCAGCCCGGCCTCGTGCAAGCGCTTGATGTCGGGGCGGACCGGCTGGCCCGCCTTCGCCACCGCATTGTCGCCGCCCCGGAAGCAGTGGGTCAGGATGTCGCCGGGGCGGGTCAGCGGCAAGATCTCGTCGAGGGTCGGGGTGCCGTTGCCGAAGTGGATCATCAGCGGCAGACCGACCCGATCGGCCAGTTCGCGCGCCCGTTCGAGCGGCGCGATCCCGACCCCGCGCGTCGTCTCGGGGTCGATCCGCGCCTTGATCCCCAGGATGAGGTCGCGGTTCTCGTTGACGATCTTCTCCGCCAGATCGACATCCCAGTGGTTCGGGTTCTGGAACTCCCAGCTCGGCGCGACGAGGCCGATCGAGGCGAGATTGAGCAGGCAGAAGGTGCGCGCGCGGTTCGGCTCGGCGATGTAGCGGCGGAAGCCGGGGAAGGTGTACGCCCCGGCGCTGCCCACGTCGAGCCAGGTGGTGACGCCGGTGCGCGCGGCGACCGGGTCAGCCTCGATCCCCCAGTAGGTGACCCCCCAGTAGATGTGCGTGTGGAGATCGACCAGGCCGGGGGTGACGATCTGCCCGCGCGCGTCGATGACGCGATCGGCGCGACCCGGATCGATCGACGGCTCGACTGCGGCGATCCGCCCCTCGGCGATGGCGACATCGAGCTTGCCGGTGAGCCCCGCCGCCGGGTCGAGGACTTCGCCGCCGGTGATCAGCAGATCGTAGCGCGCGAGTTGGTGGGTCATGGTCACTCCTTTCTTGCCCTCACCCCGCCGCTCGTGGGCGGCACCCCGCTCCCCATCCGGGGAGCGGGGAAGAATCGAACTATCATCGTCAGCCGCGCAGCAGCGGGCGGGTGAGGCACGTCGGCCCGCCGGTGCGGTTGTGCGAGATCTCGTCGCCGGTGTAGGTAAATACCTCACAGCCTGCGGCGCGGAGACGGCGTGCCGTCTCCACGTTCTCGCGCAGGATGAGGCAGCGGCGCGGGCCGAGCGCGAGGACATTCGGCCCCTGCGAGGCGAACTCCTCATCCGGCACGTCGATCAGCTCCCAGCCGCGCGCCGCCAGCCCTTCGAGGAAAGGGACCGGCAGCAGCGGGCGGTAGACTACGGCGAGCCGTTCATCGAGCGGACTGATCAGCGAGAGCAGATGCAGGCACTCTGCCGGACCGTGCCAGTGCGGCAGCGGCACGACGACGACCGCGACCCCTTGCTCGCCAAGGATCGCGGCGAGTTGGCGAATCCCCTCCGCGTTGGTGCGGTAGCCTTGTCCCACCGCCAGTGTCTGCGCGTCGAGCCAGAACGAGTCGCCACCCTCGAAGAGGCCGGGCGTGGCGATTCGCCCCGCGATCGGGATGCCGAGATTGCGCATCGTCGCTTCCAGCGCCGCGACCTCGCCCTCGCGCAGCGACTTCCCCGGTCGGCCGAGGATCATCCCGGCATCGGTGATGATCCCCGGATCGTACGGGAAGATGGCGTCCTGCAAGGCGGCGCTACTCAATTCGCCGCTGATCACCTCGGCCCCGGCATCGACGAGGATCTGCCGGAAGACCGCGTGCTCCGCGACCGCCCGCTCGTGGTCGAGCGGACGCAAGTAGCCGAACGCCTCCCAGGAGACCATCGCATCCGGCGGGATCGGCGGGTAGACGAGGACGCGGCGCAACGGCGCGGTGTTGGTGTTGCCGCCGTGGGTGATGGAGGTGGTCGTGGTGGGCACGGGGCTCCTTTCGGGTGATTTTGCTGGTGCGGCCGGGGCCGCCGATTTCAATCGGCGCTAGGTGGCTGCGGCCACGAAGCCTACTGAAGTAGGCTAGGCCTGATAGCGGCGCGGTGCTTCGCCGTCAAGGTAATGAATCCCACATCCCACTCCACTTCAGTGGACTTTGTGGCCGGAGACCACTTAGCCGGGGATTTTAATCCCCGGTGCAACCACCTAACCGGGTTAAGTCGGCAATCTCCATCAATCCCCAGTCCTCCGCGCTCGCCGAGCACCACGCCGCTACTCATTCTCGTGGCTTCCGTCGCTTGTTTCATCCCCCGCTCACCCCACAGCCCGTTTCAGCGCCGCCAGCACGATTTCCGCCTCGCCCGGTTCGAGGCATTGCGGGTTGAGCGCGATCCCGTCAGTGCCGATCGGGGCGACGGCGATCCGGGGGTCGCCTTCCCAGAGCGTGGCCACGATCTCGTCGCGCGTGCGGGGGCAGGGCGGGGCGAAGCGGAGGATCGCGCGGCCGTGCGGCTGCCCTGCCTCGCTCGGATAGCCGCGCTCGGCGGTCACGCCGGGGATGTCGGCCAGCGCGGCGAGCCAGTCGCGCACGACCAGCTCGTAGCCGGCGAGGATATATGACTCCTCCTGGTCGAGCGACCAGGAGACGGCGGCGAGCAGGCCGACCATCTCCTCCTTGCCGACCTTGAGGGCGCGGGCGACGCTGTGGTTCGGCGCACCGTTAGCGCGGCAGCCCTCGATGATCTCGCGCTTGCCGAGGACGAGGCCGCTCGACTGCGGCCCGCGCATCCCCTTGCCGCCGCTGAAGATCGCGATGTCGGCCCCGACCTCGCGGGTGAAGTGCCAGAGATTGCTGATCGGCGGGATCTGCGCGGCGGCGTCCACGACAACCGGGATGCCGTGCTCGTGCGCGACCTTGACCACGAATTCCAGCGGCAGGGCGGCCCCGGCGAAGTTGGCCCCGGCGAAGTAAAGAACGCAGGCGGTATTCGGGCCGATCGCCGCCGCCAATTCCCATTCCTGGGTGCCGTGCGCCAGGCCGATCTCGATCAGCCTCGCCCCGGTCGCCCGCGCGGCGTGGTCGTAGCCGTTGCGCTGGGAGCGGTGGACGATCACCTCGTTCTTCAGCCCCTCGGTGTAGGGTAATTTGGCGATCGCGGCGGGGTCGGTGCCGGTGATGCAGGAGGCGACGGCGACGGTGATCCCGCCCGCCGCGCCGGAGGAGATGTAGCACGCCTCGTTGTTCGTCAGCGCGGCGATCCGGTCGCCGACGGTCCGCTGGAGCTCGGTCAGGTCGATGAACGACTCCGCCGCCCGCGCCATCGCTGCGACGACCGGCGGCGGCATCACCGAGCCGCCGAGCCGGGTCAGCGTGGCCGAGGCGTTGACGACGCGCCGGACGCCAAGATCTGCATAAATGCTCATCGTTCGATCCTCCAGATGCGCGGGTGCGGTGTCGCGCCGAGTTGCCCGGCCAGCCAGGCGTCGAGCCAGTCGTGATCGGTTCCGCCCTCGTGCGTCAGCCGATACTCTTCCACCTCGCCGCCGAGGGCGTCGCGCAGCGGGGCGAGCCACTCGGGGCCGCCGGGGTCGCCGGGGTCGCCGGTTTGCAGCAAGACTCGTGCGACGATCCCCGGCGCGTGGGCCTGGGGATCGAAGTGGGCCAGTGTCGCGCCGACCGCCGCCTCGTGCTCGGGGTAGGCGCGGAGATAGTCGTTGATCTCCTCAGTCGGGTAGGCGTCGGTGCGCGCGCGCGCCTCCATCAGCCGGTAGAACAGCATCGCGCCGATATCCGCCGCCGCGAAACCGGCCCGCCGCGCCATAACAAGCAGCACCAGGTCGTCGCCGCGAATGCCGACGCGCGCGGCATCCACCTCCGGGCGGGAGAGCAGGAACTCTGCGCCGCGCAGGCAGTCGGCGACGATGCTGCGGTAGATGTACTGCGCCGGGTCGTCGATCCCCAGCGTCAACAGGCCCGGATAGGGGGCCGCGAACGGCTGATCGGCGAGGCGTTGCCCCCGATGCATCAGCTGGAAGACGACGTAGCGGCGGCGGTCGTCCGGGTGCGGCACATTGTTGACGCTGCCGTAGCGCGGCGTCAGGTAGAGGCCGGGGAACGGGCCGTCGCCAGTCGGCACGCTGAGGAAACCGAAGAGGCGGTAGGGGCCGATGCTGGTCAGCTTCACCTCGTAGACGGTCGCGTACTCGGTGCGACGCAACGGCGTGAGGTTGACCTCCGGCGCGGCGGGGAAGCGCGCGAGTTCGTGGTCGAGGGTTGACCAGTAGGCGCTGTGGTCGGTCATCAGTTGCTCCTCTGTGTGGGGGTGAGGGTGGGTGGCGGTGCGGGCGTGGGTGGCACCGATTGAAATCGGCGCTCCCTGCCTGCGGCCACGAAGCCTACTCAAGTAGGCTGGGAACAAGAGTAGCTGCTAACGCCTGGCCTACCTGTACGGCGTGGTGTTCCTGCTGCTCTCCTCGTATGTTGCGTCTTGCAGACACCGATGCGTCTCGTGCTTCCCCCCTCTCCTCGAATGGGGAGAGGGGGTGCCGAGCGCAGCGAGGCGGGGGTGAGGGCCGTCGCCCCCGCTCATCCCACCGTCGTCTGCGCCCGCTCCTGCGGGCGGGCGGGGCGGAGGTGTTCGGCCAGGAACGCCTGGACGTTCGCCATCTCCCAGTAGGCACCGGAGTCGTGGGCGCAGCGAGGGTAGGCGTGGATCGTCTTCGGGCCCGTCAGGGCGTTGTAGAAGGCGTAGCCGGTCTCGGGCGGGCAGACGTCGTCGGCCTCACCGACGTAGACGAGGATCGGACACTTAATTCGTGGGGCGAAGTTGATCCCGTCGAAGTAGTCGAGGGTCGCGCGCATTGCCGCCTCGCGCTCCGGGTGCAGCCGCAGATACTCGTTCATCTCCTCGTAGGGGTACGAGTCGGTCAGCGAGGCGGCGTCCATGAAGCCGCAGAGGTACGGCGCGCCCGGCGCGCCGCAGGTGATCACATCCGACCGCAGGGCGGCGGTGGTGATTGTCAGCGCGCCGCCCTGGCTGCTGCCGTGGACGCCGATCCGCGAGTGATCGATCTCCGGTCGGGTCAGGACGAAATCGACCGCGCGCGCGGCGTCGATGTAGAAGCCGCGATAGCTGTAGGTGTGGCGGTCGATGATGTTGTTGACCAGGAGGCCGGGGTAGCCGGGATTGAAGCGCGCGTTGGAGCGCAGCTTGCCGCGCGGCGCGACCCCGACCGCCGCGTAGCCGAGCTTCGCCCACGACTTCGGCAGAGTCGGCTCGGAGATGTAGCCGGGGACGATCAGCAGGGCCGGGTAGGGCGGCGGCAGATAACTCTCCTTCGGCACGCAATACCACCCGGCGATCCGCAGCCCGTCGAGGCTGTCGTAGCCGATCTCGTAGACATCGACCTCGGCGGTCGAGCGCATCGGGATGTGCGTCAGGGTCGGGTTGAGCGGGATGCTCGCCGCCTCCGCCAGGAGGTCGTCCCAGAACAGATCGAAGTCGGCGGGGCGTACGGCGCTGGTGCCATATTGGTCGGCAGGCTTCCGTGCTGCTGGCATCGTGCTGCTCTCCTCTTCGCTGGTCCCCGGTCGTCGCAGGGCGGCATTCTAGTGAATCGCGGGCGTGCTGGCAAAAAGGCGGGCGGGCAAACAATTCGCCCGCCCGCCCGGTTCTCGCGATGTCTATCTCAGCGCAGCAGATACGGATCGAGGGCATCGCGCAGACCGTCGCCGATGAAGTTGATCGCCAGGACGGCGAGGGCGATCGCGATGCCGGGCGGGATCCAGAGCCAGGGCATCGATTCGAGGACGGTCAGCGACTGGGCGTCGGTCAGCATATTCCCCCAGGAGGGGGTCGGCGGTTGGACCCCGAGGCCCAGGAACGAGAGGCCGGCTTCGAGCAGGATCGCGCTCGCCATCCCGAACGTCGCGGCGACGATCACCGGGGCGAGGGCGTTCGGCAGGATGTGGCGGAAGATCAGGCGGCTGTTCGACGCGCCGATCGTCCGCCCGGCGAGGATGAATTCGCGCTCGCGCAGGGTCAGGAAGAGGCCGCGCACGATCCGGGCGATCGGGGGCCAGCCGAGCAGGCCGATCACGAGCATAACATTGTAGATGCTCGGCCCCAGGATCGAGACGATCGTGATGATCAGGATGAGGGTGGGGAAGGCGAGGACGATGTCGGCCGCGCGCATGATCAGCGAATCGACCCAGCCGCCGTAGAAGCCGGCCAGCGCGCCGAGGATGATTCCGATCGTCGCGTAGATCGCCACGGCGACCAGTCCGACCGAGAGGGAGACGCGCCCGGCATGGAGCAGGCGGCTGAGGACATCGCGCCCGGAGGAGTCGGTGCCGAGGATATTGGCGGCGCGCGGCGGTTTGCGGTACGAGCTGATGCTGACCTTGTACGGATCGTTGCGCGCGATGATCGGCGCGCCGACCGCGCCGATCACCAGGATCAGCAGGATGAAGGTGCCGACGAGCGCGACCTTGTGGCGGCGGAAACGCCCCCAGACTCCGGTACGTCGGCGCACCGGGGCGGCGCTGGCGGCGAGCCCGGCGCGGCGCCCCACGCTCTCGGCTGCGGTCGGTGCGGTCGGCTTGGCGGGGCGCGTCGATTCGGCCATCCGAGTCCTCTCTCCCCACTCGCCCGCTGCCGCGAGCGCTCTGCACGTGGCGGGCGGGGCGTGTCCTTTAGGCGTATTTGATGCGGGGATCAACCACCGCGTAGAACAGATCCGCCAGCAGATTGCTGGTGAGGATCATAACGGCGGTGATCAGATTGATCGCCATGATCACCGGGTAGTCGCGCCCCTGCACTGCGGTGATCGCCAGCGTACCCATCCCCGGCCACGCGAAGACCGCCTCGACCACCACCGCCCCACCGAGGAGTCGCGGCAAGTTCAGCGCGACAACCGTGATTAGCGGGATAAGGGCGTTGCGCAGGGCGTGCCGCCAGATGACGACTCGCTCGCCCAAGCCCTTCGCCCTCGCCGTCGTGACATAATCCTGACGGATCACTTCGAGCATACTGGACCGGGTGTAGCGGATGAGCGGCGCGGCCTCGGCTAGCCCGAGGACGATCGCGGGGAGGATGAGGTGTTTGGCCGAATCGACGAATGAGCTCGTGCCACCCACGGTGGTCATCCCGGAGGATGGTAACCACCCGAGCTTCAGCGAGAAGATGTAGATGGCCGCGAGTGAGAGGAAGAACGAGGGGATCGAGATCGCCGCGAAGCCGGAGATGGTGGCGAGGTAGTCCAGGAACGAGTACTGCTTGATCGCTGAGAGGATCCCGAGCGGGATCGCGATCACCAGCGCGATGGTCAGCGCGGTCCCCATCAGCTTTAAGGTCGGCCAGATTCGCTCGACGATCTTCTGATTGATCGGCTGGCGGTCTTTCAGCGAGAAGCCGAGGTTGCCCTGCGCGAGTTCTTTCAGCCAGAGGCCGTAGCGGATCGGGAGGGGCTTGTCGAGGCCGAGCGCCGCGCGCTGCTGCTCGACCCAGCCGGGGCCGAGCGACGACGCCGCCTCCGGGCTGATCATCGCCGAGACCGGATCGCCCGGCGCGAAATTGATGATCGCGTAGGTCGCGATCGTGATCCCGAGCAAGACCGGCACGCTGAGCAAGAGTCGCCGTAAGAGATATTGTCCCATTCGCTTCGCTCCGAGTCGTCAGTCGTCAGTCGTCGGTCGTCAGTCGTCAGCGAGTGGGCCGGTGGGCCAGCGAGCCGGTGACACGGTAGAAGCTGTCACGCTATCCACTACCGACCCTCGACTCTTTCTGACGACTGACGACCGACGACTGACGACTTACTTCGTCACGCTCCACTCCTCGGCATTCCAGACGAAGTGGGTGGCGTAGCTCGGCGCCTTGAAGCCGACGAGGCGCTTGTTGTAGGCGTGGATCGAGTTCGGCGACCAGAGGTAGATCCAGGGACACTCCTCGTTGAGGATCTTCGCCACGTCGGTGTAGACCTTCTTCCGCTGCGCCGTATCGGTGGTCGCGCGCCCCTGCTTGAAGAGTTCGTCGAGCTGGGGATTGGTGTAATGCCCATAGTTGGACCCGGCGGGCGTGAAGGCGATCGTCTCGAAATATTTCGCCGAGACGTTCGGGTCTTGCCGGAAGACGCCCCCGCCCACGAGCGCGATGTCGAAATCGCCGGCAGCCTGCGCGGTCGCCCCGGTCACGGCGCGGCGCGTGTACTCAGGGCCATCGGTGATGAAAAGTTCGAGCGCGATCCCGGCATCCTTGAACAGTTGCTGCATGATCGGCACGAGCGCATCGTTGATCTTGTTGCCGGGGGTGTACATCAGGGCGACCTTCTGGTTGGCGTCCCAGTTGGCCTCCTTCAGCAGTTGCTTCGCCTTGTTCACATCGTACTTGTAGGTGTTCAGCCCCTCCGGCGTCCCCATCCACTCCGGCCCGATGATCGTGGAATTGACGACCGTCGCCTCGCCCTTGAGGATCTCCTTCGCCATCGCCTCACGGTCTAGGGCGTACATCATCGCCTGGCGGACGCGCTTGTCCTTGAAGAAAGGGCGGTCCATGTTCAGCGCGAGGAAGGAGACGCTCGGCGCGGGGGTGCTGGTGACCGTCAGATTGGCATTCTTCCGCAGGCGATCCGCCTCGGTCACCGGCACGATCATCACGTCGAGCTCGCCCTTCTCCAGTTGCGCGATCCCGACATCCTCCTGCGTCAGGACCTTGCAAAAGATCTTGTCGAGCTTCGCCTTGGTGCCACCGGTGTAGCTCTCGTTCCGCTTGATCTCGAGGTACTGATCGGCCTTCCAGTCGGAGAAGACGAAGGCCCCGGCGGACGGGGTGGGGGCGAAGGCGAACGCCGCCTTGGCCATCTGGTCCGGCGGGGTGTCCTTGAGGATGTGCGACGGCAGGATGCAGAGCCCGGCGAAGTCGGAGATCGTCTGCGTCCAGACGGCGTCGGGTGCCGTCAGCGTCATCTT
>CADCWN010000167.1 GCA_902806415.1 uncultured Thermomicrobiales bacterium | reverse complement strand
TAAGGCACCGAGGTCGAGCACCCCGAGCAGCTCCGCCGCGACGCCCTCGCGCGGCGGGGTCCGATAGAAGCCAGCCCAGTAGCGCGCGCCACCGCCGGGCTGCTGACCCTCCGGCAGCGACAGGATTTCGGACGCGCTGAAGGAGCGGATGTTGCTCACCCCGTCAACCGCGAGGGCGATCAGCTGGTCGTCACCGCTCTCGCGCGCTGCATCACCGGTGGTGCAGATCAGGGCCTCGCCGCCGCTGCTCGGCGCGGCGGCGAGACCGAGAAAATACGCCAAGTCAACAATCGGGACGATCGTGCCGCGCAGATTCATCACCCCGCGCAGCCAGGGGACGGTCGCGGGGACCGGCGTGATCGCGCCAACCTCCTCCACCTCGCGCACCATCCCGGTGGGGATGAGATAGCGCGTGCCGACCAGCGTGCAAGTCAGATAGAGCCGGTCTACATCGTTGCGCTGTGGAATTGTTGCATCGCGCGGGTCGGCCATCGTGACCATCGGTACCTCCGGGGGCAGCGGGGCAGTCGGCAGTCCGTGGTCCGTAGTCCGTAGAGCCTCGCTGCTGCTCCAGCGTTTGCCGCCAGCGCGATGCCTCGCAAGCAGATTCTACGGACTACGGACCACGGACTGCCGACTGCTCGCTAAACGTGCTGACGGATCGTCGCGAGCAGGGTTGAGGTCACGAACGGCTTCGTCATGTAGGCGGTCGCCCCCTGCTTCATCCCCCAGAACTTGTCCGCCTCCTGGCTCTTAGAGGTCAGGAGGATCACCGGCAGCGAGCCGAAGCGCGCGTCGTTGCGAATCTGCCGACAGAGCTGGAAACCGTTCTTGCCGGGCATCACCACGTCCAGAATGATCAGGTCGGGGCGGTTCTGGTCGAGGCTGCGCAGTGCTTCCTCGCCATTCTTCGCCGTGAGCACATCGTACCCCTCCGCGCGCAGGGGGTTGGCAATCAGGACCATCTCGGTCGCGCTGTCGTCCACAACCAGGATCTTGCTCTTTGCCATGCTGGGATACCTCCTCTGTACGCCGGGATCATTACGGGTCATCGGGTCGTCGGCCGATCACGTCAACGCTCGACTATCAGCGCCCCACCTCATTGAGGCCGGTGCGCACCTCGCGCAGCAGCATCTCGCACCCCTCACGGGCGAAACCGGCGGAGGTCGGATCGTGGAAGGCCGCGAGCAACCGCTCCATCAACCGGCCGATCAGGGTCAGCGTATCAGTGCTGGTGGTGGAGAAGTACGCGGCGGCGGCGGGGCTGCACCGGGGGAAGGTGCCATAGCCCTTCCCCATGGCGGCCGCATCGAGCCCCGCCTTGCCCAGCTTGAAGTCGGTCGTCACGGCACCCGCCGCCCGCGCCTGGGCGAGCTCGGCCGCGACAACGCCCTGTGCGGCGGTGGGGGTGGCCGCGCCGCTCGGCAAGGCGGCGACGAACCCCGCGAGCTCATTCGTGAGTTCGCCGAAAGCCCGGAGCAGATCGGCCTGCGGCTCGCGCCGCTCCCTCAGCCGTCCGAACGCGCGCTCGAAGCGCGACATGAACCAGACCAGATCGGTCTCCAATAGCTCGTCGCGCGCCGGGGTCGCGCCGGGCGCGCGCTCTTGCGTCGGCACGCTCGCGACGGCCTGCGGCAGGGGGAGGGGTGCTGGCAACTCCTGGATAGCGTACAGGGCCAATTGTGGCGACGACTCCTTCAGGACAGCGCCCACATCGGTGAGCGACGCCTTCAGGTGGCGATCGGCACCGCCGTAGACGCCGAGGATTTTGCCGTCATACATCAGGATCCGCGCCCAAACCGCGCCATCCAAGCGGGCGCTGTGGGCGCTCACTTGCACGACACCGGAGTGGCGCACCCCAGTCAGGTCGCGCAGGAGCAGCGCCACCTCGCCGCTATCGCTGCCCAGCGGCTGAATCGACTGCGGCGCATGGAATGTCGCGGCGAGCGCCAGGGTTGTCTCCCGATTCAGCCCGTGCGTGGCGAGCAGCGCCTCGGACGCCCCAGTCGGCGTGAGTACTTGAATGAGCGCGGCGGCCCTGTCGGTCGAGCCGACCCGCGCGTGGATCGGATAGCCGTCGTGGAGCAGCACGATCCCCTGCCCGCCACCAACCCGCGCGGACTGGCCGAAGTGGAGGTAGCCGTTGAATCGCTGCCCTTCCAGCGCCTCCAGCCGCGAGCGCAACTCGGTGAGCGGTACGGTGAGCGCGCCCACCCCGGCAACTTCGGGGAAGCGCGGATCGGCGACCATATCCGGCCCGCCGTGTTCCTGTCGTTGCACCTGACCGAGCGCACCACGGCGCATCATCATGCTCATTGCTTACCCTACTCGACCCGCGCCGATCGGGACGGCCCCATGCCGTGTCCCGCCGGGCTCGGCGTCGAACTGGACGTATTTGCGCACGACCCGCAGCAGATCGCGCGGCTCGAACGGCTTAGTGATGTACTCGGTCGCGCCAACCAGCTTGCCGCGCACCTTATCGAAGACCCCATCCTTCCCGGACAGCATGACCACGGGGATATGCTTGTATTCGGGATTGCGCCGGATGATCTGGCAGATCTGGTAGCCATTCACCTTCGGCAGCATGATGTCGAGCAAGATGAGTTGCGGGGGGGTGTTGGCAATCGCCGCGAGCGCGATCACGCCGCTGGGCGCGGTGACGACCTGGACCCCCTGACGCTTCAGCGTGATTTCGACGATCTTGCGGATCGTCGGGCTATCGTCGACGACGAGCACGACCGGCCCGGCCACTCCTCACCTTCCTTACCGTTGCGGAGCCATCGGTGCGACATGCCGACAATCGGTGCGCAGCACCCCGCGAGACGGGGCAGCCCGCCCACCGCGGGCGATCATCGACCTCTCCGTGTACGCAACCTCCCGATCGAGGCGACCGTGACGCCAGTCCCCGACCGGAGCGTCGGGGCGGCACGCCAGCAGCGGCAGCGACGTGCCGTACTCCTGCGGTCGTCATCCCACTGCCAGCGCCCCTCTCATTCTGGGGTTTGGGGGGGGCGAAAACAATCAAGCATTGCTCCTGTTACTCCCCAGACAAACGTACCGAGCACCCGCTACGATGGTCCCCTCGGCACTGGTCCGGCCGCGTGGTTCGGACGGTGCCCTTCGCGCGGCAAGCGGGGATCCCCCCACGCCCCGCGCGGTGCTGATACACTTTCCCGCATTGTGCCGCCCGTTCGGGGCCGGAACGTGGGATGACGAGGGTACCCGGAAGGCGCGAGCCGAGAGGGGGCGAGGGGATTGACAGATCTCATCACCAGCGGTGCCAATCCGCTCGTCAAGCGCATCCGTGCCCTCAGCGAGCGCAAGCATCGTCGGCGCGAGGGGGCGTTCTTCGTCGAGGGTTTGCAGCCGGTCTGGCAAGCGGTGGAGGCGGGCGCACCGATCGAGCGCTTCGTCGTCGCGCCGGAGTTGCTGACCAGCGAGCCGGCGCGGCGGCTGATCGCGGAGCAAGAGGCGCGCGGCATCCCCGTGGCGCGGGTGGCGGCGGCGCTCTTCGCGTCGCTCTCCGACCGCGAGGGGCCGACCGGACTCGGCGCGATCGTGCGCGCGCAGACGTCCCGGCTCGATGACCTGCCGGTGCGACCGGATGCGCCCCTCGTCGCGCTCCACGAGATCGGGAATCCGGGCAACCTGGGGACGATTATCCGCACCGCCGACGCGGCGGGGGCCGGGGGGATCATCCTGCTCGGGGAGACGACCGACCCGTTCGCCCCGGCGGCGGTGAAGGCGAGCATGGGCGCGCTCTTCGCCGTGCCGATCGCGCACGTCGCCGAGCCGGACCAGTTCTTCACCTGGGCGGCGGCGCGCGGCGTCGCGGTCGTCGCCACTTCTGCCCGCGCGCCGACCCCCCATTGGTCGGCGCGCTACCCCCGCCCGCTCGCCCTCCTCCTCGGCAGCGAGGGGGCCGGACTGCCCGCCGATCTCCTGGCGCGCGGCGATCTGCACGTTCGCATCCCGATGGCGGGCACGGCGCGCTCGCTCAATCTCGCGGTCGCGACCGGCGTGCTACTCTACGAAATTCGCCGCGCGTTCGCGCTGGAGGACGAGCCGAACGCGCGACCGGAGAGCGGGGGAGCGATACCGCCCGAGCACGTCGCGATCCCTCCCCCCGCAACGTCATGATTACGGAGGAACCGATGCGGATCGATCTGGCCCGGATGCAACGCCGCCTCGACGCGCTCACGACGCCCGCCCTCGGCGGCACCCCCGCCGGGGGGATGAATCGCCTCGCCCTCACCGACGCCGATCGCGACGCGCGCGACCTCTTCGTCGCCTGGCTGCGCGAGGAACAGCTGGACCCGCGCGTGGACGACTTCGGCAATATCTACGGGCGGCGGGCGGGGAGCGCGCCGGCGCTGCCGCCCGTCCTGATCGGTTCCCATCTCGATACGGTGCCGGGCGGTGGGCGCTTCGACGGGATCCTCGGGATCGTGGCCGCGCTCGAAGTCGTCTCGGCGCTCAATGCGGCCGGGCGCGAGACGCGGCACCCGATCGAGATCGTCAACTGGACGAATGAGGAGGGCGCGCGGTTCACCCCGGCGATGCTCGCCTCCGGCGCGGTCACCGGCGTCTTCGCGCGCGAGTGGGTCTACGCCCGCACCGATCGCCAGGGCCGCTCGTTCGGCGACGAGCTGGCCCGGATCGGCTATCGCGGCGACGAGAGCGCCCGCCTCGGCCCCATCGCCGCCAGCCTGGAGTTGCACATCGAGCAGGGGCCGATCCTCGAAGCGGGCGGGGAGTCGGTCGGGATCGTCGAGGGGGTCGTCGGGATTCGCTGGTGCCGCGTGACCGTGCGCGGGCAGTCGGCCCACGCCGGCCCGACGCCGATGACGGCGCGGCGCGACGCGATGGTCGCCGCCGCGCGGATGGTCGTCGCCGCGCGCGATCTCGCCCGCGCGCGCGGTGACTTCAACGCCACGGTCGGCGACCTCACGCCCACGCCAGGCGTGGTAAACGTCATCCCGCCCGTCGTGACGTTCAGCCTCGATCTGCGCGGCAGGGACGATACGACCCTTGAAGCAGTCGTCGCCGACGACCTACGCAAGCGCCTCGACCATATCGCAGCCGAAGAGGGGGTGCGCTACGACCTCGCGGTGGAGTGGAGTGTGTCGCCGACGCCGTTCGCCCCGGCGATCAAAGACCGCGCCGAGGCGTTGTGCCGGGCACGCGGCTACAGCGTCCGCCGCCTCTGGGCCGGGGCGGGGCACGACTCGCAGTATCTCGCCCGCGTTGCCCCCGCCGCGATGCTCTTCACCCCGACGATCGGCGGGCTGAGCCACTGCGAGACCGAGGATGCGCCCTGGCCCGACATCGCCAAGGCGGCCGATACCCTGCTGGCGCTCGCCGTCGAATTGGCAGACGACGGCGAGCCGTGAGCACCATCGGCACGCCGGACACGAACGAGCCGCCGCTCTCCCACCGACCCGGCTGGGACTATACCTACCATCTCCTCCTCATCCGGGGGGCCACGCCGCAGATACTTCTGGTGCGCGACGAGGAAGGGTGGGCGCTGCCGCGCTTCCGACCGACCGAGCACGATCTGCGCGCGGTCGCCCACATCGAGCGCGCCGTGCGACAGAGCCTGGGTCTCGAGACGAGGGTGCTGCGCTGCCTCTCGGTGGACCGGAGTCAAGCCCAGGCAAAGCGTGTGGAGACCGTTTTTGTGCTGGAGGTGCTGACCGACGCCCCTCCATTCGGGGCGGATTTACGCTGGGCAGAGGCGACCAATCTCGAAAAGATCCCGATGACGAGCCCGGCCCAGCGCGGGCTCGTCGCCCAGTGGCTACACCCGAGCGACGGCGTCTCCCAGGCCACGACGAACTATCCCTGGGTGCTGCCGGGCTGGCAGGTTGAGGCCGTCGCCTGGGTCGGTGAGCAGCTCGGTCGGCACGGTGGCGGCCCGATCGCGGCGATCGGACAGGTGCGCACCTGGGCGCTCTCCTGCGTCCTCCACATCGACACCCCGCAGGGTGCCTACTACCTGAAGGCGCTGCCGCCCGCGTACAGGCCCGAGGTAGCGGTGACCAACTTCCTCGCAGCACACTTCCCCGAGTGCATCCCGCAGGTTATCGCCGCCGATCTCGCGCGCGGCTGGCTGTTGCTGGCGGACGTCGGCCCGCTGATGGAGAACGATCGCCTCGACCTTTGGGAGAGGATCGTGATCCAGATCGCAGCGATGCAACGCGCCGCGATCCCCGCTGTCGCGCCCCTCCTGGCGCTCGGGTGCGCGGATCAGCGCCTCGACGCCCTGGCGGCGCAAGCGGGGGGCGCTGCCGACCAACCCGCATATCCGCGCCGCCCTCCCCGACGATGACTATCGGGCGCTGTGCACGCTCATCCCGCGTCTGCAAGAGCGTTGCGTCCAACTGGCCGAGTACAACCTCCCAGCGACCCTCGTCCACGGCGATCTCCACACCGGCAACATCGCCCGGCGGGGCGATCGGCTCACTTTCTTCGATTGGGGTGACGCCTGCATTGCTCACCCTTTCGTCGTCCTCTTCGCGCTGCTGGATGAGGGGTATTTGCCGCGCGACGCGACCAATGCAGCGGCGCATTTGCGCGACCGCTATCTCGCGCAGTGGGGCGACTTCGGCTCGCCCGCGCACCTCCGAGAAGCGCTCGGTCTTGCCGAATCGCTCGCCGCACTGCGCTACACCATCGGCTGTGTGCGTTGTTTCCCCGGTCTTGACGAACTTTGGACGGGGGAACTGGCGCGTTCCCTGCGCGCCTCGCTCCGCGCCCTCCTCGCGGCGGGGTAGCGACCGCCGTGAGGGTGTGCTTTTCACCGGGCGGGCCGACAGCGTTGTCTCGGCAGGTCTATGGCGGTCGTGTCGGCGCGGGGAGTGCCGCGAGGGGTTACTCCTCGTCCTCGGCGGGTGGTGCTTGCCGCCTCGCGGGGCGATAAGAGTAGAGTTCGCGCGAGGGGGTGGCGGGGGGAGCCGCGGCATCCCTCACCGGCGCGACGGTGATCAGCCCTTCATCGTCGGTATCCTGCTGCCGCGACCTCTCGGGCCAGCGTGCGGGGGGCGGGGGCGGGGCGATCTGCCCTGTCTGCTCCTCGTCATCATCCCACTCGTGCGCCGCTGCCGCGTGCTGCCCGTTCGTCCCCTGGTGCTCGCCATCGGGATTCGCGTGGCCGTTGGCGTTCGCCTGGCCGTTGGGATGCGCACCGTCGCCGGTCAGCGGCGCGAAGACCTCGCGCGCGCGGCTAAGGAACCAGGACCCCTTACCACTATCGTCAGTCCAGGCTCCGGCGGCTTGCGTCTCGCGCGCGATCAGCGAACTCGGCTGACCGTCCGGCAGCTTCCCCTCGTGATCGGGCGAGAGCATGTGCTCCAGTCGCATCTCCGTCCGCTCGCGCAGCAGCCGCAGCGGTAGCGGCAGGAGTGAGGGTCGCTCTTCCCTGATCGTCGGGATTTCGATCTCATCGCTCGTGGTGACCAGCTCGGCGGTGCAGAAGGCGCAGATCGCCCAGGAGACATCGACGAGCCGGCTGCACGACGGGCAGGTGTGGCGCAGCTCAGTGAAGCAATGGGGGCAGGCGACGTAATCCTGCTGCACCGGTCGGTGGCAGTTCGAGCAGAGGCTCAGATCCTCCAAGTCCTGGAGGAGATATTCTTCCTCCAGGGCGCGCCCGAACGCCTCATCGAGCGTTTCCTTCGGTCGCAGGAGCATATAGATGAGCACACCGGGGAGGAAGAAGAGGACGACGACCAGGGTGGAGAAGATCTGCGCGATGACACTCCGGCTGCGCGCCTCGATATCGCGAAAGGTCCAGACGATCAGGGCGAACCATAGTCCGACCGTGTACGCGCCGGTGAGCGCCAGCAAGAGTTGGAAACCGCGCGCGATAATCGCCTCGATCGTCATGAAGATCCCCTCGGTCTATGCCACCGCTCGCCGGGCCGGGCGTCAGTCACCAGCCCGCGCCGATCCCGTCGGTCGCGCCGGCCATGATCCGCTCGTAACGCACGATCGGCAGGACGAAGACCGTCGCGCCGCCGACCTGCACCTCGACCGGGCTCGGCATATAGAACTCGCCCGGCTCCATGATCGGGAGGAGCGGATTGACGTATTGCGTGCGGGTGTAGCAATTCTCGCGGATCAGCCGAAAGACATCCGGCACCTGCGCGTCATTCACGCCGGTCATGATCGTGACGTTGTTCTCGCGCAGGAAACCACCGGAACTGTTGATCTGGGTCGCCCGATAATTCCCCTGGCGTAACGCGCCCATCAGGCCCTCGGCGTCTTTCCCTTGCACGACAGCGACGACCAGCTTCATCCCCGCTCCCTCCTACCAACAGCCGCACTCGGCAGGCTACTCGAAGGGTAAGAGTACCAGCCACGCCGCCACGCGACCACTCCGCCGCCGATTACCCGCGCGTTGCAGCCAGCCACGCACCGACAATCGACAGTGTTTCCGTCGTCACCGCATCGAGCGGGCGGCTGGCATCGATGATACACCACCGCGCCGCCTCTTCCCGCGCGAGGGCGAGATAGCCGTCGCGCACGGCACGATGGAAGGCCAGTCCCGCCGCGTCGAGGCGATTCACCTCGCCTGCGGCGTGACGGCGACCCAGGCCGATCTCGGCGGGGAGATCGAAGAGCAGCGTCAGGTCCGGGACCAGATCGCCCGCCGCGAATCGTTGCAACCGGCGCAACTCCGCCAGCGGTAAGCCGCGACCATAGCCCTGATAGGCGAAGGTCGCGCCGGCGAAACGGTCGCAGAGGACGACCTCGCCCCGCGCCAGCGCGGGCGCGATCACTTCGGCGACGTGTTGCGCCCGCGCCGCCAGTAGCAACAGGACTTCGGTCTCCGGCAGCATCGCGCGGTTCTCGATGCCGAGCAAAACCGCGCGGATCTGCTCGCCGATCACCGTGCCACCAGGTTCGCGCGTCACCGTGTGTGGCACACCCGCCGCCGCTAGTGCCGCCGCCACCGCGCGTACCTGGGTCGATTTACCACCGCCCTCCGGCCCCTCAAAGGCGAGGAAACGCGGAACGGCATCGGAGGGAAGCCCGGTCGTCCCGACTTCTCCCAACCCAAATTCCGCGTTCCGCGCTCCGCGTTCCGCGTTCACCTAGCGTTTGCCACCCGGCATGATCTCGACACGTCGGAACGGCTCTTTGCCACGGCTGCGCGAGAGGAGATTATACCGCTCGGCCACCTGATGCTGGAGGCGTCGGATATAGGAAGTCTGCGGCATCAGCGAGATTGCGCGGGAGACATCCATCACCGTCGTCGCCGCCGTCTCGGCCTCGAAAAGTGCGTTGGTAATCATGTCCTCGGAGAACGGCTCTTCGTCTTCCGCACTTTCAGCGACCGCCGCCCTGGCGGGTGAAGAGCCAGCGGCGGAGCGTCCCCCAGACCCCTTCTCCTTGGGCTGGCCGAAGATCCCGGCCAGCACCGTCTCCATCTGCGTGCCGGTGTTGCTCCGCAGCACGTAGACCGGCTTGCCCAGCGACTCCGCCTCCTGGAGTTGCTGCGGGCGACGCCGATAGTAGTTTTTCAGCGTCATGACGAGATCGGCGTCGCGCAGATCGCGGGTGATTGTCGCGCTGACACCGAGCGCGATGATCGCCTGTTCCAGCCGATTGCGGCTCACCCCGAACGGGTAGAACCGAACCGGCTTTCCCACCGTACCCCGACCCTTCGGCAGCCCGGCGGGCGGTGCCTCCGCCGGGCCATCGGCACCGGGCACCTGCTCCACCGCCCCCGGCTGCGCTGCAGACGCGACATCGACCGCGCGGAGCATCGTCGGACTCTGCGGCGCGGTCCCGGCACCCCCGCGCGGGCCGCGTCGCGGGCCGCGCCCCCCCGTCTGCGACCGATCGCTCGGGCGACGCTGCCCCTGGCGCGAACTGTCGCCGCCCGGCTGCGGCCCATCATCGTGCCAGGACTCGATCTCCCCGTCGTCGCGGCGGTGGCGCACCTCCGTCCCGAGCGGGCTGCCGCGCAGGAGCCCATCGACGGCCTCGCCGATGTCGCGGTGGAGCGCCACCCGATCGCGATCCTGGATCTCCACCAGCATCGTGAAGGTCGGCGGGGCCTTGCGTTCCAGCACCGATTTCTGGGTGCCGCGTCGCCGCGCCTCCTCATCGGAGAGGGTGACCGATTGGATCCCGCCGATCAGGTCGGAGAGGGTCGGGTTGAGCATCAGGTTCTCGAGCGAGTTGCCGTGCGCCGTGCCGATCAGCTGCACGCCGCGCTCGGCGATCGTGCGCGCGGCCTGCGCCTCGAGCTCGGTGCCGATCTCGTCGATGACGATCACCTGCGGCATGTGATTCTCGACCGCCTCGATCATCACCCCGTGCTGCTCGGACGGGCGCGGCACCTGCATCCGCCGCGCCCGCCCGATCGCGGGGTGCGGGATGTCGCCGTCCCCGGCGATCTCGTTACTAGTGTCGACGACAACCACCCGCTTGCGGAGCGAGTCGGCCAGCACGCGTGCCGTCTCGCGCAGGATCGTCGTCTTGCCGACCCCCGGTCGCCCGAGGATCAGGATACTCTCGCCCGACTCGACGAGATCCTGGATGATCGCGATCGTCCCGAAGACCGCGCGCCCGATCCGGCAGGTTAAGCCGACGATCGCGCCCGAGCGGTTGCGGATCGCCGAGATCCGGTGCAGGGTCCGCTCGATCCCGGCGCGGTTGTCCTCGCCGAACGAGCCGATCCGCCCCGCGACATATTCGAGATCGTCGCGGGTAATGTCGGCGGTATCGAGTTCGAGTTCGCCCCAATCGTAGCGGGCTTCGGGCTTCCGCCCGAGATCGAAGACCAGTTCGATCAGCGCGCGGTTATCCTGCTGGCGCAGGCGCTCCGCGAGCTTCGGCGGGAGCGAATTGAGCAGATCGGCGAGATTATCGGTGACCTCCTCTTCGTACCCCTTGCGCTCGTAGCCTTGATTGCTATCGTAGCCCTGGGTGCCGATGGGGAGCTGACCCTGCGTCTCGTCGCTGCGTTCAAATTTCAGCAAGCTTCCTCACCTCGTTTGATCGGTCACAACAATGCCGTGGGAACCGTTAGCGCGAACTATTGTGCGGGCCATGACCCTGCCGACGGAGCGAGCCCGCCGGCACACCGACCAATCGGCGCTCCCGAGCCGATCGTCCTATAACCGCCAGTGCCGGTGTGCGCGCCGAAACCACTGTGTAGCGTACCAGGACATCTTGCACCTCCTTCGCCGCGAAACCGTGATCGCGCAGAGTCGTGGCGAGTTCTGCCTGGAATTCGCGAGTCGCGCAGTAGACCTGCTCACCCGGCCCCGGATCGAGCCAGCGCACGATCGCCCGTACTGTCGGGGAGAGCAACTCGCGCGCCGCCGGTTCATAGATGAATTCCAGGCGCGCCCGCCCGCCCTGCCGCGCGATGCGGCAATAGATCGCGATCTCGTGGCCGCGCTCAACGACGAAGCCCCACTCGCGCGGGCCGCCCTGCGCGATGACCGCCCCACGGCGCGGGAGTTCCCAGCGATGGCTGGTGTAGGCCTCGGCGTATTGCGCCGGCTTGGGCGCGGTCAGCGTGTAGAGCTGGTGCAGCGCCCAGGTATCGCCCGCGCCCTGCGGGCGGAGCGCCAGGTCTTCCATCTCCTCGCGGTCGTCCGGGGCCACACCGTCGAGCAAATGGATCGTCTCCTCACCGTAACGGCTGTACCCGGCCGCGTGGAACGCCTCGGCCGCCTCGCTCTCGCCCGAAACCTTGGCGTAGAGCCGCGGCACGCCGCGCCGCCCGGCCGCTGCGGTGATGTAATCGAGGAGGGCCACCCAAAGATCGACGCGCCGCCCGGCGGTCGCCCGTGCCACGCCCAGGTAGAGGAGATCCCACTTGTTGCGCGGGTCGGTCGCGCGATCGCGCACCTGCACGAACGCGAGCGGCGCGCGATTCGCCGCAGCGACATAGGTGCGGATCCGCGCGTCACGAAACGGATTCCAGCGACCGCGAATCACCCCGATCAGGGGCGTATAGCCTCCAACCAGCGCATCCGGGAGGTCGAGGCGCACACCCCCGCGCCGCATCCGGAGCAGGCCGGGCAGATCGCGACCGCCCATCCCGCGGATGGTCACCGGGAGGCGACCACCGATGCCGTTCATCTCCATCGTGCGTCGCAAGGGGGAAGACAAAGGCGCACGACAAGGGACCGCTCGCCCCGTCCGCGCGCCACTTCGCCGCACGCTGATTGATACTGTCGCATTCCACCCCACGACCGAACACTTCGGCGCGGTGCCGCCACGACGCGACGGTGATGTTGATCGAGAACGGAACGACACTTACCGATCCCGCTCAATCCGACAGCACCGCTCGCACGCTGGCACCCACGCAGAGAAGTATAGTTGATCGAGCGAGCCGCACACCATTGTCCATCCGTCCCGATTATACCCGATCGAAAGGCTGGAAGGGAAGAGAAAGGCGCGAACGAACGCGGTTAACACTCGCTTAACATTCACGGCAACGCCGAGGCGGCATCCAGTATAATGGGGAGGTTATGCCCTCAAGGGCCGTTCGCTCTGGCCGCACCGATGCGTCGAGCAGTTCTCGCAGTCCAACCACCAAGATCCGTCAGCGATCACGAGGATAAGCAGTGACGGTCCCAGCGAATATCTCTCAGGTGCCAACCAACGTCGCTGATCCCTCTCGTATCAACGCCTTGCAGGAGGGTTTGCTCGGGTGGTACGCCGCCAACCGTCGCGATCTCCCCTGGCGGCGCACGCGCGATCCGTACCACATCCTCCTCGCGGAGATGATGCTCCAGCAGACGCAGGTGCCGCGCGTCCTGCCGCGCTGGCTCGCCTGGCTCGAACGGTTTCCCACCCTGGAGGGGCTCGCCGCCGCCCCGACCGCCGAAGTCCTGCGGGAGTGGTCCGGTCTCGGCTACAACAGCCGCGCGGTGCGCCTCCAGGCGATCGCGCGGCACGTCGTCGCGGAGCACGGCGGGCGGATGCCGCGCGATGTGGCGACATTGCTGGCCCTGCCGGGGATCGGCGACTACACGGCGCGCGCCGTCGCCTGCTTCGCCTACGAGCAGGATGTGCCGGTCCTCGATACCAATGTGAAGCGCGTCCTCCACCGCGTCCTCGTCGGCGCGGACGCCCCGAAGGCGCTGCTCAATGACCGGCAACTCTGGGCGCTCGCCGCCGAGGCGGTCCCCGCCGGGCGTGGCTACGACTGGAATCAGGCGCTGATGGATTTCGGCTCGACGATCTGCACCGCGCGCAAGCCGACTTGCCTCGTCTGCCCCCTGCGGCCAATCTGCCTCGCCGCCCCGACGATCGGCACCGCGCTCGCGGAGCAGCAGGGAGCGCGCCGCCGCGCCGCGCGGGCGGGCGGCGCGGCGACCCCGTTCATCAGCACGGCGCGTTACTTCCGCGGTCAGATTCTACGCGCGCTCGGCGCGCAGCCCGACAACGGCGGCCTCGATCTCGACACTCTCGGCCCGCAGATCAAGCCCGCTTATACCCCCGCCGATCGCCCCTGGCTCTACGGCCTCGTCACCGCCCTGCAACGCGACGGCCTCGTGGCGGTGCATCCGCGCCCTGTCCATCCCGCCACCATCCGCGAGGCGCGGGCGGAGTACGCGACCGGCGGTGATGTTTCCCCCACCGACGCACCCGATCTGACGGTCGTGCGCATGAGCCTGCCCGAAGGATAGGGGGCATCGCGCGGCGTCGCATAGCGTGCTCTATAATGCCCGTCGGGCGACTGGCCCGACGCGATGGGGCAGAGGGGAGAGGGCGACGATGAGCTCCGAGAACGGTAAGGGCGAACAGGGGCAATTCGCGTCGTGGTTCGACGCCAATCGCGCGCGACTCCTGGGCGAGTTGGGCGAGCTGATCCGCATCCCCAGCGTCAGCGCCCTCCCGGCGCACCGCGACGACATGGCCCGCGCGGCGGAGTGGGTCGCGGCGCGCCTGCGCGCCGCCGGGGTGCCGACCGTCGAGGTCCTGCCGACCAGCGGGCATCCGGTGGTGCTGGGCGAGTGGCCCGCCGCCGACCCGGACGCGCCGACCGCGCTGATCTACGCGCACTACGACACCCAGCCCGCCGACCCGTTCGACGAGTGGGAGACCCCACCGTTCGAGCCGAGCGAGCGCGATGGTCGCCTCTACGGGCGCGGGGCCAGCGACGACAAGGGGAATTTACTGATCCCGGTCGCGGTCGCGGAGGCATTCGGGCAGGCCCAGGGCGGTCCGCCGATCGGTCTGACCTTCCTCTTCGAGGGCGAGGAGGAGATCGGCTCGCCGAATCTGCGGCCCCTCCTGGCCGCGCACCGTGACCGCCTCCGCGCCGACGTGGCGATCAGCGCCGACAGCGGGATGTGGAGCCCGGAGCAACCGTCGCTGGTCCTCGCCTCGAAAGGGCTGGCCGGGGTGCAATTAGACGCGCGCGGCGCGGCGGGCGATATCCATTCCGGCTTGCACGGCGGGATGGCCCCGAACCCGCTCGGCGCGCTCGTCACGGTCCTGGCGAGTATGAAAGACGCCGATGGCCGGATCACGATCGACGGCTTCTTCGACGGGGTCCGACCGCTGACCGAGTTGGAGCGCGCCGAGATCGCCGCCATCCCCTTCGACGCGGCGGGGTATGGCCGCTCGCTGGGGATCGCCGGGCCGGTCGGCGATCCGGCCTTCACGCCGCTGGAACGGAACTGGGCGCGCCCGACATTCGACCTCAATGGGATCTGGGGCGGCTTCCAGGGCGCTGGCTCGAAGACGGTCATCCCCGCCGAGGCGCACGCCAAGATCACCTGCCGCCTCGTCCCCGACCAGGACCCCGGCGCGGTCATCGCGGCGATCGCGCGCCACGTCGCCCTCCACACGCTGCCCGGCGTCACGATCGCGGTCAACCCGATCGCCGGTTCCTCGCGCGCCTACGCGATCGATCCCGCGCACCCGGCACTGCTCGCCGCGCGTGACGTTATGCGCGCGGAGTATGGCCGCGACCCGTACATGATCCGCCTCGGCGGCACGCTGCCGGTCGCGGAGTTCTTCAAGGCCGACCTCGGGCTCGACACGATCTTCCTCGCCTGGGAGATGCCGGACGAGAATCTGCACGGCCCCAACGAGTTCTTCCGCCTGGAGAACTTCGATCGCGGCTTCCGCGTCTACAGCCAACTCTTCAACAGGCTCTCTTCTGACGACTGACCCGGATGGAGGCCCCGATGAGTACCACCAACGCCACCCCGACCACCGACACGCTCGACTGGCCCGGCACCCTGATCGGGACCGAGTGGCTCGCTGAGCACCTCGGCCACCCGGCCCTGCGGATCATCGATATGCGCGGTTATGTCAAAACAATGCTGCTCGAAGGCGGCAAGCAAGAGGCGCAGTATCTCGGCGCGCGGGAGGAGTACGACGCCGGCCATATCCCCGGCGCCGTCTACGTCGATTGGACGCAAGACATCATCAACCCGGACGACCCGGTGCCGGCGCAACTCGCCACGCCCGAGGCGTTCGCCGCGCTGATGAACCAACTCGGGATCGGCGACGACAGCTACGTCGTCGTCTACGACCACAAGGGGATGCAGTTCGCCACGCGGATGTGGTGGGCGCTCGGCTATTACGGACATGGCAACACCGCGGTCCTCGATGGGGGCTGGAACAAATGGTCGGCAGAAGGTCGCCCGACCTCGACCGGGGTGCCGACCTACCCCGCCGCGACCTTCACCCCGCAGGCCGGGAGGCAGGGTCGCGTGACCGCGCAGGAAGTCCTGGAACACAGCGAACTCGGCGATGCGATCATCGTGGACGCGCGCGACCGTGAGCAGTACACCGGCGCGATCGCGCGCGGCGCGCAGGGCGGCCACATCCCCGGCGCGATCCTCGTCCCCAACGCCCAACTCTTCACGCCAACGGGAACCTGGAAATCCGACGAGGAACTGCGCCAGATTATGGCTGAGGCGGGGCTGGACGAGCAGCCCGACCGCCCGGTCGTCGCCTACTGCAACGGCGGCGTCGCCGCCACCACCGTCCTCTTCGCCCTCGACCGCCTCGGTCGTCCCGGTCGTAACTACGACGGCTCTTGGAACGAATGGGGCAACGACCCGAATCTGCCAGCGCGACAGGGGGAGGAGCCGTAGCGAGTCGTGAGTCGTGAGTCGTGAGTCGTGAGAAGGCACCCGTAGTCCGTAGTTCGTAAAACGCTAACCCAGTCGCCGCATTCGGTCATAAGCACCGCGCTTGTTCCCCCTCTCCTGGAATCGGGAGAGGGGGTGGCGAGCGCACATTGTCCGGTTCATCCGGAGCGAGCTGGGGGTGAGGGCCGTCTCCCACCCACACCACCAGGAGCACCACCCTAATGTACTTGGCACTCGGCACTTTTCACTCGGCACTCACCACGCGAATCCGCTGATGCGCTTCTCCCTGCGGCTCAACAACGATCTGCCGGTGCGCGACTACATCGCGCTGGCGCGGGCGGCGGAGGCGGCGGGCTTCAACCAGTTCTGGGTCAGCAATGACCTGTTCCTGCGGAGCGCGCCGGTCATCCTCACCGCCATCGCCGGGGCGACAGAACGGATCGGCCTCGGCACCTGCATCCTCAACCCGTACACGATCCACCCCGCCGAGATCGCGATGTTCGCCGCGACCCTCGACGAGTGGAGTGGCGGGCGCTTCCACCTCGGCCTGGCGGCGGGCGCGGCGGAGTTTCTCAAGTGGGTGGGGGTGCCGCAGACCGCGCCGCTCGACACGACCCGGCGCGCGATCACGTCGATCCGCACCGCCCTGCGCGGCGGGCGCGGCGGCGACCCAAGCTGGACCGAGGACGCCTATCTCCGCTTCGGGCCGCGCGCCGACCGACCGATCCCGATCTACCTCGGCGCGTTCAGCCCGAAGATGCTCGGACTCGCCGGGGAGTTGGCCGATGGCGCGCTGCCGCTTCTCTTCCCGCCCGAGAGCTACGATGAAGTCCTGCCGATTATCGAGGCCGGGGCCGCGCGCGCCGAGCGCACCCTCGACGATCTCGATCTCGCCGCCTGCATCTGGTGCTCGATCGCGCCCGACCGCGCCGCCGCCGAGATGCCGCTGAAGGACAAGATCGCCTACTACGGCCACGCGCTCAGCCCGACGATCTGGTCGCGCCTCGGCGTCACGCGCGCGGACTTCGACCCGATCGAGCGCGCGATCATGACCGAGCGCGACCCCGAGAAAGCGCGCGCGCTCGTCACCGACAAGATGCTGGCGATCGGGATCGCCGGCACCGCGCAAGACCTAATCGCGCGACTCGAAGGGCTGCGCGCGCGCGGCGTGCGCCACCTCAGCCTCGGCCCGCCGCTCGGCCCCGACCCGCTCGCCGCGATCGAGATCATCGGCCGCGAGGTTATCCCGCACTTCCGTCAAGAAACGGAATAGCCCTGGCGGAGTCCATCACGGCTCTGCCACAAGGTGTTCGACCCGATCCCAGTACACCCACCCCTTCCATCCCTCGATTTGTTCCCTCAATCTCTCAAAAGAATCACGAGCGCAAAGCTCTATCCGTCACGCTGCCCCTCACAGTATGCCGTGAGGGGCAGCGTAAGGGATGTGTGAGTCCCCCAAGCCTTGTCCAAGGCGCAGAATAACCACAGCAGATTCGTCACGGTATGGCTCGGTAGCTCGGTCGCGAGGAGGAGGTGTAGCCACCGAACTGGTTTGCGGTCACGATTTTCGCAACGGAACGACACCGCGCTTTTCGCAGAGTTGACCGAAGAAGGAGTTTCGTCATGGTCGCAAATACACCGCCGTTTAGTACCCCCGCCGCGAAGGTCGAGCAACGCTCGATGTCGATCCACCGTATCCTGGGGACGCTGGGGATAATCGGCAGCCCATTCCTCTGCCTCTCGTTCGCCTCCAATGGCTTCCGGGCTGGCGACAGCGGCAAGCTCGGGGCGGCATTGGGGCTGGTCTTCACGATGGGCTGGCTCGCCAATATCGCGGGACTGCTGGCCCTCGGCGCGGCGGGTCGCCGCTTGCTGGCCAGGATCCTCCTCGGCATCCAGATGGTTACGGTCACATTTGCGAGCATCTTCCAGATTTTCGAGTTCGTTTCGCCCGGCAATTCCTCCGCCCTCTATACGATCACCGACATCTCCTGGCCGTTGAGTATGCTGCTCCTGTTCATCACCAGCATCACCGTCGCTGTTGTCGGGATCTTCCGGGGCTGGCCGCGCTTCGCCCCGCTCGTCGCCGGGCTCTGGCTGCCCCTCGGGATCGTGTCGCAAATCGCCCTCGGCGAAGTGGGCGGCGGGATCTTCGCCGGGATCCACTCGATGATCGGCTGGTTCCTCCTCGGCTACGCGGTCTACACCGGCGGCAAGATCACCGCGCGGCGTTGAGTACCGAACCCTCGCGCACTGTTCATAGCGCCGCGATAGCAAGTCATTACAGGGTGGGTGCCGTCCCTTGTCGATAGGGACGGCACCCACTTGTCGCTCATGCGCGAATCGCCTTCCCCGGTGGGTGTTACAATCGACCGACATTGCGCGTTATCGGGGTCAGGAAAATAGTATCGTGCCGCAGATCGCGGGCGACCGGGTGAGGAGGGGTGAGGATGGGACAGCTCGACGGGCAGACCGGCCTGGTCTTCGGCGTGGCGAACAAGCGCAGCATCGCCTGGGGGATCGCCCAGGCGTTGCACGACGCGGGGATGCGCCTCGCCTTCACCTATCAGGGCGAGCGGCTGAAGGAGACGGTGGTCGAACTCGCCGCCTCGCTCGACCCGACCTACCTCGTCCTCCCCTGCGACGTGACGAGCGACGACGATATCGCCGCCGTGTACAGCGCGGTCGGTGAGGCGTTCGGCGGCGGGCTCAACACCCTGGTCCACTCGGTCGCCTTCGCGCCAAAAGAATCGTTCGCGGGCCTGTTCGTCGATACCGCCCGCGCCGACTTCGCCGCCGCGCTCGACATCAGCGCCTACTCCCTGGTCGCCCTCGCCCGCGCCGCCGCGCCGCTGATGGAGGCGCGCGGCGGCGGCAGCGTGATCACGATGACCTACCTCGGCGGCGAGCGGGTCGTGCCGAAGTACAACCTGATGGGGGTCGCCAAGGCCGCATTGGAATCGGCCGTCACCTACATCGCGTTCGATCTCGGCCCGCGCAATATCCGCGTCAACGCCATCTCCGCCGGGCCGGTGCGCACCCTGGCCGGGCGCTCCATCCCTGGTTTCCCGAAGATGGAGGAGTATGTGCGGACCAACGCCCCGCTCCGGCGCAACGTCGATATCGAGGACATCGGCCATCTCGCCACCTTCCTGGCCGGTCCCGGCGGGCGCAATATCTCCGGCGAGACGATCCATCTCGACGGCGGCTATCACGTCATGGGGATGGGCGTCCCGGTGGAATAGTCGTCAGTCGTGAGTCGTGAGTCGTGAGTGGCTCGATAGGATGCTGCGCCCGCAGGCAGGCACCATGCTGGAGCAGACCCTCTCACGACTCACGACTGAACAGGGAGCGACGATGACCGAGCGGAGCGCGAAAGTCACCACCCGCACCGGCGACGACGGCTACACCGGCCTGCTCGGCGCGGGCCGCGTGCCGAAGTGGGACCCGCGGATGGAGACGATCGGGACGATCGACGAGGCGACCTCCGCGCTCGGCCTCGCCCGCGCCCAGGTGACCGCCACCGACCTCGCCGACGCGATCCACGCCCTCCAGCGCGACCTCTATCTGCTGATGGGCGAGCTGGCGACCCCGCCCGAGAACTACGAGCAGATGGGGTTGCGGGTCACCGCCGTGCACGTCGCCAAACTCGACACAACCCTCGAAGAATTTAGAGCGCGTGTACAAATTGGCAACCAGTTCATCATCCCCGGCGCGACCGTCGCCGGGGCGGCGCTCGACCTCGCGCGCACGATCGTCCGGCGCGGCGAGCGCGACGCCGCGCGCCTCCTCCACGACGGCACGATCGCCAATGCCGAAGTCCTCCGCTTCCTCAATCGCGCCTCGGACCTCCTCTTCATCCTCGCGCGCGTCGAGGAGGGCGGGCACAGCGACCCGACGAAGCCCGTCGAGTAAATGGCACGGGCGCGACTAGACCCCCATCGCCATCTCGGGTACGATGGGTGCGCGCCGCCCTAGCCCCACCGGCCACGCCGACGCCTGCGACGTGCGACCTTCGCGCTGCCGAGTAAGGAGGATCCGACGATGGCGATCGCGACCGATCTCCACACCCGACCGCTGACGGAATCGCTCGATCCCGCCACGCTGCGGCTGATCGACACCGATATCCACAACGATCTGCCGAGCCTCCAGGAATTGCGCCCGTTCCTGGCGCGCGAGTGGCACCCCTATCTCGACAACGGGGGGCCGAAGTTCGCCGCGCGCTACTACGCCAACACCGGCTCCGGGCGGATGGACGACGCCGTGCGCGAGGAGGACGGGCTCTGCGCCGGCGACCCCGACTGGACGATCGGGCAGCTGATGGTGAAGTACCGGATCGACCTCGGCGTGCTGACCGGCGGGCTGACCGGGGCGATCAGCGTCGATCACAACGCGCGCTTCCTCGCCGCCCTCGCCAGCGCCTACAACGATTGGACGCTGGAGAAGTGGGTCCGGCCTTACGGCTGCTTCAAGGGCTCGATCCTCGTCACCCCGCAGGATGCCGCCGCCGCCGCCCGCGAGATTCATCGCCTTGGCGATGATCCCGGCATGGTGCAGGTTCTGCTCGCCTCCGCCGCCCGGATCCCTTACGGCAATGTCTGCTACTGGCCGCTCTACGAGGCGGCGGTGCAGTACGACTTGCCGGTCGCGATCCACGTCGGCGCTGAGGGGACCGGGATCGCCAACCCCCCGACCGGCGTCGGCTACCCGAGCACCTATCTCGAATTCCACACTGACCACTCGCAGACGATGATGGCGCACTGCGTCAGCCTCGTCACCGAGGGGGTTTTCGAGCGGTTCCCGACGCTGAAGTTCGCCTTCATCGAGGGGGGCGTCTGCTGGGCACCGTACGTCATGGGCCGGTTAGATCGCCTCTATCCGCAGTTGAAGGCCGAGACCCCCTGGCTGAAGCGCCCGCCGAGCGAGTACATCATCAGCAATTGCTACTTCAGCACGCAGCCGATCGAGGAGCCGGACGACCACAAGCAACTCCTCCAACTCCTCGCGATGCTGCACGCGGAGAAGACGGTCGTCTTCGCCAGCGACTACCCGCACTGGGACTTCGACAATCCAATCCTCGCCTTCGCCCACTTCCCCAAGGAGCTCAAGTGCCGCGTCTTCGTCGAGAACGCCTTGGAGATGTACGGCCCGCGCCTGCTCGCGCCGAGCGCGCGATGAACGGGGAACGCGGAATGGGGAACGGGGAACGGGGGAGCGGAACGGCAGTAGCGCAGGAACAGCCTGTGAGCGCCATTCCCCGTTCCCCGTTCCCCGTTCCGACTTCGATCGATGTGGATCTGCACCCGCAGATCACCGACTGGCAGGCGCTCGCGGCCTACGCGCCGGAGGGGTTGCGGCACCGCGTGGCGCGCACCGGCGGACCGCCGATGGCCCGGCACGGCTTCAAGCCGGTCGGCACGGCCTACGGTGTCGCGCCGCTGCCGGGCGGGCCGGATGGGCGCGTCGGCCAGCCGGCGGGTGATCCGCGCTGGGTGAAGGAACAGTATCTCGACCCCCGCGGGATCGAGCTGGCGATCCTCACCAGCGATCTCACCAGCCTCGGCGTGCAGCCGAATATCGACATGGCCGCGACCCTCGCGCGGGCGCACAACGACTGGCTCCTCGATACCTGGGTGCGCCCGTTCGATTGCTACCGCGCCTCGATCCTCGTCGCCCCGCAGGACCCGGTGCAGGCGGTGGCGGAGATCGATCGGCTGGCCGATCAGTCGGGCGTGGTGCAGGTGCTGCTGCCCAGCGCGACCGAGTCGCCGCTCGGTCGTCGCCAGTACCACCCGATCTACGAGGCGTGCGCCCGGCACGGGCTGCCCCTCGCCCTGCACTTCGGCGGCGAGGGCGCGGGGATGTCGCCGCCTGCCACGGCGGTCGGCCACCCGAGCACCTACCTGGAGTGGTCCGGCTCACTGCCGCAGAGCTACATGGCCCACATCATGAGCATGATCACCGAGGGGGTCTTCGAGAAGTTCCCCACCCTCAAGGTGATCCTGCACGAGGGCGGGGTCTTCTGGCTGCCCCACATCATGTGGCGCTTCGACAAGAACTGGAAGGCGCAGCGCGCGGAGACGCCGTGGGTCAAGCGCCCGCCGAGCACCTATATCCTCGAACATTTCTATTCGACGACCTACCCCCTGGAAGCCGCGCCCGATCCGGCCCACTTCGCGCAGATCTTCGACATGATCGACGCCGAGCACCGTCTCCTGTTCGCCGGCAACTACCCCCACTGGGAGGCGGGCGACCCCGCCGAGATGCTCGACGCGATCCCCGACCGGCTGCGCCAGCGCATCATGACCGATAACGCCCGCGCCTTGTACGGCGAGCGGCTAGGGAGTCGCGAGTCGTGAACGGGGAATGGAAGAGGAGGCACGGAGACACGGAGGGGGCGGGAATAATTAACGGCGGGGGTCGGGCAGGGTGGTCGGGTGTAGGGGCGTATTGCATACGCCCTCTCCGCCTCGCTCTACTCCAAACGTCTGTGAACATCCCCGGCGTGGGACGGGCGTATGCAATACGCCCCTACACCCGACCACCCTGCCTGTACACCACGCCTGCGTAACCCGTACCCTGCCCCCAGAATCGGACACCCGGGAAGCCGTCACCTATTTAACTTTCGACCTTCGACCTTCGACCCCGGAGCCAACCATGCCGATCCTGCGCCACAACGAGGCCGACCTCTTCTATGACGTGACCGGCGACGGCCCGGCGCTGATCTTCGCGCACGGGCTCGGGGGGAACCACCTCTCCTGGTGGCAGCAGGTGCCGCACTTCCGCGACCGCTACACCTGCGTGACCTTCGCGCATCGCGGCTTCGCGCCCTCGACCGACGCGCCCGACGGCCCCGGCCCGCGCGCCTTCGCCGACGATCTCGCCGCGCTGATCGAGCACTTAGGCTTGACAAATGTGCGCCTCGTCGCGCAGTCGATGGGCGGCTGGACCTGTCTCGACTACACCTTGCGGCACCCCGAGCGGGTGCGCGGCCTGATCCTGGCCTGCACGGTCGGCTCGCTCGCCACGCCCGAACTCGACCGCCTTTTCGCCGCCGGGCCCGGTAGCGAGGCGGAACTGTTCGCGCGCGGGATCCACCCGGCGGCGGGGGCGCGGATGGCGCGCGAGCAACCGGCGCTGCACCATCTCTACCGTCAGATCGACGGCCTCAGCTTCGGCCTCGACAAGCAGGGGGTGCGCGCGGAATTGTTGCGCCTGCGTTGTGTCCCCGCCGAGGCGATCGTGGCGCTGACGATGCCGATCCTCTGCCTCACCGGCGAAGAAGACATCGTCATCCCCCCGGCGGCGGTCGAGTATGCCGCGACACTCTTTCCCAACGGCCGGTTTGCGCGGGTGCCGGAGGCGGGACACTCGGTCTACTTCGAGCGTCCCGCGCAGTTCAACCGACTGATCGACGAGTTCCTGAGCGGCCTGCCCGCCTGACGGGCGAAGAGAGGAGCGATGGCGAGACATATCGTGGCGCGCGTCGAAGACATCCCGCACGGCGGGCGGAAGATCGTCCGCCTCGAAGGGCGCGAGGTCGGCATCTTTAACCTCGACGATCGCTTCTATGCGTTGAAGAACGTCTGCCCCCATCAGGGCGCGCGCGTCTGCCTCGGGCGGATCGTCGGGACGACGCTGCCATCGGAGGTCTACGAGTTCAAGTACGGCCTGGAAGGCCGCATCCTCCGCTGCCCCTGGCACGAGTGGGAGTACGACATCACCACCGGGCGCTCGGTCTTCGACGAGAATGTCCGCATCGTCACCTACGCGGTCGAGGTGGTGGACGGCGAGATCGCGGTCACAATCGGCGCCGAGCGCCCCGCCGCTGCGGACTGATGACGGCCAGCCCGCTCGACCTCGCCATCCGCTATGACCCCGCTGGCGGCTTCGAGGATGCCGCCCTGGCGCTCGCCCGGCGACTCTTCGCGCAGTTCGACGAGGCGATCGACGCCCTCGCGCTCATCCCGACCCCTGACGGCGACTTCGCGCTCTACCTGGGCGGCGCGCTGCTGGTCTCGCACAGGCAAGCGGGGCGCGAGCCGATGGTCGCCGACGTGCGCGCGGCGCTGGCGCGCGGATAATGTTGGATCCGCTGCCAGGTACAGACTGGCGGGGGCGGGTCGTACAGCGCGGCGAGCACCCGCCCCCGCTATAGTGGGCGGGTGCTCGTGGCGATGGGAAAGGGAGAGCAGGGTGCGCTACGGGGTCAGCATGCCCAACTTCGGCGAGTATGGTGACTGTCGGCTCCTGGCCGAACTTGCCCGCGAAGCCGAAGCGACCGGCTGGGATGGTTTCTTCATCTGGGACCATCTCCTCTTCTGGAAGGGGTTGGATATGCCGATCGTCGATCCATGGGTCGCGCTCACGGCGATCGCCCTGGCGACCGAGCGCGTCCGCCTCGGGCCGCTCGTGACGCCGGTCGCCCGCCGCCGCCCCTGGAAGCTCGCCCGCGAGACCGCCTCTCTCGATCACCTTTCCGGGGGTCGCCTGATCCTCGGCGTCGGACTCGGCGACCCGGTGGAGGCTGATTTCGCCCCGTTCGGCGAGGCGATCGACGCCAAAACCCGCGCTCGGCGACTCGACGAGGGGCTGGCGATCCTGGTTGGCCTCTGGGCTGGGCAACCGTTCAGCTATGACGGCGAACACTTCCGCGTGGACAACGTCACCTTCCTACCCACGCCAGTGCAATCGCCGCGCATCCCGATCTGGGTAGCGGGGGTCTGGCCGAACAAGCCGCCAGTGCGCCGCGCCGCCCGTTGGGATGGCTATTTCCCGATCAAGATGGGCGCGGGCGGGATCTTCGCTCAGGTCACCGTCGCCGACGCCCGCGCCATCGGCGAGTACATGACCGCGTACCGCGACGCCGCCGACCCGCTCGATCTCGTCGTCACCGGGCGCGCGGTCGGCGAGGACTACGCGCGAGGGGCGGAGTTGCCCACGGCACTGGCCGCGGCCGGGGCAACCTGGTGGATCGAAGGCTTCGATCCCTGGAATAGCACCCTGGCGAAGCCGCGCGACGCCATCCGCCGAGGCCCACCAGGTCGGTGACTCAGTAGGCCATCCCGACCTGCATCAGGAAGAGGAGCGCCAGAGTCGCCAGCAGGATGAGCGACCAGGCGGTGAGCGCTGTCTGCCAGGTCGGGCGGCGCGCGAGCAGGGCGAACAAGATTGGCAGCGGGAAGAGGATCAGGCTGTAGCGCGGCGCGCTGAGGATGAACGAGGTGCTGGTGAACAGCAGCAGATTCAGCCCGACCCAGACGGCATAGGAGGGTCGCAGCCAGCGCCACGCCGCGACCGCGCCGACCGCGCCGATCGCGATGAACAGCGCCTGCTGCCAGATTACCGTCCAGATCTCGAACGGCGGTCGCCAGACGAGCCCCTCGAACAGCGCCACGATCCCCACCCACGGCGGCGCGAAACTCTTGTACCAGCGCTCGCGCGTGATCGTCAGGAAGGCGAACGGGTCGCCGGTCACGCGGTAGTTCAGGATCAGATAGCCGACAAAGCCGAGCGGGATCGTGGCGAGCCAGAGCCAGCGCGGGTCGAAGCGGCGCGCGCGCCAGAGGTGCAGGGCCGGTTCGATCGCCAGCGCCGGGACGAGCAGCAGCCCGTTGACGCGCGTGAGGCAGGCGAGCGCGCCGAGCACACCGGCCAGCGCCCAGCGGTCATGCCGCGCCGCTAGGAAGCACCCCAGCACTAGCGCGATGAACAGGCTCTCGGTGTAGCCGATGTGGAGGATGTAGGCGGTCGGGAAGATCGCGAAGAACCAGATCGCGCGGTTCGCCACCTCAGCGTCGTGATCGAGGCGCACCAGGCGATAGAGCAGGGTCGCGGCGACGAACGAGGCGACCGTCGAGACGATGAACGCCCCGATGAGGTAATCGCCGAGCGGCAGGCCGACCAGGCGCGTTAACCAGGGGAAGAGGGGGTAGAACACAAGCCAGTTCGCGCGCTCGCCGGTCGCCTCATAGCCATAGCGTGCCAGATCGAGATAGTGCGGGGCGTCCCAGAGGTTCCAGATCGCCAGCCACGCGCGCGGGGTGGGCAGCAGTGTGTCGGTGAGGATTTGGTAGCCGATCGCGCCCACACCGAGGGTTAGCACCTTGGCGATCAGCATCGTCAGGAGCGCCGAGCGGAGATCAGATTGCCGCCCCCCCGCCGCTGCGTGCAACGGCGGGGGGCTCTCCACACTCGCGGTCATCGACGAGACCGCACCGGGGACGCGATCACCACGATGCGATCAGCCCTTGTCTTCGCTGTCGTAGGCCGACTTCAGCTGCTCGTCGGAGTTCAGCTGCTGCTCGGTGAAGCCGAGGTATTGCTCGAACCAGGCGTTGATCTGTCGCCAGGCATCGGCGGACGCCTGCGGGTCGTGGACCTCCGGGCGCAGATGGTTGAAGAAGGCGTGCTGCGCGCCGGGATAGATCGTGAACTCGTGCGCCTTGCCGAGGGTCGTCAACTGCTCGTCGAGTTCCTTGACGACCTGGGGCGTCACATTTCCATCCTTCTCAGCGAAGAGCCCGAGGAGCGGCGCGCGCAGCCCGGCGAGATCGGGCTCGATCCCCGGGTAGCCGCCGTAGAAATCGACGCAGGCCGCGACCCCCTCCGGGTTCTCGCAGGCGGCGTAGAGGGCCAGCGCACCGCCCATGCAGAAGCCGACAATCCCGACCGGCTTGCCGGTCAGCCCGCGCAGATGCTCGATCGCCCCGCGCAAGTCCTGCGCCGCCCGATCGATCCGCAGCGACATCATCAGCTTGCCCGCCTCGTCCGGCTCCTCGGCGACCGCGCCGTGATAGAGGTCGGGGGCGAGCGCGGTGTAGCCCGCCGCCGCGAAGCGCTCGGCGATCTCCTTGATGTCGCTCTTGCTGCCCTCGATCCCCCACCATTCCTGGAGCACGACCACGCCCGGCGCGACCTCGCTCTCGGTCTGCACCAGGTAGCCCGGACAGGTGCCGCCGTTCGCGGCGAATTCGATCATCTCACCCACCGTTTGCCTCCTACACTCGCATATGCTTCATGAAGACCCTTGAAAGGGTAGTGGGGGCGCCTCTCACAGAGTAAGACTTCCCATCACCACCCGTCGTCCCGTCGCAAATTCCGAGCCGATGACGAAGGGCGCGGCGGCGCGGGTAAGCACCCGCGCCGCCGCGCCCCACCAAGCAGCACCGTTACCGACCCTGTGCCGCCTTCTCTGCGAGAGCTGCGTAATCCTCGCGCACCGGCGAGAAAACATCGAGCGCGAGGCCGCCTTCCAGGCCGCCGGTCGCCGCGTGCGGCACGCCGCCGGGGATCGTGTAGGCGTCGCCGGGGCGCAACTCGCGCGTCTCGTCGCCGATCGTCAGGTCCATCGAGCCCTCGAGCATGTAGCCGCACTGCTCGTGCGGGTGCTGATGCAACTCCACCCGCCCGCCCGATTCGAGGCGGACGAACGAGAACATGATCCGCCCGCCGGTCACGAAGCGCGCGCTGACCCCCTCGCGCAGCGCCACCGGCACGATCTCGTCCAACTTGTACCACCGCGGCTCGAACGCCGGAGCCTCATCAACCTTCGCGAATCCCTGAACAAGCTCGACGGGCTTCTGCTCTTCCATCATACCCCCTGTTGAATGACGAGTGACGAGTGACGAATAACGAATAGAGTACGATGAGCGCTACTCAAGGTGCGAATCTACTCCCGGCCCTTATTCTCACTCGTCACTCGTCACTCGTCACTCGCCACTCCTACTGGCCGATCTTGAAGGTGCCGGAGATCTGGTCGAAGATCGTGGCGTTGGCGGCGAACGCCTCCTGCGGCGCGCCGCAGGAGATGACGTAGGCAACATCGCGCTCGATCAGGTAGACCTGCTGCAGCTGGAGGAGCCGCCCGACGATCGTCGCGGTGTAGACCCGCTTGTAGGCGGGCTTGCCGTCGATCGTCACCTTGGTCAGGCTGACCGGCTTGTAATCGGGGAACTGCTGCTTCAGATTGGTCTCGCCCGCCTGATCATACTCGTCGAGCGTCACCGTCGCGGAGGGCAGCTTCTCCAGCACGATATTGACCGTGGCGGGGATCGTCCCGGCGGGCGCGGGCGACTGATAGGCGATTTCCGCGCCCGCCGCCTGCACCTGCGTCCAATTGTTCGGGATCGTGAACGAGAAGCGGCCCTGCGGATCGACATACGCCTGGCCCGCCCCGAGCGTTGGCAGCGGCGTACCCGCCCCGGTCGGCGAGGCGACGCGCGTGACCGTGCCGCCGACGGCGCTGGCGGTCGCGCGCGGATTCGCTGTCGCCGTCACCGTCGCCGTCGGTAAGGGGGCGGAGCCCCCGCGCGTGGCCGACGCTGCCGCTGTCGGGGCCGTTCGCGCGGTCGCCGTCGCCGTCACCGCCGCAGTCGGCGTCTCCACCGCCGCAGCGGTCGTCGCGATCACTTCCGTCGTCGCAGTCGGCGAGGTCGTGGTGCTACACGCGCTTAGCAGCCCCAGACCCAGCAGCGCGACGATCGCCTGTTTCCTCACGGGTTTCTTTCCTCCTCAATATCGGCATCGGCGCGGCGAGACACAGTCGCGCCGTCGCGCGATAGGATCCTCAGCGGGACTAGGATACCACGCGAGTCGGGCTGGAACGCCGGAGCGACCCACCCCTTCACGAAAACCTAGGAAATCTTTCCCATGCCGCGCGGGGTCGTCGGACGAGGAGAGGGGGCACCAGCACGGCTAGCGGGCGGGGACAAGCGGCGGTCAACGGTTGCTTTGCTCCCAGCGTGTGCGCCCGATCTGTCCGAGTTGGACATCGTTCACCGTCCCGCCGCCCTGCGGATTGAACTCGAAGCGCGCCCGCTCGAACCACTGGACCGTCCGACCGTCCTCGGTAATCTCCTCGGTGAGCGGCAGACCGAAGACCGCCAGCCCCCCGTGTGACTGCCAGTAGGTGCGGAACGCCCCGCCGAGACTATGGCCCGTCTGCGTGAAGAAGAGGCGGTCGGTGCCCGGTGACGCTGCCAGCGGCGGATCGGGCTTGCGCAATTCGGTCCCCAGCAGGCCGAGTTGTGTCTGCTGATCTGCCGGGAGTTGGGGGTTGCGCTCGAAGCGCGCCCGCTCGAACCATTGGGTCGTCCGGCCGTCGCGCTCGAAGTCCGGCGTGATCGGCAGGCCGAAGAGCGGCAAGCCACCATTCTTGCTCCAGTAGGCCGCGAATGGCGCGAAGACGTACTGGTCGGTCTCCTTGAAGAAGAGGGTGTCGGGATCGCCCTGCCCCGGCCCGATGATGGTGAAAGCCCATTGATAGGTCGCGCGCTCACCATCGCCGTCGATCGCCTCCGCCTCGACTCGGTATTGACCGGGCGTCAGCGCCCGGCGGGTTTTGGTCGTCGTCCGCTCGTTGATCCTCGGTCGCAGCTCCGGCGCGTTCAGCTTGGCATCGTTCAACTTGATCGTGAACGAGTTGAGCGAGGCGAGCTCGCTGAACGCGGCCAGCGAGATCAGCACATCGCCCGCCGGGAGGCGCGAGCCGTTGCGCGGGAGCGGGTTGGCGAACTTCGGCGGATCGGAGGGGCCGGTGGCCTGGAAGCGCCAGCGATACGGTTGCTCCCGCCCGCGCACATCGACCGCGACGATCTCGACGTCGTGCTGGCCCTTCGGCAGGGGCGACTGGTAGCTCACCTCCCAGAAGCGCTCGCTGTTCGCCTTGATCACCGGCTCGACACTCTTGCTGTCGATCCGCATCCGCACCGCTTGCAGGTTCGCCTCGCCGCGCACCTCGGCGCTGATCGTCACGGGTCCTTTCGCGGCCTTGCTCCCATTGAGCGGCTGGGCGTTCTTGATCGTCGGCTTCACCCCTTGCAAGATCAGGAAGCCGAGGACGCCGACCACACCGATCGCCAGCAGGCCGAGCATCGCTTTGAGCGGGGAGAAACCGCGATCCATCGGTGTGACTCCGCAGGCATCGGCGGTGCGCAGGCACCGCACCGGAAGGCCGGGGTCAGGTCCGGCGTTGTGTCGCGCTAGCAATTCGGGCATGGAAGATGCGCTATCGACGCGAGTACGATAGCACAGGCGTGGCCCCACTGACCATGCCCGGGGCGGCGCTTCGCCGCCCCGGGCGACAAGACGGAGAAGAGGGAGGACCGATGTCAACGAACGAAGACCGACAGAAGATGGACTTCGCGGATACCGCCTCCGCCACCTCGGCCCGTTCAACCGAGGTGCCGACCGAGATCGAGGATTCGCCGACGGTCAGGGGGGGCGACGGTGATCTGTCGCAGAATTTGACCGCGCGTGCCGATATACCCGCACCCGAGCGGGGGGCCGAGGCGACGATGACCGCGAGCCCGCCGGGGATCGATCCCGGCGCGCCGTTTAATCCGGGGATGGGCGAGATCGTCGGCGATGTGGCGGGCGACGGGCGGCTCAAGCAGGCCGGCACCGGCGACACGATACCCGGCGCGATGGAAGGGGCGATGGCCGACCACGGCGGCAGCATGACCGGCCACGAGGGGACGAATGCCGGGCTGGACGAGACGAGCGGCAGCGACGACCCCTCCGCCCAGATGGGCCGCGATAACCCTCGTCGAGCCTCGCGTTAGGCACCATCCCTCCATGCCGGGCAAGGACGCGGCGGGGCGCGCGAATACCCCCTTCGGCACTCCCGCGTCAGGTAGAGAAGAAGCACATGGTGAAGCCCGCGCACGAGGCGGCGGGGTCGCCTGAATCGACGCCACCGGGAGGAGCGCGGGGGGCGAATCGTCCCGCGCCGCGCGCGACCGAGGCCGGTCCGCCAGTCGCCCTCGCGACTGAGCTACGCGGCGCGAGGGCCGCGTTCCGCGCCTTCATCGGGGCGCTCGACCCGGTGACGCCGGTGACGATCCTTTGCCACAGCGACGCCGATGGCCTCGCCAGCGGGGCGATCCTGCTCCGCGCGTTCGAGCGCCTCGGCTTCGCTCATGTCACCTCGCTCGTCACCGGGCGCGGCGAGAACGCCTGGGGCGCGTCGGTGCGAGAGCGACTGGCGACGACCGCCCCCGGCGCGCTCGTCGTCGCGGATCTCGGTTCGCGCGCGGAACCGCTCCTGCCGGGGATTCCGACGCTGCTGATCGACCACCATCACCCCGATGGCACACCGCCGGGCGGGACGCTGATCAGCGGCTACGGTTGGGAGCCGATCCCGAATGCGTCGCTCCTCGCCTTCTGGCTCGCCGCCGACCTCGTGCCCGCCGATGACCTGCTCTGGATCGCGGCGGTCGGCACGGTCAGCGACCTCGGCGAACGCGCGCCGTTCGCGATCGTGGAGGTGGCGAAGCGGTCCTACACCGCGAAGTGGCTGAAAGAGGCGACCGCGCTCGTCAATGCCGCGCGCCGCGCGCCCGCGATGGATACCGCCACGGCGCTGGCGGCGCTCCTCGGCTCGGACAGCCCGCGCGCCCTCGCCGATCCCGCGACCTCACCCTATGCCCCGACATTGCAGGATTATCGCGCCGAGGTGAACGCGGCGATGGCGGAGGCGCGCCGCCGGGCACCGCTCTTCAGCGGGCCGGTCGCCCTCATCCGCATCGACACCCCCTGCCAGATTCACCCGCTGATCGCGCAGCGTTGGCGCGGGCGGCTGCCCAAGTTCATCGCCATCTGCGCCAACGAAGGGTATCTGCCGGGGCGCGTCGCGTTCAGCGCCCGCACCAGCTCCGACCGGAACCTGCTCGATTTCCTCGCCGCCGCCCGACCGGAGGGGGATACGGGCGCGGAATACGGCCACGGCCACGATCAGGCGTCGGGCGGCGCGCTCCCCGACGAGACCTGGAATCGGTTCTTGCTCGGCCTCGGCTTCCCGGAACAGGCACTCTTACGACGGGGCTGATCACGCGCACGCGCCGAAGGTGAACGAATAGACCGCCAGGCCGGGCGACGCGGGACGCAGGGTGAGCAGTCGCAATCCGTCCGCCCCCTCCGCCACAGCCCAAGCCTCCGGCGGCACCCGGTAGAGGCGCGGCGCATCGACGACAAGTCGCACGCCACCGACATCCTCGCGCGTGGCGGGCGCGCTGTCCTCCAGCGTCGTCACGGCGACATCGACCAGTACCGGCCCTGCGGCGTCCGGGGCCATTACGATATTCGGGGCGGTCCCGCGAAATGCGAGGCGCAGGGCGCCCGCACCCGGCCCGGCGAAATGGGCGGCGTCGGCATCGACGCGCCAGCGACCTTCCAGGTGGATGAACCCCTCGCGATGGCCCCCAGGGTCCGCATAATCGGCTGGCGCATCCTCGCGGAAACCGCCCGCATTGCCCGAAATGCCGCGATAATAGCCCGCGAACAGTTCCGGTGTCCCCGGTGTGCAGACCGCGCCCGGCGAATCGTCGGCCAACTCGGGATCCGCAAGAGGCGTGTGTCCGTCGGAGGAGAGGAAGACCGGCGTGGGGAGGGGCAGGGCTCCGTCCCGTGCCGTCAACGCGGCCCGGATAGCGCGCTCGGTCGCCACCTCGCCCCCTTCCCCGGCGTGGTCGTGGACGATCCGCCCGGCGCTGTCGATCAGGTAGCGGTGGGGCCAGGCGCGGTTGGCGAACGCGCCCCAGATCGCACGGTCGTTGTCCAGCACGACCGGATACTCGATCGCCAGTTCGCGCAGCGCGCGCGCGACATTCTCCGTCTGGTGCTCGAACGGGAACTCCGGGGTGTGGACGCCGAGGATTGTCAGCCCCACCGCCGCATAGGTGGCGTGCCAGGCGCGCAGGGCAGGCAGGGTGCGCAGGCAGTTGATGCAGGAGTAGGTCCAGAAATCGACCAGCGTCACCCCGCCGCGCCAGTCGCCGGGCGGCGGGGCGTTGAGCCACGGCCCCGTCCCGACGGGCAGGCGCGGCGCGCGTACGGTCGCCCGGCGGCCCATCGCGCTCAGGATTGCCCGCCCGAAGTCGCGCCGCGCGTCTTCTCGATGAAGAACTCGACCGTGCGCGCGAGGCCCTCGTCGAAGCCGACCTTCGGCTCCCAGCCGAGCTCGCGCCGCGCCAGTTCCCAGCTCAGGCAACTGCGCCGCTGCTCGCCGGCCTTCGCCTCCCCGTGCCGCGCCTCCACCCCCGCCTCGGTCAGTTCGTTGATCCGCGCGAAGACGGCGTTCACGTCGGTCTCGGTGGCGGTGCCGACGTTGTAGGCACCGACCCGCTCGCTCGTCAGCGCGGCGAGATTCGCCGCGACGACATCCCCGACATAGACGTAGTCGCGGGTATTCTCGCCGTCGCCGTGGATAATCGTCGGCTCGCCGCGCAGTAGCCGCTCCGCGAAGATCGAGATCACCCCCGCCTCGCCGTGCGGGTTCTGGCGCGGGCCGTAGACGTTGGAGTAGCGCAGCGCGACATACTGCAGACCGTGGATCGTGTGGAAATAGTGCAGGTAGTGTTCGATGCTCAACTTCGAGACGCCGTAGGGCGAGATCGGCGCGGTCGGCTGCGTCTCCGGCGTCGGCAGATTCTCGGTGTCACCGTAGATCGCGCCGCCGCTGGAGGCGAAGATGACCTTCCGCAAACCATGCTCGACGCCGGATTGGAGCAGTCGCAGCGTGCCCAGGATATTCACGTCGGCGTCGTAGGCGGGGTCGGCGACCGAACGGCGCACGTCGAGCTGCGCCGCCTGGTGGATCAGCACCTCCGGGCGCTCCCGCGCGAAGAGGTCGCCCACGGCGATGGCATCGCGGATATCGGCCTCGTAGAAGCGCGCCCCTGGGTTGAGATTCGCGCGCTCACCGGTCGCCAGGTTGTCGATGATCAACGCCTCATGCCCGGCGTCAATCAGGGCATCGACGAGGTGCGAACCGATGAAACCGGCGCCTCCGGTCACGAGAACACGCATGATTCCTGCTCTTTCCTGACTCCTCTGGCACCACCCGACGCGGCCCCACAATTGGTGATTGTAGCAGACCCCTCGCGCCGATCGCTGATTACCGTGTCGCAGGAAAGCCCCGTCACAAGACGAGAATAGCCTAGCATGGCGAGCGGATGGCAGAGCTTGGGTTATGGTCTGGTTGCGGGCCAAGCGTATCCGCGCGGCCCGGAGAGCGCGACTCGGGTATCAGCGCGTGCGAGGTGTCGCGCTCGCACGCCGACGCGGCAATGTGCGTCCCTCTTCGTCGGCGATCCCTGCCGGGACATACTCCGTGAGCGCGAAATACTGCATCCCCTGAGCCAGATCACGGCCCAGATCAGCGCCGAGGCGCGCGATGAGCGCGTTGAACAGTTCGCGCGGACGCACCGCCTCGCTCGGCTTCTCCCCGGCATCGGGCAGGGGCTCCCCGATCAGGGCAAGGATCTGCCGCCGGGCGCGATCGGTGAGTTCGGCGAGGTATCCTTCAGGCGCTGGGGCTTGGCGCGCGGCGAGCCCCAGCAGCCAGAGCAGCGCCGCCTCGTCCTGCCCGGCGCTCATCGCGAGTTGCGCCCGCACGAGGGTCCAGGCGGCGGCGAGGAACGGGTCGCCCCCGGTGGCGGCCTCGCGCAAGGTGAGGAGGCGATCGAGCTCGTCTCGGTAGTGCAGGGACTCAACCGGTGGCAGGAGATCGAGATCGCGCCGCGCCGCGTCGAATTCGGGCAGGCCGAGGCGCAGCTTCTCACCGAGCGGGACGTAGATCAGCGCGGAGAGGTGTCGCGTCAGCGCCTTGAAGAGGGCGACGCGCTGTTGGGTCGCCGGGTCGTGCGCGCGAGCCGCCTCGTCGAGGCGCACACGGGCGACGGCAAAGCTCCAGGAGCGCAACGCCCCCAACGCCTCGCGCAACGCCGCCTCCGCCAAATCTTCGGTCAGGCTGTAGCGCCCCTCGCCGATCGCCAGCGCCGCCCCGGTGCGCTCGGCCGCGATCACCCGCGCCACGATCTCGGCCTGGCTCAGGCGCGGGACCAGCGCCACGACCGGATCGTCGCCCGCGAAGCGTTGCCGCTCAACCTCGCGACCCAGCGCCGCCGCTCGCTCGGTGATCTCGCGCATCTCGACCCCACTCTCCCCTTCTCTCACGACACGTACGTACAGTAACATGTCGCCCCGGTCGGGGCAAGGCGCGGCCAGCATGATACGCGCGATCTGGCCGGCGGCGATTATTCGAGCTTATGGGCCAGCACCACGTACACTGGATCGGGGGCCGGGAGCGGTCGCCCGCGCGCGTCGAGGCGAGTCGAGGTGCTGCGGTCGATGAAGCGTGCCACATCGTAGCCGCCCGCCAGCTCGAAATAGGCCGTCACCAGGGCGACATGCCCCACGTCGTCCTGCTCGTACCAGACGCGCACCGCCTTGGTGGGGAAGAGCCGGTTCGAGAAGATGACGACGAGCGCGGCCCCTGGCTTCAGCATCGCGAAAGAGACTCACCGGGCGCACAACGTACTGGATCGAGACGGTGATGATGGCGATGTCGAACAAATTGTCGGCGAACGGCAGCGTCGGATCGGCGTTGATATCCTGCACGATCCACTCGTCGAGTTGCTCGTTCGCCATCAACTCGACCGCGTTCATCCCCAACCCGACGACGCGACGGGGCGTGACCTCCGGCGGTAGGTGCGACTTCCAGCTGCTCATCAGGTCGAGGATCGTGGCGTCGGGCGGGATCAGTTCGCGCAGCACCTCGCCGATGATCGCGATCGCCCCGTCGTCGATGTACGTGACGAGGCGGGGCGTCTCGTAGAAGCGGGAGTCGGCGGAGGGATCGGCGCGCTCGAAGTAGCTGGACGGGAATGGTGCATCGACCGGGAGTTCGTTCTGCATGGTGCGCTGGCCTCCAGCCCGCAGGGCGGGTATGACGGTTCCCCTCGCCGCTCTACACACATGGCGTGCCAAGGCCGACGTTGGCTATACTGTCGTCGCGTGACGTGGGGGCGGAGGGGTCCCGGTGGGCTCCCCGGTCTTCAAAACCGGTGGCCGTCGTAGTCCGGCGGCGGTGGGTTCGACTCCCATGCGCCCTCGTCATCTCCCCTGCTGTATGCTCACTCCACCCGATAATACGTAGCGTCTTGCTCACCGCCTGAGCGCGTCGGCGACGCCGTCGAGCGCGCGGAGTTCGAGGTCGGGTGCGGGGCCATACGTTTCCCCGACGTGGGCGGCGCGATTGCACCAGGCGACCCGGAAACCGTACGCTTTGGCACCGACCGCGTCCCAGGCGTTGGCCGAGACGAAGAGGATACGGTCGGCGGGGAGATCGAGCGCGGCGGGCGCGAGCGCGTAGACGCGCGGGTCGGGCTTGTAAGTGCGCGCGGCGTCGGCGCTGAGGACGGCGGCGAAACGAGCCGCGAGGTCGTTGTGGTCGAGGACGGCGGCAAGCATCACCGGGCTGCCATTGGAGAGGATCGCCAGGGGCAGGCCGCGCAGGCGGTCCAGCGTGCCGCGCACCTCGGGGAACGGTTCGAGCATCCCCCAAGCGTCGAGGAGCGCGTCGATCGTCGTCTCGTCGGCGCTGATGGCGAATTGCGCCAGCGCCTGCTCGAGCGCCTCGCGCGTGACCCGCGCGAAGTCGGCGTAGCGCCCCATCAGGGCGCGCTGCCAACTCCCTTCGAGTTGCTTGGCACGCCAGAGCGCGACGAACGGGGCGGGGTCCGGGAGGAGCTCGCGGCAGGCCACCTTGACCGACGCGACATCGAAGAGGGTCCCATAGGCATCGAAGACGACCGCCTCGATCGCCGGGCCGTCGGCGAGCGCGACTTGCCAGGCGAGGATCTCGCGGCGGCGCGCCGAGGCGGCATCGCGCAGGAGGGGCGGGATATGGGCTCGGGGCATGGGGTCTCCACAAAGGCGATGATTGACGAGCCCGCCGACAACGACGACGAACAACGAACGACGAGCCGACCGGGGCGGCGCTAATCGCGGCACCGCGCGTATCATTATGGCAGAGCGGCGACACGCGCCGCGCGCGGCGGACCGATGGAGTGCGGATGACAGCGACCGAACAGGCCCCGGCGACCCGAACAGACGCGGCACACCACGAATCCCCGGCAACGATCTACGCGACGCGGCAGGAGCGTTTCACCCGTGAGCGCGACGCGCTCGACAAGCGCTGGAACCGCGTGGCGAATCTGCGCCTCCTGGCCTTTCTCGTCGCCGCCGCGTGCGGGGTTTGGGCGGTGCGGGCGGGCTCCCCCCCGCTCACGGGGCTGGCGCTCTTCCTCTTCATCGGCTATCTCGTCCTGGTCCGCCACCACGCCCAATTGGGCGCGGCACGTCGCCGCGCCGAGGAGCGCCGCGCGATCAACGAGGAGGCGACCTGGCGGCTCGAACGGGCGTGGTCCCGCCTGCCGCTGCGGAGCATATTCCGCGTCGAGCCGCAGCACCCCTACGCCGGCGATCTCGACATTTTCGGCCCGGCCTCGCTCTTCCACCTTCTCTACCCCGGCGGCACGATTCGCGGCGAGACGACCCTGCGCGACTGGCTGCTCGGCTTCGCCGCGCCGACGGTCGTGCGCAAGCGGCAGGCGGCGGTGGCGGAGTTGGCCCCGCGAATAGAGTTGCGCGACGACTTGCAGGGGGCCGGGCGGCTGGCCGAGGGGCCGTCGCCGAATCCCGAGCCGTTCCTCCGCTGGGCCGAGGGCGAGCCGTGGCTGACGCAACGACCGGCGATCGTCTGGGCGGCGCGGCTTTCCCCACTCCTCTTCTGGGCGACGCTGATCCTCTGGCTCACCGGCGTCGTCACCTTCCCGCTCTGGTTCTGCTTCTTCGTCGGCAACCTCCTGCTCGGCTTCGGGCTGAACGGGCAACTCAGCCCGCGACTCGTCCGGCTGATGGAGCAGGAAGGGGCGTTCCAGCACTACGCCGGGTCGTTCGCCGTGCTCGATGGCGTCGCGTTCGCGACACCGCTCCTGGCCCGGTTGGGGGGCGAACTGGGGGCCAAGGGGGTCTCGGCCTACGGTCAGATGCGCCGCCTGGAGCGGTTGTGCCGCCTGATCATCCCGCCGAGCGCCCTCTCCAACGCGATCATGCAAATCTTCTTCCTCTGGAACGTCCATGTCCTGGTGGCGCTCGAAAGCTGGCAGCGCGTGGCGGGTCGTCAGGCGCGGCGCTGGCTGGCGATCCTCGGCGAGATCGAGGCGCTGGCCGCGCTCGCCGGCCTGGCGCACGCCCAACCGACGTGGATCTTCCCCGAGATCGATCCGGCGGCGCGATCGTTCGAGGCGACGGCGCTGGGCCATCCACTCCTGGACGATCGGGGGCGGGTTGCCAATGGGGTACAGGTCGGGCCACCGGGATCGTTCCTACTGGTGACCGGCTCGAATATGTCCGGCAAGAGCACACTGCTGCGGGCGATCGGGGCGAACGGGGTGCTGGCGGGCGCGGGCGGGCCGGTTTGCGCCGATGCCCTGCGATTGCCACCGGTGGCGCTCTGGACCAGTATGCGGATTCAGGATTCGCTGGCCCAGGGTGTCTCCTACTACATGGCGGAGTTGCGCCGCCTGAAAGCGGTCGTCGATGGCGCGCGCGCGGCGGGATCGGCCGACGGCACGCTGCCGCTCTATCTGCTCGACGAGATCTTGCAGGGGACGAACACGACCGAGCGGCAGATCGCCGCGCGGCGGATCATCGCGCACCTCGTCCGGCAGGGAGCGATCGGCGCGGTCTCGACCCACGACCTCAATCTGGCCGACGCGGCGGAACTGGCGACGACCGCGCGCCCGATCCACTTCACCGAGCAGTTCACCAGCGGCCCAGAGGGGCCGACGATGACGTTCGATTACCTCGCCCGACCGGGGATCGCGACCTCCACCAACGCCCTGCGCCTGATGGAAATCGTCGGGCTCGACCTGGCCGATGACGACGAGCGGTGAGCCCCGGCAATGCCGAGCAGTGCCGGGGGGCAGGAAGGGCGGCGATGAGTCGCGAGGCGGTGCGGGATTATTACGAACACTACGGTGAGCGGGAATGGTCGCGCCTCGACCGACCGGACGATGGGGCGCTGGAGTTCGCGATCAACAGCCGCGCGATCGCGGCCTACCTCCCATCGGGCGCGCGAATCCTCGACATCGGCGGCGGGCCGGGCCGGTACGCCCTCTGGCTGGCGGGGCGCGGCCACCGCGTGACGCTGGCCGACCTCTCGCCTGCGCTGCTGACGATCGCGCGCGAGCGGGCGGCAGCCACGGCAACCGGCCAACTGATCGAGGAGATCGTCGAGGCCGACGCCTGCGATCTGTCCCGCTGGGCCGGGGGCAGCTTCGATGCCGCGCTGGCGCTGGGGCCGTTCTACCACCTGCCGGATCAGGCTGCGCGCGAGCGGGCGGCGGCGGAATTAGCCCGCGTGCTGCGCCCCGGAGGGCTCGCGTTCGTGGCGCTGATCCCCCGCCTCGGCTTCCTGCGCCGCACGATCGCCAACCGCGCGGAGTGGCGGCATCTCAGCGAACCGGGCTTTGTGGGGCGACTCCTCGCCACGGGCAGGTTTATCAACGACGAACCGGGCCGCTTCACCGGCGGGTACGGCACCCTGCCGGGGGAAGTCGCGCCGTTTTTCGCGCGCTTCGGCTTCGCCCAGGAGGCGCTGCTCGCCTCGCAGAGTGTCGCCCCCGACCTACAACCGATCCTGACGGAGTTGGCGACGCGCGATCCGCAGGGTTACGAGGCGGCGATGGGGGCGCTATTCGACGTGGCGAGCGACCCGAGTATTTTGGGGATGAGCAGCCATCTGCTCTACGTCGGTCGTCGCGTGTAGCGACGAGTCCCTCCCCGTGTTGTCGCGGCGGCGGAGCGGGATGGCATACGCCGCGCAGAAGAGAACGACGGGGGCGGCACACTTGGTGTGCCGCCCCCGTCGTGTATTTTGTCGCTACGTCGCGGGCTGATGCTCCCCCACCTGCCCGCGACGTGGGCGACGTGATCGGGCTTAGTAGCGGTCGCGGCTGCCGTAGCCGCCGCCGCTGGACTGCCGCCGCTCGGCGAAGCAGTCGGAGCAGTAGACCGGCTTGTCGCCGCGCGGCTGGAAGGGGACCTGGGTCTCCTTGCCGCACTGGCTGCAGATCGTGGCGAACATCTGGCGCGGGGCGCGGTCGTAGCCACCGCCGCCGCCGTAGCTGCTGCCGCCGCTATAGTCGCCGCCGCCGCTGGAGTAGCTGCCGCCGCCACCCTGCTGCGCCTTGCGCGCGCGGCGACAGTCGGGGCAACGTCGGGGCTCGTTGGTGAAGCCCTTCTCCGCATAATATTCCTGCTCACCGGCGGTGAACACGAAGTCCTGGCCGCAGTCGCGGCAGTTGATGGTCTTGTCCTGGTAGCTCATTCCGACACCTTTCGGGATTAACACTGCAACAGATGGACGATTCGGGTGACCTTTCCCTAGTCGGGGGACGGGATGAGCGGAGCAGGAAGGGCGGGGAGTCCACTCCAAAAACCACTGCGCGCGTTCGACTAGCGCGATCACAACCGGGCTATCCCACGGGCGCGAGTCGCGCCCGGAAGGAACGAAACGAGAGAAGTCGAGAGTCGAAGGTCTGAAGGTCGAAGGTCACCGCTTACCAACATTGTGCCTGCAAGTAAGCGATTTTCGACCTTCGACCTCGGGCCTTCGACCTGTTAGCGATAGCGGAAGGTGATCCGTCCGCGCGTCAGATCATACGGCGAGAGTTCGACGGTGACCTTGTCACCCTGGGCGACGCGGATGTAGCGGGTCCGCATCTTGCCGCAGAGGGTGCTCAGCACCTTGTGGCCGCTGTCGAGCTCGACGGTGAACATCGCGTTCGGCAGCGCGTCGACCACGGTGCCATCGACGGTGATCGCGTCGCTCTTTGACTTGCGAACCGGCGCGGCGACCACCGCTCCCGGCGTGCCCGGTGCCCCCGGCGTACCGGGGCGGATGTTACTCTTCTTCTGCTGATAGTTCGGTCGGCGGTTCGGTGCCATGCTTCCTCCTGTCGTCACCCTCGGGCGCGCTCGTTAGCGCACCCCACGCCGGGAGTCGGCAGGCATCCGATACCTGCCATCGCGGCGATTTCCCTCAAATTTCGCTACTTGCCGTCCCTCACCGGGCGCTTCCTTGCGGAAGCAATCGCGGCACAAGACTGGGCGGTCGGTCCGCGGCACGAAGGGGACGGTCGCCTCGCGCCCGCAGCTCGCGCAGACGATCGCGTGGTTCGTCCGCTCCTGCGTCGCCAGGGTCGCCATCGGAGTGGCGGTGCGCGCGGTCGGCGCGAACGGTCGTCCTGCGGCTCCTTGACGGCGGTCTGTTAAGGAAACGCCGCGACCGGGCATTGTATTCCGCCCGACCGATCGATCCGGCGCGAATCCGGCCTCGCGCGGCGGCCTCGCCAGGGCGAACGGTGCCGGGGTGGAGGGTAGATTATCGAGCGCGGGCGGCGTCGCGGCGTACTCGTCGCGCCAGCGCAGGCGCGGCAGGGTGCGCCCGGAGGCGCGCTCCAATTGTCGCCACTTCGGGCTGTCTTCCGGATCGAGGAGCGTGATCGCGCGCCCCTCGCGACCCATCCGCCCGGTGCGGCCGACGCGGTGCGTCAGCAACTCGGCGGACTCCGGCAGGTCGAAGTTGATCACCTGCTCGACCGACTCGACATCGAGCCCGCGCGCCGCGACGTTCGTGGCCAGCAGGATGCTGACCGCGCCGGTGCGGAAGTCGGCCATCACCCGATCGCGCGCATTCTGGCTCAGGTTCCCCTGCAACGCGGCGACGGGATAGCCCAGCCCCTCCAGCTGCCGCCCCAGCTTCTTGACACCGTGCTTGGTACGCCCGAAGACAATCGTGGCACCATCGCCGCGCGCATCAAGCAGCTGCTTCAGGACATCGAGCTTAGTGCCATCGGGTACGTCGTAGACGACGTGCTCGATCTTCGGCACATCCTCGGGCCGCGTGTCGACCTGCACCGTCAGCGGATCGGTCAGATGCCGACTCGCCGTCTCATGGACCCAGGGCGGCACGGTGGCCGAGAAGAGGGCGGTCTGCCGCGCCCGCGGCACATGGGACAGGATACGCTCGACATCGGGCGCGAAGCCACGATCGAGCATCTCATCGGCCTCATCGAGGACGAAATAGCCCACCTTATCGAGCTTCAGCGTGCCGCGGCGGATCAGGTCGAGGACGCGACCGGGCGCGCCGACGACGATCTGCGCGCCGGCGCGCACCGCTGACTCCTGCGGCCCGAGCGAACGGCCACCATAGATCAGCACGGTACGCAGGCCACGCCCCTTGCCGAGTTCATCGAGGACACCGCCGACCTGCGTGGCGAGTTCGCGCGTCGGGGCCAGGACAAGCGCCTGCACCGCCCTGACGCGCGGATCGACCCGCTCGATCAGCGGGATGGCGAAGGCCAGCGTTTTGCCGGAACCGGTGCGGGCCTGACCGATGATGTCGCGACCGGCGAGGAGTGGCGGGAGGGCGAGCGATTGGATGGGGGTGGGTGTCTCGATTCCCATCGCCGTGAGCGCGGTGCGCGTGGCGGGGGACAGCGTCAATTCTGAAAACGAGGTCAAACGAGGAAATTCCTTCCACCGCGCCCGTCAGGAATGGCGCAGATCAATGGTGCAGCATAACGTGCGGGGCGCGGCGTCCTGACGTCCTTGCGGCCAGCCGCGCGAACCCACAGATATAACGCCGCAGGGACAATTTTGTTCCCGAGACGGCGGTGAACAAGCATGCGACGATACAGATAGTGTAACCGATACAGCTAGGTAGCGCAAGGGTGCCGCCCCGCCCGCTCACAGTGTATGCGCGAGGGGGCGGGCGGTTGAAACCGCCGCCAGCGTCAGCACTAACCGGCGCGTACGCCCTGCCCGCCCCCTGGCAGTGCGGGGCGGCACCGCGCCCCGGCTGGGACGCTCGTCGAACGCCAGGGCTTTACTTGATGCCGAGCAATTCGACCTCGAAGATCAGCGTGGCATCGGGGGGGATGACCCCACCCGCGCCGCTGCTGCCATAGCCGAGGGTGCTCGGGATGATCAGGCGGCGCTTGTCGCCGACGCGCATCCCGGCGACCCCCTCGTCCCAGCCCTTGATCACCCGGCCCGCGCCGAGCGGGAACCCGAACGGCTGATTGCGGTCGCGCGAGCTGTCGAACTTCTGGCCGTTCTCCAGGGTGCCGGTGTAGTGGACCGACACGGTATCGCCAGCCTTCGCCGCCGCGCCATTACCGCCGCCGAAGTCGATGTAGCGCAGGCCCGAAGCGGTCGTTTGCTCCTCGGGTTGGTTCGCAGTGCCCAAATTCGCAGCGCTCAACTATCCCTCCTCTTCGGCGGTCGCCCTTCCCGACAACCCGCCATCAGCGCGGCGCAACCGCCGCCGCGACTATTCTACGCACTCGGTATGCCAGTGTCATAGGGTCAGCCAAGGATCTCGGTCGTTGAACGCGCGCACGAACGTCGCATATCCTCCCGCTCTGGAGATACTTCCCTCCACGACTCACGACTCACGACCCCCGCCGAGCCAGCGATCAAACCAAGCGCGGAGACGCCGCAGCGCGTCGATTTGGTGCGCCCGCTCGCGGAGGCCGTGCGGCTCGCGCGGGTAGACGACGAGCTCGTGCTCCACCCCGTAGTGGCGCAGGCCGCGCGCGAAGAACTGTGCCTGGCTGACCGGGACACGCTCGTCGCACTCCCCGTGCAGGATCAGGACCGGCGTCTTGACGCGGTGGACGAAGGAGATCGGGCTGACCTGGTCGTGCGGGTGCGGTCCCGGGCCTTCCCAGCCGGTGCTACCGCCGAGCCCCGACTCGAAGGTCGGCAGGTCGCTCTCGGCGACCATCATCCCCCAATCGCTGACGCCCGCGCCCATCACGCCGCAACGGAACCGATCGGTGTGCCCGACCGCCCAGGCGGTCATGAAGCCACCCTGACTCCACCCACCGATCCCGAGCCGAGCGGGATCGGCGACCCCCTCTTCAACCAGCCGATCGAGGCCCGCGACGATGTCCCCCCAGTCCTCCAGGCCAACTCGCCCCGCGACCGACGCGGCGAAGGCGGCCCCATGCCCGACACCGCCGCGCGCGTTGGGCAGGAAGGCGGCGTACCCGCCGACGGCGAGCCACTGGCCGGATGGTCGCCCGCTGCCGAGTTGGAAGTCATCGGCGAAACGCCCGTACGGGCCACCGTGGACGACGACAATCAGCGGGAACGGCCCATCGGTGCGCCCCTTGCCGGGCGGCAGGATGAGCAGGCCATCGAGGTCGAGGCCGTCGGCCGCCCGCCAGGCGAGGCGTTCCTGCGACCCCCAGGCGACCGCGCGCAGTTCGGGCCGCAGATCGGTCAGCCGCGCGAGCGGGCCATCAGGTGGCCCCGCCCAGACATTGAGCGGGCTATCGGGCGTGCTGCGGAGCGCCACGACCAACCGCCCATCGGCGCTGACGGCCGGGGAAGCCAATTCGCCGGGGAGGCGGAGGAGTTCGGTTAATTCGTCGGTCTCCGGGTCGAGACGCTGGAGGGTCGTGTCGAGGCCCGTGGCGACCGTCAGCAGGATCCCGCTCCCGGCCCCTTGGCAGAGCGCGAGTGGGCAGGCCGGGAGGTCGGGAACCAGGCGGCGCGGCGCGGCCTCGGCGACGCGCAGCAGGAACAGACCATTCCCCGAGGCTCCGCCCTCCGCCGCGCGGGCGATGTAGGCGATAGACTCGCCGGATCGGTCCCAGGTGAGGTTGTTGCCACCGGTCGGCAGGTCGCAGAGTTTGTGGGCCGCGCCACTCTCGACATCCACCAGGTGGAGCGGTGTCGGGAACGCCCCGTTGTCGAGATCGGGGTTCGGCCAGGTCGCGACGGCGATCCGCGCGCCATCGGGCGCGGGAGCGAAAGCGCTGACGTGGCATTCGCCGAGCGCGTCGATCGTGCGAACGGCGCGCGAGTCGAGGTCGAGCAGGCGCAGTCGCCGCGACGGCCAGCGCTCGCCCCACACCCTGGCGTCGTCGCCCTCGCGCTCGCGGCGTTCGTCCTCGTCTGTCGGCGGATCTTTGGCGAGGAGCACCACCGTCCGCCCGTCGGCTAGCGGGGCGAACTCGGCGAGACCGCCCCGCCAATCGGTCAGCGCCTCGGCCTCGCCACCGCCAAGGGGCAGGCGATACAACTGCGCCTCCCCCCGTTTCGCCCGGTCGGAGAGGAAGTAGAGCGACCGCCCGTCGGGGGACCAGCGCGGTATCGTGTCGTTGGCGACACCGGCGGTGAGGCGACGCGGCGGCGTGGCGCGATCGGTGGCGGCGAGCCAGATCGCGCCCTGCGGCTCCCGCTCGCGCCGGCCGGCCGGCGCGACGGTATAGGCGACGGCGCGGCCATCCGGCGCGAGTTGCGGGTCGCCCGGCAGCAGACCATCGGCGATTAGCTCGGGCGTCAGAATCGTCATCGGCCCCCCTTTCACTCAGCCACCCCCTCTACCGAGTTGCGGGAGAGGGGGTATCGCGCGGAACTTGTGACGATGGTTGCACACCAACGGATGCGGCGCGCGGACCGATCGCACAGGAGTCGGGTCACTCGGCGGGAGGGGGCGCTTCGGGCGCGCCGCGCTCGAACGTCCCGCTCTTGCCGCCGCTCTTGTAGAGCAGGCGCACCCCGTCGATCGTCATCGCCCGATCGACCGCCTTGACCATATCGTAGATCGTCAGGGCGGCGGCGCTGACGGCGGTGAGCGCCTCCATCTCCACGCCGGTCTGGCCGCGCGTCTCGACACGGGCGGTGATCTCGATGCTCCGCCCATCGTCGCCGAAGTCGAAGGCGCAACCGATCGCGGTCAGCAACAGCGGGTGGCACATCGGGATGAGCTCGTGGGCGCGCTTGGCGGCCATGATCGCGGCGACCTGGGCGACCCCGAGGACATCGCCCTTGGCGGCGCGGCCCTCGCGGATGAGGGCCACCGTCCCCGGCTCCATCCGCACGGTGCCACCGGCGACGGCAATCCGGTGCGTCGCCTCTTTCTCGCCGACATCGACCATCCGCGCGCGTCCGCGCTCATCGAAATGGGTCAGTTCGGACATGATCCCCCCGGCAGCATTGAGCGACGCGGCATCCCCGCTAGGGCGCGCGGCCCGCAGTCAACGTGACGGACGTTCCGGTCGGCGCTACACCGTCGCCGGAACTCCCCGCACGACCTCGCGCATCGCGGCGAAGAAGCGCTCGTTCTCCTCGTCGGTGCCGAACGAGATGCGGATATGACCCGGCAAGCCCCACCCGCCGATCGGGTTGACCATGATGCCGCGCTCCAGGAGGGCGGCGGCGATGGCCCCATCGTCGCCATTCACCTTGACGGCCATGAAATTGGTGGCGCTGGGGATCGGTTGGAGGCCGAGCGCGGTCAACTCCTCGGTGAAGCGGGCGCGGGCGGCGACGGCGTGGGCGCGCACCCGCGCGACATGCTCTGTGTCCGCCAGCGCGGCGGGCGCGGCGGCCTGGGCCAGCGCGTTGACATTGAAGACGGTGCGCGCCCGATCGAGATAGCTGATCACCTCCGTCGAGCCGAAGGCATAGCCGAGCCGCAGCCCGGCGAGGCCGTAAATCTTGGCGAAGGTGCGGAGGACGATCAGGTTCCGCCGCCCGCCTCGCACCTCGGCCAGGAGATCGGGCGTGTCGGCCCCCTCGGCGAACTCGATATACGCCTCGTCGGCGACGATCAGCACATCCTCTGGCACGCGCGACAGGAAGCGCGCGACCGCCGCCGACCCGACCGTGGTGCCGGTCGGGTTATTCGGATTGCAGAGGAAGATCAGGCGCGTGCGCGCGGTGATCGCGTCGGCCATCGCGTCGAGGTCGTGGACGTAGTCGCGCAGTGGGACGCGGAGCGGCTGCCCGCCCATCGCCAGGGTGCGCATCCCGTAGCTGACGAACGAACCGTCGGCCATCACGGTCTCATCCCCCTCGCGGAGGAACGCGAGGCAGAGCATGTAGATCATCTCGTCGGAACCATTGGTGCAGAGGATCTGCTCCGGGGCGATGTCGAAGTGCGCGCCGAGGATCCGGCGGGTCGGCCAGGAGCCGGCGTCGGAGTAGCGATTGACATGGGGAAGCACGTCGCGCATCGCCTCAACCGCCAGCGGCGACGGGCCGAGCGGGTTCTCATTTGCGCCGAGGCGAGCGATCGGGGCATCCCCCTCGCCCGCAGGCTTTGGCGGGCGATAGGTCGGCACGTTGAGGAGATATTCTTTAAACTGCATCGCGATCCATCCTTCCGCGCTGGCGCAACCATCCCGTCCCGATTTCTCGCGGATGAGTGTCGCAGACAGGAGAGGAGGGGCGCAACCGGGGAAGTGGCGGATGGCGAAAAGAGGCCACCTTGGCCAGGGTCATTCCCACTCTCCCTCTTTAGGGGAGGGGGGCTGCCGCAGCGGCGGGGCGGGGTAACCCCGCCGCAACCCAACAAGCTTTTCCGAAACGGACCACTCAGTACGCGTTATTATCCGGTTTTAGCACCAGCCAGATCGTCTTGACGATGATCTTGATGTCGAAGAGCGGGGACCAGTTCTCGACGTAGTAGAGGTCGTAGCGCGTGCGCTCCTCGATCGAGGTGTTGCCGCGCAGACCATTCACCTGCGCCCAGCCGGTGATCCCGGCCTTCTCGTGGTGGCGGTAGGCATAACCGGGGATCGACTGGCTGAACTGCTCGACAAAATGCGGTCGCTCCGGGCGCGGGCCGACGATACTCATCTCGCCCATCAGGACATTGACGAACTGCGGCAACTCGTCGAGGGAGTAGCGCCGGATGAAGCGCCCGAGGACGGTACGCCGCGGGTCGTTCGGTCGCGCCCAGACCGGCCCGGTGGAATCTTCCGCGCCGACCGTCATCGAGCGGAACTTGATGCAGAGGAACGAGCGACCGTCGTGGCCGACACGCTCCTGGAGATGGAAGACCGGGCCACGCGAGGAAAACTTGATCAGCGCGGCGAGGAAGATAACCAGCGGGGAAATCAGGATGAGAATAACGACGCTGAGGGCCACGTCCATCACCCGCTTGACGACTCGATTCCAGCCGCGCAACGCGACATTGCGCACGCTGACCATCGGCAGACCGCCGAGGTCATCGAGACTCAGTTCGTTGTTGGTGATCAACTGGAAGGTGTCGGGGTAGACCTTGATATTCACCGGCTGCTCGATCAGCCCTTGCGCCAGCGTCAGGACCTCTTCATGCGGGGTGCCGGTGAGCGCGATGATTACTTCGTCGATGTTGTACTGCTTCGTGAGGGCGGCGAGTTGCGTGTCGTCGCCGAGGATGGGAATCCCATCGAGCGTGTCATCGCCGAGCGCGGCCTGCCCGTTCTGGCCATGGCGCAGCACGCAGACGATCTCGTAACCGAGCCAGGGCGAGCGGGCGATCGTCTCCAGGACCAGACGACCGGTCTTCCCCACGCCGATGACGAGCAGGCGATCGCGCGCAACCGCCCGTGTGCGGAGTTGCCCGACGAGTTCGCCATGCACGAAGCGCCCCGCCGTGACCAGGGCGATACAGAGGAGCCAACCGATAAGCAGCATCTGGCGGGAGTAGATGAAGCGATCCCCGAGGAGCATCGAGTTGAGGGCGATCGAGAGGACCAGGCCGATCGAGACGGCGGCGCTGACCCGGTAAAACTGGTCGACGCGCGAGACGCCGCGCCGTAAGTTGTAGAGCCCGACGAGATTGAACGTGACCAGCAAGGTCACGACAACCACCGCCAGCATGATCTCGTAGGTTGTCCGGCTCGGCTCCTGGAAGGCGCTGAAGAGGTCGATGCTGGCGCGCAATTGGTAGGCGGCCAGGAATGCGGCGACGATCATCAGGGCGTCGACCGCCCCGCGCGAGAGGACCACCGCCAGGTTGAGCCAGCGCTTCACCGACGCGCGACCGGCGATCGGATGCCAATCAAAATCGGCGGCGGGGCGAGCGAGGTCCCGGGGGGCCTCGGGGGTGAGCAGCCGCCCCGACCGTTCGCGCGGGGTCATTTGTGGACCGCGACCGCCGAGTTCCGATTTCATCAGATGACTCGCTTCTTGGCTGCGGGCCGCAGGAGATTAATCACCAGGGCGAGCGCGCCGCGCGCCGCGATCCCGATCGCGACCAGCCAATTCAGTGGGCGCGGCGCACGCGACGCGTAGTGCTTACGGTAGAACAGGTTCATGGCACGGTAGAACTCGACGATCATCCTCCCGCTCTGCCGAGCGCTCGTTGCCCCCTTCTGGTGCAGCGTGCGTGTCGCCGGGTTGTAGAAGACTTGCCAGCCAGCGGCCTTGATCCGGTACGCCCAGTCGAGGTCTTCGCCATACATGAAGAAAGCCTCATCGAGCAACCCCACACGATCGATCGCGGCGAGACGGACCAACATGCAAGCGCCGGTGACCGCATCGACCTCGGTCAACTCGCGGTCATCCAGATTGGTCAGGTTATAGGCGGCGAAGCGGGCGTGACCGGGGAAGCGACGACTCAGACCGGAGAGCTTGAAGAACGCATTGGCCGGAGTCGGGAAGGAGCGGCGGCAGGCGAGGTCGAGCGTGCCATCCGGCTTCTCGATCCGCGGGCCGACGACGCCGACCGTCGGGCGGGACTCGGCGAAATCGACGAGCGTCTGGATCGTTCCCGGCTCCACGAAGAGATCGCTATTGACCAGCAAGACGTATTCGTGCTCGCGCGCCGCGCCGCCAGGGCCATCCGCGACAATCCGCCGCAGAGCCAGGTTATTCCCGCCGGAGAAACCGAGATTGCGCTCGGAGCGCAGGCCGCGCACCTGCGGATAGTCGTCGCGCACCATCCGGAGGCTATTATCGGATGATCCGTTATCCACGACGGTGACGTCGAAAGGGTGGGAGGAGTCGCTCGCGAAGAGGTGGTCGAGGCACCGCCGGAGGAGTCCGGCGGTATTATAATTGACGACGACGACGTGAACGTTCGCCATGGCGCTATTCTACGCTCCCGAAGCCCGCTGCACCAGCCCCATTTCGTGCGAGTTTGCGTGCATTTTCCCGGGAAAGCCCACCTCGCAATAAAACGGAGCGACAGCATTTCGGTTTCACGGCTTGTGCTACGTCCATTTGTTCCTCCCGCTCGCCGCACGGATCGATGGATCGCAGAATCACGGCCACGGCACCGCAGCAGGGTAATTTTTGCGTCGGAAAGGGTCAATGCCGTTCGCATCGGATCCGCTTCTTTGGTACAGTCCTTGCGCTGACGAGGCGTGAAGACAGCGCCCGCCGCGACTTCGCTTGTGACGTTAGCGTCATGCGCGGGGTCATCGAGGGGGCGGAATGTCGCGCAATGCTTAGGTTCGCTGCAGTGAGAGGAGATGGGAAACAATGACAGGGATGTTCGGTCGGGGTAAGGTGGTCGATGCCGAGGAGAGGCAACAGCAGTTGCAGGAGCGCCAGAGCGCGCTGCTCGCCCGGCTGGAGGAGATCGAGTCGAGCAAGAAGGGCGGCGGCGGTCGCTTCTTCCTGGGCTTGCTCTTCGGCGGCGCGCTCGCGGGGGCAGCAGTGTACCTCTCCGATAACGAGCGGCGCCAGAGCGTCATGGGCGCGGCCAGCTCGCTCACCGGCGGTGGCGGCGGCGATGAGAGCGCCGAGCGCGACCAGGCGGTGACGGGTCGCGTCGAGTCCGCGCTCTTCAGCGACGGCAAGACGCCGAAAGATCAGATCAATATCAATACCGTCGATGGGGTTGTCTACGTGCGCGGCACGATCGGCACCAAGGAGCAGATCGACGAGATCGAGCGCCGAGTGAAGGGGATCGAGGGGGTTGACGCGGTGATCAACCTCCTGCGGCTCCCGACCCCGGCGCAGTAACGCCCCGCTGGTTCAGGGTGGGGTGGGCACCTTCGGGATGCCCACCCCACCCTGTTTGCTTGTCCCGTCCCCCAGCCCTGCCTATACTTGGGCCTCGTTTCACCATCGCTGCGGGGGAGGCTAGTTGGTCGGGGCGACAACGGCGGAACCGAAGAGCCAGCGGGGTGGCACGGTCGAGCGCACACCGGCGCGGCAGCGACGACGAGGGTTCCGCGCGCTGCTCTCGCGAGTTCGCCCGGTCGAAGCCGAGGCGCTGCTGATCCTGGCGCTCTTCGGCCTCGCGATGCTGACCCGCTGGCCGTACCTGCTGCGCCTGCCCCACTTCACCGACGAGATCGGCGAGATCCGCTGGGCGCTCCGCATCTACAACGGCGAGGCATTCCCGCTCACGGCGCAAGTGCAATATTTCGGCCCGCTGCACCACTACCTCCTCGCCCTCTGCCTCTGGATCTTCGGCCCTTCGATGACCTTGCCGCGCGCCCTCGTCTGCATCATCGGTGCGCTGACCGTCGCGATGACCTATCTGATCGGCAGGGAACTGGGCGGCTGGCGACCCGGCGCGCTTGGGGCCGCTTTCCTCGCCACCCTGCCGCAGCATATTGTCGTCAATAGCCACGTCGCCTGGGAGAACTCCACCACCCCGTTCTACGCCACCCTCTGCTTCTACACGGTCTTGCGCGCCGTACGGGCGTTGCCCCCACCACGGCCGCAGATCGCCCTGATCGACGGGGGGGCAGACGAGGCAGCGCTGTCACCCGCCCCACCCGGCGCGTTCACGCCTGCCGCGCGCTGGCTGATCCTCTGCGGCTTCTGCTTCGGGTTGCTGCTCCAGACGCATGTTGGGACGATCGTGCTGGCCCCGGCCCTGGTCGGAGCGCTCGCATTTGCGCTCTGGCGCGAGCGTTCCTGGGGGCTCATGCGCTCGCCCTGGCTGTATCCGGCCCCGTTCGCGACGATCCTCGCCTACAGCCCGGTCCTGATCGCCAACTTGCTGAACGGGATGGTCGGCTTCCGGCGGGCGCGGGGCCGCGACTACGCCTTCGTCGCCGATCCGACCGCCAATACCTATGTCTACAACTTGCGAAGCCTGCTCTACGCGCTGGTACGGATGATTAGCAACCCGTTTCGGACCCCGGAGCGGGCGCTGCACTACCTCACCTCGCCGTATATGCTGATCGTCGTCGCCCTGGCGATCCTCGGGCTGATCGTGCTGGCGCGGCGCGGCCAGCCGCTGCCGCTGCTGGCGACGATCTGCACGGCGCTGACGATGCCCTACTTCAACCACGCCTACGGGATTGACGGCGACCGCTACCTGCTGACCGGGCGCTACATCGCCTTCCTGCTGCCGCCGCTGATGATCGCCGTGGCGGCGGGCGCACTGGCGCTGGTGGAAGTCGGAACGCGGAACGCGGAACGCGGAATGAGAACGTGGTTGACGCGAAGACCCAGATCTCTACAGGAGACAAATTCCGCGTTCCGCGTTCCGCGTTCCGCGCTATCGCTTGTTCCCGCGCTCCTCATCCTCATCCTCGTCCTCTATCCGATTATCCCGCTGCGCCGCTACTACACCCATGAGAGCCGACTTGATCCGGATAACGCGGCTTTTCTGGAGACGGTGCGCTTCGTCAACAGCGTGCGCGGGACCGACGCCCCAGTCCTGCTCGGTCCGCGTTTCGTCAGGATCGATTTGAAGGACGGGGCCACGGCGCTCGACATCCTCGACATCTTGCTGACGCTCGACGGCGTGCCGCACCGGATCGTGGACGACCCCGGCACCGAGATCGCGCGGATCGCCGAGCCGATCGACCCCGCGAACGTCGCGGCGCAGCCGATCGTGATCATGATGCGCGATGAGTGTTTCCCCATCCGCGAGACGGCACCGCTCCTCCGACTCAGCGGGCGGCTGCGCCTGCGCGAACTCTACTGGGATTCGCCGAGCTATTTCGGCGTCTATCGCTACATGCGCGATCTGCCGCCGGGCGGTCGCTGCCTCCCGACGGGCGGCGCGACACCGGGCGACTGAACGTTAAGGACAACTTTCGATGGGTAACACAGCCAGCACTCCCGAGGAAGTCCGGATCAGCAGCCATACCGGGCTGACGCCGGAAGAATTCGCGGCATTCAACAGCCTGGAGCAGGCCGCATTCAGCGGCTATGCCACCCCGGAGGAGGATCGGCGCGAACTCAACGATCGCTTCTGCAGCGACGATGACGCGGTCGGCTATATCCTGGCTCGTACTGGCGGGGAACTGATCGGCGCGATCAAGTTGTTGCAGCGCGCGATCCCCTTCGGAGGGCGGGCAATCCAGTTGGGCGGGCTGGGCGGCGTCGCCACGCGCGCCGATTGGCGCGGGCGCGGCGTGGCCTCGGCGACGACCAGCGCGGCGATGGCGACCCTACGGCAACGCGGCTGCGACATCGCCTACCTCTGCACCGACATCGCGCGATTGGGCAAGCTCTACGGGCGAGTCGGGTTCGTGCCGCTCGGTCGCGCCCATACCTATCTCGGCGCATCCGGCACGCGCTACACCGACACCGACGGGATGATCGCGCCGGTCAACTCGCCGGAGATCTTCGCCACTGTCATTGAAGGCAAAGAGCCGTTCGATATTGGGCGGGGGAATTGGTAAAGAGGCGCGGCCCTCACCCCCGCCGCCTGCGGGCAGCCCCCCTCTCCCCATCCGAGGAGAGGGGGGAAATATCACGAGGTGGGAGGCTGTAATTCCACCCTCCCGCTTCAGGGGAGGGTCGCCACCTGGGCGGCGGGGAGGGGTTCCCCCACCTCAAAGCTTCATCTGGAGTAGTGCAACGGACCGCTACCCTATCGCGAACAATCACCCGACTCATCTATTGTTATGTCGCCTTGCGCCCGTAGATGCGGACGACGTCATCCTCCCAAACGATCGGCATCCCGGCGAAGCCAACGTCGGCGGGGTTCTCATAATGGTAGAGGATCGCGTAGTCGTAGCGCGCGGCGGGATCGAGGTCGCTGATGTAGTCGCGGCCGAATTCGACGCGCACGCGGGTGTAGATCGGGTTGTCAAGCAGCACGCGCCCGAGCATCCCCCCATACGCCCCGGTCGGGTCCTCGCCGCGCGACAGATAGATCGAGGCGTCGCGCGAGATGAGCGACCGCAACTGCGCGAACCGCTCGGTCGGGGGGATCCGATAGACGGCATCGCCGCCGAACGCGATCTCGCCGCGCGCCTGGGTGGTGCCGCCTTCCAGGGTCTCACGCGTCCGCGCGGCGACCTCCCCGCTCAACTCGTCGTAGTGGACGACGAGATGGGTCACGCCGAGCCCTTGCAGGATGCTCAGGGCGCGCGTCGTCGGCCCGTCGCGGAACTCGTAGTAGAGCGCCTTATAGCCCTTCGGCAGGACATTCGCCGAGCCGTTGACAACCGGTCGCCCGTGATAGAGGGCGTAGAACTGGTAGAGATCGCCGAGCATCCCCGTCTGGTCGGGGTGATCGGGGATGACGAACGGCAGCTCCATCACGACCGCATCGGGCTGCGTCGCCAGCCAGCGGTAGACCGGCGGTGCCTGCTCGCGGGTGGCGAGCGGCACCGGCTCGTACGGGCGATTCAGCGACTCGACGCCGATCCCGCCGATGAGCGTCACCGCCAGCGCCGCCGCCCGCGCGCGACCAGCTGCGCACGGGCGGGTGGGACGCCATACCGTTGCCTTGCCGAGAATCCAGGTCAGCCCGATCGCGGCGAGCCCGGCGACGCTGAGACCGAAGAGAATGCCGAAGCGGGCGGGGACGCGCATCGAGTCGAAGCCGGGCAAGTGAAAGTAGAGGAAGCCGTACGGCATCCGCGTGAACAGGATGCTCTTATTATCGGCGGTGACGTAGAGATTCGGGCCGAGCGAGAGGATCGCCGCGCCCAGGCCGAGCAGGAAGAAGTACTGCGCGAGCGGTCGTCGTCGGCCCACGATCGTGCCGACCGCCGCCAGAATGAGGGCGATCAGACCGGGGAACATATTGCGCTCGAAGGTGTAGCGCCCGAACTCGCGCAACGGCGCGGAGAGCATTCCCCAGAGCCAGTTCTGCCCGTCGGCGGTGAAGAACGACGCGAGGTTCGCGGAGTAGTAGGCATTCTGGGCGATCGAGCGCTCGACCGTGTAATCCCCCTGCACCGTCCGGTAGCCGAAGAAGAACGGCGCGACCACGATCGTGGCCAACGCCCCGGCGGTCAGCAGCCGCGCCCAGACGGCGGGCGGCGGGAAGCGTCGCCGCACTCCCTCTTGCACGAGGCGCAGCCCGACGAAGCCGCCGACGACGAAGAGCAGGTAGAAGGCGTAATACTGCGCCGAGAGGGCTTGCAGGGCCAACACGATGGCCAGCCCGACCGCGTCACGCCAGCGCGCGCGGGACGAGGTATCGAGGTCGGGGTCGAAGATCCGGTCGAGCAGGAGGATGGCGAGCGGGAAATACTGGCCGGAAAGCAGCCCGAGATGGGTGAGGTGGGCCATGTGCAACGGCGCGAAGGCGTAGACCAGCCCGGCGGCGAACGCGGCGACCGGCGGGCAGCGCAGGCGTCGCGCGAGCGCGTACATCGCCAGCGCACTGAGGACGAAGCTGCTCAGCATGGCGAGGTTGTAGATCGCGACCGGGTTGTCGGTGAAGAGGCGCAGCGGCAGGGTGATCAGGGCGATCCCGAGCAGCAATTCGTCGAAGAGATAAGTGCGCGCGTAGGGGTAGAAGACGTTGGCGTCGAAGAGGTGGCGCGGGTCGGTCAGGAGTTGGTGTTGCCCCCAGCCGAGCCGCCAGGCGCTATCGACCGGGTCGCCGTACGCGGGAATCTGGTTGCCAAGGCTCGTGGCGATCGGCCAGGTGAAGAGGATTGTCAGCAGCGCGTAGGCGACCGCGAGGCCAACGAGGCGGAGGATCGCCCGCCTGCCCGCCCGCGTTGTCGCCGCCACCAGCGGGGCGGCGGTGCCGACTGCGGCGGGGGTTGGGGCAGGCTCCGTTGCGGGGTGGGCAAGCGCTGCGTTTCGACCGTTCATGGCGGGCAACTGTAGCACGGCGATTGCGGCCTGGACAACGCGCTAGAACAGGCCAATGAAGGTGATCGCCGCGCCCGGCGGTGTTAGTATGCCCGCCGGAACGCAGCGATTGGACGCCGCTGGCGGTGGTCGGACGATACGGCAAAGGGGGAGGCGATGCTCAAGGTCGGGCTGATCGGTAGCGGCAATATCGCGCGGAAGCGGCACGCGCCCGGCTGGCAGAAGCTGGCGGGCCAGGCGATCGTGACGGCGGTGTCGGATGTGGTCGAGGCGGCGGCGACGGAGGCGGCGGGACTCTTCGCCACCGATGGCGCGGCCCCAACGATCTACACCGATTACCACCAACTGATCCGTGAGGCCGAGATCGACGCGGTCGACATCTGCCTGCCGCACCACCTCCACGCCGACGCGATCCTGGCGGCGACGGCGGCGGGAAAGCATATCCTCTGCGAGAAGCCGATGTGCATCGCGATCGAGGAGGCGGACAGGATCGTCGAGGCGGTCGATCGCGCCGGGATCGTCTACATGAGCGGCCACAACGAGCTCTTCTACCCGGCGGTCGCGGGCGCGAAGGAGTTGCTCGACCGTGGCGCGCTCGGCACGCCGTTCATCCTGCGCTCGCACGAGTTCCCGACCGGTTACCCGGCCTCGGCGGTGCCCGGTCGCCCAGCGGAGGGGACGATGATGGTCGGCTGGCGAGCGAACCGCGCGACGATGGGCGGCGGGGTGCTGATCGACAAGGGCTATCACCCGACCTACATCCTCCTCCACCTTGCAGGCGCGGAGCCGGTCGAGGTGACGGCGATGGGCGGCACCTACGTGGCGCAGATGGACGGCGAGGACACCGCGCTGGTCATGGTCAAATTCGCCAACGGCGCGATCGGCCAGATCTTCACCGGCGAGGGGTTCGCCTTCCCCGCCAACGATGCGAAGTTCCACGCGATCGGCGAGCGCGGTGAGGTGTACGGGAATCGGTACGACCTCTACGAGAAGCCGCGCGGCTTCGCCGAGCCGTCGCGCCGCTCCTACCCGGTCGAGCCCGTCGGCAACCAGCAGACCTTCGACGCGACGATCCACCACTTCTACGACAGCATCGCCACCGGTCGCCGCCCGATCCAGGACCACCGCGACGGTCGGCGCGTCCTCCAGGTCATCCTCGCGGCCTATCGCTCGATCGAGGAAGGCAAAACAATCACGTTGTGAGGTCGAAGGTCGAAGGTCGAAAGTCGAAGGGGGGAAAACGGCAGAGCATCTGTGTGAGGCAGCGGCTGGTGGCTTCAGCTACCAGCCAAAGCCGTTAGCGCCTCGCGCATAAATTCTGGCCGCCACCACCCCGCTCCCCTTTCCCATTCTCCTTTCGACCTTCGACCTTCGACCTTCGACTGCCGGTTTCCATCGTGGAGAGAATGACACCATGAGCATAACACCCAACGTCCCCGTTCCACTGGCGCTCGTCGGCGGGGCGCACATCCACACGCCGAACTTCATCAAGCGTCTGGGTGCGCGGCGGGATGTGCGCGTCGCGGCGGTCTGGGATCACGACGCGACGCGGGCTGGCCGGCTGGCGACGGCGCTCGACGCGCCGATCCTCGACCCGGACACGATCTGGGCCGACCCGGCGATCGGGGGCGCGATCATCTGCGCGGAGACCGATCGGCACGAGGCGTTGGTGCTGGCGGCGGCGACGGCGGGGAAGGCGCTCTTCGTCGAGAAGCCGCTGGGGCTGGGGGCGGGCGACGCCGGGCGGATGGCCGACGCGATCGAGCGCGCGGGTGTCCCATTCCAGACCGGCTTCTTCATGCGCGGCCAGCCGATCAACCTCTTCCTGCGCGAGCAGATCGTGGCGGGCAGCTTCGGGCAACTGACCCGCCTGCGAATTACGAACTGCCACGCGGGCGTGATTAACGGCCTCTTCGACGGCGAGTGGCGCTGGATGGCCGATCCCCGGATCGCGGGGGTCGGCGGCTTCGGCGACCTGGGGGCGCACGCGCTCGATCTCCTCCTCTGGTTCCTCGACGGCCAGGCCACGCCAGAGCGCGGCACGGCGCGAATCGGCGCGGCGACCGGGCGCTACGCCGACTGCGACGAGTACGGCGAGGGACTGATCGCCTTCAGCGGCGGGCTCACCGGCAGCATCGCGGCGGGCTGGGCCGACCCGAGCAGCCGCGTCAGCATAGAAATCGCGGGGACGGGCGGCCACGCCACCGTCATCAACGGCGACCTCTTCTTCGAGAGCGCCGCAGTCGCCGAGGCCGATGGCAAGCGCCCCTGGAAGGCGCTGCCGGAGGGGTTGCCCCATGCCTTCGACCTCTACCTCGACGCCGTGACCGGCAAGGTGGACCTGCCGCTCGTCACCGCGCGCGAGGCGGCGACGCGCAGCGCGATCATGGAGGCGCTGTACGCGGGTGCACGCCAGGATAGCTGGGAAGTGTTAACCTCGCCGTTGACCTAGCAGGACTACCACCCCGCTTCGGGGGAACATGGTTTGCGAATTGCCCTCACGCGGCAGGAAGCCGCGCGAGGGAGAAGCAATCCTGGAAACGCAGAAGCGGGGCTAGCGATGAGACAACGTGGGGTAATACTGGATGTCGATGGCACGCTCGTGGACAGCAACGACGCGCACGCTCGCGCGTGGGTCGAGGCGCTGACCGAGGGCGGCTTCGACGTCCCATTCGAGCGGGTGCGCCCGCTGATCGGCATGGGCGGCGACAACCTCTTACCGGAGGTGACGGGGCTCGCGAAGGAAACCCCCGAGGGGAAGCAGATGAGCACGCGCTGGGGCGAGATCTTCCAGGAGAAGTATTTACCCCATTTACGCCCCTTTCCGGGAAGCCGGGATCTGGTAGCGCGGATGCGAGCGGAAGGGCTGCATACCGTCGTCGCCAGTTCAGCGGAGCGCGAGCAACTCGACACGCTCCTCAAGCTCGTGGAGGTTACCGATCTGCTCGACGAGGTTGTCTCGTCGAGCGATGCCGAGCACAGCAAGCCCGCGCCCGATATCGTCACGGTGGCGCTGGCGAAGGGGCGATTGGCACCGGACGCAGCAATCATGCTCGGTGATACCCCTTACGATATCGAAGCGGCGGGCAAGGCGGGCGTGCGAACGATCGCGCTCCGTTGCGGCGGCTGGCCCGATCGCGACCTTGCCGGGGCGATCGCGATCTACGATGACCCCGCCGACCTCTTAGCTCATTACGACGAATCGCCGCTGCACGATAGTTGGGGAGATGCCCGATGAGCGCGACCACCGCCGCCCTGCCCGTCGCCACCACGCCGGGTGCCGCGCGCGCCGCCTTCATCCGCCAGACCTATCTGCACCTTGCGGGGGCAATCCTCGCCTGCGCGGCGATCGCCGCGCTCCTGCTGCGCTGGCCCGGTGCGCGGAATCTGATCGGGACGATGACGACCGGCTACAATTGGCTGATCGTCCTCGCCCTCTTCATCGGCGTCTCCACCCAAGCGGACCGCTGGGCGCGGAACGTCATGTCGCGCAGTATGCAATATCTGGGGCTGGGCCTCTTCGTCGTCGCGCAGGCGGTCGTCTTGCTGCCGGTCCTCTTCGTCGCGACGAACTACAGCACACCGGATGTGTTGCCGACGGCGGGGGTGCTGACCCTCTTCCTCTTCTCCGGGTTGACGGCGGTGGCTTTTCTCTCCGGTGCGGACTTCTCGTTCTTGCGCGGCGCGCTGGCGATCGGCGGCTTCCTGGCCCTCGGGCTGATTGTCGTCGCCATCCTCTTCGGGCTGAGCCTGGGGGTCTGGTTCGCGGCGGCGCTGGTCGTCTACGCCGGGGCCGCGCTCCTCTACCAGACCTCGGGGATCATCCGCGACTACCGCACCGATCAACCCGTCGCGGCGGCGCTCGGCCTCTTCGCCTCGGTCGCCCTGCTCTTCTGGAACATCCTCAACATCGTCATGTCGCGGCGCGGGTAGATAGGACAACTGCGTTCACGCCCCTTCTCGGGATCGGGAGGGGGCGCTCGCTCTATCCCGTTGCACCATCCGCGCGCGGGTGTGATGATGCGCTGCCGGGCGGCGTGGTTGTGGTGCTGTGGATAGTGGGTGAGTGGGGCGGTGATGTCAGCGAAGACGGGTGAGGCCGGGCCGGGCGCGCGGATCGCGGCGGTCGAGGCATTCGTCCTGGTCGGGGATAAAGATTATGTCGCGGGGGCCGGGTTGCGGGTCGCGACAGGCGCGGCTACGGCGCGCCCGCGCCGCACGCTGGCCGAGATCGGCGATCTGCACATCTGCGGCTACCCGCCGCAGGCGCAGACCTGCCTGGTGAAGCTCACGGCGGACGACGGGACGGTCGGCTGGGGCGAGGCGCACGCGCCGCTTGGGCCGCGCGCGACGAAGGCGGTCGTGGAGGATGTGCTGGGGCCGATCCTCCTCGGGGCCGACCCGCTGGCGATCGACCTCCTCTGGGAGCGGATGTACGGCTCGATGCGCCTGCGCGGGCATAGCACCGGCTATCAGTTGGAGGCGATCTCCGGCGTGGATATCGCCCTCTGGGACCTCGCCGGCAAACTCCTCGGCGTGCCGATCTACCGCCTGCTCGGCGGGCCGTACCGGGTCGAACTCCCGGCCTATGCCTCGGGCATCCCCGGCGCGACGATCGCCGAGCGGGTGGCGGCGGCGCGCGGCTTCATCGACGCGGGCTACACGGCGATGAAGCTCTCGATTGGGCGCGGCGACATCGACAGCGATTTGGCGACCGCGGCGGCGGTCGCGGCGGCGATCCAGGGCGAGGCCGACTTGCTGATCGACGCGCACGGGGCCTACACCGCCGAGAACGCCCTCTACGTCGGGCGCAGGCTGCAAGACCTGGGCGTCTACTGGCTCGAAGACCCGCTCACCCCGGAAGATGTGGACGGCTATGTCCACCTGACCGCCGCGCTGGAGATGGCGATCGCGGCGGGGGAGACGGAATGCAACCGCTGGCAGTTCGCGGAGCGTCTGGCGCGGCGCGCGGTCGATGTGATCCTGCCGGACATCTGCCGCGCGGGCGGGATCAGCGAGGGGCGGCGGATCGCGACGGTCGCCAGTCTCCACGCCACGAAGTGGGCCGCGCACGTCAGCATGGGCTCGTCGGTCCACGTCGCGGCGGCGGCGCACCTGGCGGCGGCGAGCGCCAACTTCCTGATCTTCGAGTTCTCCAGCACGCCGAACCCGATCGGCGAGGGGTTGCTGACCGCGCCGCTCCACCCCGAGGGCGGATTTTTGCGCGTGCCGGATGGCCCGGGGCTGGGCATCGCCTTCGACGAGGAACGGTTGCGCGTGCACATCGCTGGGTAAGCCCCGCGGTCGAGTACTGCCCTCGCTCAATCTCGGCCAGTGCCGCCACAGCGGGTGTGTTTGGCGCGCCGAATGATGCGGGGAAGAAGCGAGCGGCCACCGCGTCCTATCGATAGGGTATACGTCCCTATCGGTGAGAAGATGCGGCATGATTGAACGTGAGAAGGGGCGGTCCGTGGGTGCGGCCAATCGGGGGGCCGCCCGCTTTATCCACACGTTATCCACAGCCTCCCGGAGGCTTCGCGCGTTCGGACGGAGTTGCGCTCTCGGCCTGCCGCTGGGACTGCTCGCCATCGCACTGGCTGTGTATGACCTGCTTGCGCCGCCTGGTCGAGCAGATTTCCCAGGATGGGGGAGGTTGGCGAGGGCAACAGCTTCGTCCGATCGATCCGTTGACGCTGGCCGATCTGCCGGGCCACACCCCGATCCGCCTCGGCGCGCGCTTTAGCAGCGCGCTCAGCCCCGATGGCAACACTCTGGCCGTGCTCGCCACCACCGCTACAGCGAGTTTCCCGCCGCCTGGCGGGGGCATCGAATCCACCCTGCAGCTGATCGACCTCGCGGGTTGGCGCGATCTCCCGACGCCGGTGACCGTTGCGGGGGAGATCGCCTGGCTCGGCTTCGCGCCGGAAGGTCGTACCCTCTCCTGGCTCGTCTCCGCCGATGATCCCGCAACGGCACCAACACAGCGCGAATATACCCTCTATCGGTATGTGCCCGGCGCGGCGCGCGTCGAGTTGGTATCCTGGCTGCCGCGCGGGGCGGTCGGCGAAGAGTTCAGACCGTCATGCTCCGGCCACCAACTCATCCTCTACAACCGCGCGCTCGACGCGAACGGCCAGCCGACCGACACGCCGCAACTCCAATTCCTCAATCTCGCGAGCGGACGCTTCGTCGCGACGCTGCAACTCGCGGGAGTGCGCGCAGTGTCGGCGGGGGAACCAGGAAGGAAGGCGGAGATACTAGTGCCGGGATTGGCCTGGGACATCGCTCACGACCGCCTCTATGTCGCTCACACCGACGCAGAGTTGATCACCGTCGTCGACCTGGGGGCGCGCACGATCGTCCGACAGGCCGACATCGTCGGCGAATCGCCGCCCCCCTCCTACGATCTGCCGACCTACAGCACCGAGACCGCCCTGCAGATGGGCCATGCCCGCTACCGTTTCCTATCAGTCGATGCGACGGGCAAGCGGCTGATTCTCAGCGGGCGCGAAATGATCACCACCCCGCTGCCCGGAGGGCGTTGGCAGGCGCACGATCGGATCGAGACCCCGCGCTCACTGGACGCCATAACTTTCAGCGCGCGAGCAACCCTCCCCGCGCATAGTAACGTGCTGGCCGCGACCGAGCGCGGGTGCTGATCCACACCGTTCGTTATCTGGCGAGCGGTCAACCATCGCCTGATCCCGGCGACTTCCAACTGCGCCTGCTCGACCCGCGTGATCTGCGCGATCTGTGGCGCTGGGACACCTCCCCTGGCGACACTTGGGGGGGCACCCTCTCGCCTGACACCCGCTTCGTCTACCTGATGCGCCCGAACGCCGATCACTTCTCGCGGCGCGACGGGGCCGATGTATCATTCGGCAACGGCCCCGCCTTCGGCGTCTTCGACCTCGCGACACGCCAACTCGTGGCCGAGCGCGCCCTGCCGAACGGTGGCTCCCTCATGCCGCTCTGGCAGAGGTGACGGGGCATAGACCGCCCCGCCACACTCAGGGGGCGTAATTCGTGTAGACGACGATATTCCCCGCGTACTCGCCCTTCGTCCTATCAAAACCGCTATCCGGGTCGCAGGTGATCAGGTTCAGGCGGCGATCGGTGCTAGGGCCGAAAATCTGCTGGAGCGGTGCGGTGGTGCGCCCGTAGGACTCCACGCCGGTGACGACAAAGCGGCGCTCGGTGCCGTCATCCCCGGCGATGAACACCTCGTCGCCCGGCTTCAGTTTGCCGAGATCCCAGAAGACCGCCTTGCCGGTCTTGGAATCGACGTGGCCGGCGATCGCCGCGTTGCCCTGATCTCCGGGGCGCGGGCCGGGCTCATACCAGGCGGTCTTGCTGTAGTCCTTCGGCACATCCATCGCGCCATCGCCGGTCAGCCCGACATATTCCACAGCGGCATCGACGCGGATGATCGGGATTTTCACGCGGGTCGGCTGCCCGGCGCTCGGGAGCGGGGTAGCGGCCGGCGGCGCGGCTGTGGCGGTCGGGGGCGCGATCGTCGCCGACGGGGGCGGCACGACCGTGGCCGTCGGCGCGCCAGCAGTCTCCGAGGCGACAGAGGGCGAAGGGGTATCCGGCGCGGCGGGGACGGGAGTGGCCGGTAGGGCGGTCGGGGTTGCGGGGACGCTCGTTGCGGTCGGGGCGGCGGCAACCGTCGTGGGCGTGGCGGGCGCAATCGTCGCGGTCGGCACCCCCGTCGGGGTTACCGAGCCACCGCACGAGACGAGGAATAGGGTTAGGGACAGCAGCAACGCGGCGATGCTAGAACTGCGGCGATCGAACCGGCGTGTGGTGAACATCGACAAACCGACTTTCTTCTTCACTATGCGATCTCCCAGGGAGAAAGCCCGCCTGATAGAGTTTAGGATAGGGGATAGGCGGCGGCGACGGCAACCCGCGCTCGGCCGCGAGACCTCATCTGCTGTTGGACAGCCCACCCTCCCCATGTCGGCGATTGCCCACCCAACGGAGATACGGATCAGAGGGGAAATCTGGATGCGTCGCGGTTCCATGTTGCCCTATCCAGTGCGCCGCCCCCCCGCTCGTGGGCTCCGCCCGCAACGGGCGTGCAAATCGCCCGGCGACCGATGGTATACTTCCCCATGCCCAGTTTAGTGCGTCGTTCCTCAAGTCTGGCATAGGTCGTGCGGCGTCGGTGCCGGAGGTGCGCCGATGGTGCTGCGTGTGCGCGACGTGACGGACGAAGAGCGGGCGAAGTTGGAGCAGCTGGTGCGGGCAAGGACCGCCC